>CAZUOJ010000071.1:0-18469 GCA_964622325.1 uncultured Armatimonadia bacterium
GTGGAAGTCGCCGGCGAGAATGTCGCACGCATTGGCAAAGGCTTGCTTGTGCTTGCAGGCTTTCGGCCAGGCGATAGCGAGGCAGATTTAAGCTGGATGGCGCGCAAGCTGCTGGGCTTGCGGATCTTTGAGGATGCGGAAGGGAAAATGAATTTATCCGTCCAGGAAATTGGCGGAGAAATTTTGCTCGTGCCGCAATTCACTTTATATGCGGATTGCCGCAAAGGGCGACGGCCGGGCTTTAGCGAGGCCTTAGCGCCTGAACAAGCGGAAGGACTTTTTCAGCGATTCTGCGAAATATGTACAGAAATGGGCGTGCACGCGCCCCGAGGCATTTTTGGCGCTCATATGTATGTTTCTCTGATTAATGATGGGCCTGTGACTGTTATCATAGATAGCCCCTGCGCAGAAGGGATGTCGGCGCATGCCACGCAAACGTAAACGCACAGGAGATGCTTCCCGGAGACGATGGCTAGCTCAGGCGCGTCTGCAATATGCCGATTTTCTGGCGGAAAAAGGGGCGCTGGAGCACGCCATTGGACATTATGAAAAAGCCGCGGAATTGGATAGCCACAATCCTGAGGCGCGTGTGAAATTGGGCGACGCATATCTGGAAGCGGAGATGCCGCGGCAAGCCTATCGGGCCTATCGTAAAGCGCTCAAAATTCATCCGCGGCACGCTGAAGCACATTTTAGCCTGGGAGAATTTTATTATACGCACGGCCATATTCGAGCGGCCGTGCAGGCGATGGAGCGCGGCCTGGCCTGTGATCCTTCTCGTCATTGGTATTGCTGCCGCCTCGCCGATTTGTACTGGCTTATTGGAAATTACGAAAAAGCCCGGGCACTGTATCAAAGGGCTGTGGAGCTGGCGTCAGACGAAGGATATTATCATTATAAGTTGGGCGAATTTTACATGCGCATGTATGAATTTGAGGCGGCCGTGCAGGAATACGAATCTGCGGTTCGCTGCGCGCCCATAGATGATTTTTATATTGCGCGCTTGGGAGCGGCATATATCCGCCAGCGCATCCTGGATAAGGCGGAAGCGGCCTTGCTCCGAGCTAGTATGATTGCGCCGGATAATCCTGTCTATCAATATGCCTTAGCGGATATTATGCTTTTAAATGCGGACAGCGAAGCCGCGAAGCGCCTTTGCGCGAGGGCGGGGCCCCTGGATGAATATCATCTGGAGGGGCTGCGACGCTGGAGAATGCGCGCCGGCTTAACAGCGCTCTCCGATGTAGGGATGTTGCCCGGCGCAAACTGGGAAGGCTTGTCCGAAGATGCCCCCTATTTAGATTGGGATGAGCGCAAACTTTAATGTAATCAGCGGAGAGATTAATGGCCGGCATTCTAAAGACGCTTGTCGTAGGGCCTTTGGAAGCAAACTGTTATATTTTGCATGATCCTTCGGGGCAGGCTGTGATTATTGATCCCGGAGGCGATCCCCAACGGATCGTGGCACAATGTCGGGGGCTACAGCCGCAATTGATTCTGCTCACGCATGGCCATGTGGATCATATCGCGGCGGCAGCTGCTGTGAAGCGTCAGCTCTCGCTTCGTGTGGCAGCTCATCCGCAGGATATAGCCTTTGTCCAGCAGCCCCATCCCTATTTTGTCCAATTAGTCGGCGGCGCCGAGCCCTGTGCCGTGGATGAGGCTGTGGACGACGGGCAAGAGCTGCAGATTGGAGATATTGTTCTGCGCCTTTTGCATACGCCAGGACATTCGCCGGGGAGCCTGTGTATCTTTTGGGACAATGCTGTTTTCACAGGAGATACGCTTTTTGCAGGCAGCATCGGCCGCACGGATTTGCCCGGGGGCAGCATGCCAGTGCTAATGGATTCCTTGCGCAAGCTCCTCAGGCTTACTAATAAGGAGACAATCGTGTATCCCGGGCATGGCCCAGCGACTACAATTGGCGAGGAACTACAATACAATCCCTTTTTGGAAGGCATGGAGAAACTAGTCAGCCAAGCCCCTTAATCCTCTATTTTCTTATTTATTGTTAAAATTTCTGTCAGGGATAAAATTGTGAGCGCAAGCCCACCTTCTGTCCAAGCTTTGACATATAATCGGCCCATTTCAAGACAGAGCAGCTTCTTTCACAATCAAAATTAAATTTTTACACGCAACAAGCACAAAAGGCAATTTCTCCATAAGCTCAAAAGGCGTACATTTGGGAACATCAAAAGCTCTAAAAGCGGCTATAACTTTAAATTGGCATAATATATTTAGCCACAAGCTGAGCATATTTGCAGCGAAACGGCGACATTCAAAAGCCTCAATGTTGCCTGTTTGACATTATTTATTTCTCGGAAAATTTGGGCATAGAAACATAAAGAGCCAAATTCGTCTATTCATTACAGAAATTAAGCAAGAAAATTGAGCGCAAGAGGAGGGGATGAGACATGCCCCTCAATGTTTTTGACATATCTGTTGTATTTACACGCCTTATTGCCAGCTTCTTCGTAGGAGCTTTAATCGGCCTTGAGCGCGAGCGTCATCAGCGGCCGGCGGGATTACGTACGCATGTGCTTGTGTGTGTCGCTTCCGCTGTGTTTGCCATGATATCTATTTATGCGGCGGGCGCTCAATACGATCCCGGCCGGATAGCGGCGCAAATTGTTACAGGGATTGGCTTTCTGGGGGCAGGGACAATTATGCGCCACGGCAGCACTGTCAAGGGCCTCACAACGGCCGCTTCGCTCTGGATGACAGCCGCGTTGGGAATGGCGATCGGCTTTGGCTGCTATATGCTGGCTGTGATTGCGGCTGCCCTAGCTTTTCTGGCTTTAACATTCTTAAAAGTTTTGGAAGAATATCTTGTGGAAAAGCCCGGCGATGTGCGCGTGGCTATTTCTGCGCTGCCCGGAAACGACCCGCTGCCGCAGATTCTTGCTATCGCACGCACGGCGGGCGTCCGCATCAGCCGCGTACGCCTGGGCCCGGAGACGCTTGAGGAGGGCCTGTATTATCTTCTGACAGCGGAATTGCCATCTGCCCTGACGCTGGAGGCACTAATAGAAATGTTGAAGGCTGTGGAGGGCGTGCGGGATGTGGAAGCCCTTAGCTAAGCCCATATGGCCCAATGTGGATGACAATCCCGCTTTGTGGGGCGGCTGTCTTTATCAGAAGCTTATTGTCACGACATCCCAAAATCCTTTGCCTGATCTGGAAAGAAAAGCCAGGGCCTGGGCGGCGCGATTAGCTATGCCCTATGTGCCGCGTACAGCCAGCCTTTTGCGGCTCGTGGAGGAACACGAAGTTCAGGGCGTGCTTGTGATTACGACGCAGCGCCCTGTGTATCATGAGCCGGCTCGCGGGCTCACATACTTTTATCATCCCAACATGCTGAAAGTCCGCCTGCACAATTGTTTGCGGGGGCATCTGGATCCCTTGTTGCAAGCGATGGAGCTTCAGCCAGGCGCACGCGTGCTGGATTGCACATTAGGCCGCGGCACAGATGCGGCTTTGGCCGCCTGGAAAGTGGGCCCAACGGGATGTGTTGTAGGGCTGGAAAAATCTCTGTTGCTGGGCGAATTGACACGGGAGGGCTTAGCGACATACGAAGATCCGAGGCCGGAAATCACAGCGCTGCTGCGACGCATAATCGTCTATTGTGCCGATTATTCTCTCTTTCTGCCGGCTTGTGCAGATAAAAGCTTTGATGTTGTGTATTTTGATCCCCTATTTGATGTGCCGCTGGCAGAATCAGAGGCGATGGCGCCCTTGCGGGCGTTGGGGGATCCTTCTCCTCTAAAGGCGGAGGCTGTCCGTGAAGCCTGCCGTGTGGCCAGCCGCCGTGTTGTCATTAAGCAGCGACAGGGAACGAGCTTATGGGAACATCTTTTTATTTCCCAAATCATTAAAGGAGAACATTCGCGCATTGAATATGGCGTGATTGAGACAGGATGAAATCCGAAGATGGCTCATAATATGTACAAAAGCGAGGCAGAGATAAACAATGGCCAATAGCGATGAGGAAAGGCTTGTAAAAATTTTGCTCAACAGAGGCGTCCTTACAGCGGCGCAAGTGGAAGAGGCGCGTCAACAGGCCGAGGCCACAGGGCTGAATCTTGTGCAAACGCTTTTGCGGATGCGCTTGATTACAGCTGCGGATATTGCTCAGGCGGCCGCGGATATGACGGAGGAGCCCTCACAGTCCGCTGCTGTCCCCTCTCCTGCCGCCCCTGAGACATCCTCTGGCCCCGAACAAGCAGCTTTGCCAGCCAGCTCAGAGCCCCCTCGGCCGGCGCCCACGCGTCCGCAAAGCATGGCCCCGCCCCGGCCAAATGCCAAAAAACAAAGCCTAGCTTCATATGAAGTGGATCCCGAAGCCCTACGGGACATCCCTCGTGCCGTCGCGGAGCGTTATCTTGTCTTGCCCCTGCAGATTAGCGCAGATCGAATCCTTGTAGCGATGGCCGACGCGACGAATGTTTTTGCTATGGATGAAATTCGCAGCCGGACAGGACGGCGCGTGGAAGCGATTGAAGTGCCCAGGGAAGAGCTGGAAGAAGCCATTGATCAATATTATGCGAATTTAGCGCGCCAGACAGTCAATGTCACAGCCACAACACGCGATATTGGCGAAAGCGTGACGAAGAGTGAATACGCCACAGTCGTGGATCGAGCCCTGGCGGAGATGCTGGATCAGGCGCCTGTCGTACGCATTTTGGAGCAGATTTTGAAGGATGCTGTGCGAATGCGGGCTTCAGATATTCATGTCGAGCCGCGGGGCGAAAATGTGGCCGTGCGCTTTCGGATTGACGGACAATTGCAGACAATCGCGCATCTGCCCGCCGATATGCATCGCTATGTCATTTCGCGGATAAAAATTCTGGCGGGCGAGGATATCGCCGAAACGCGTCTGCCTCAGGATGGACGTTTTGCGACGGAAATTGATGGCCGGCCAATCGATTTGCGTGTGTCTACATTGCCGACATTCTGGGGCGAAAAGGCAGTGCTGCGCATTCTGGATAAGAGCCGAGCGCTTGTATCCCTCAGCCAGCTGGGCTTTCTGCCCGACACTCGTAAGGCTTTTGAAGAGCTGATTAATCAGCCCCAGGGGATGATTCTTGTGACAGGGCCTACAGGCAGTGGGAAAACAACAACGCTGTATGCCGCGCTGCATTCCATCAATGACGAAACAAAAAATATCACGACAGTGGAAGATCCCATTGAATATGAAGTGGCGGGCGTGAATCAAGTGCAAGTCAATCCCCAGATCGATTTAACATTTGCGAGCGCCTTGCGCTCCATTTTGCGCCAAGATCCGGATGTTATTCTTGTCGGAGAAATTCGTGATCTGGAGACAGCGGAGATGGCTTTCAGGGCCGCCTTGACAGGCCATCTTGTCTTGAGCACGCTGCATACGAATGACGCGCCCAGTGCCGCGACACGGCTTGTGGACATGGGCGTGGCGCCCTACATTATTGCCTCGACCGTCAATGGGATCTTAGCGCAAAGACTCGTGCGGCGTCTCTGTACGCATTGCCGCGAAGCATATGAGCCAAAGCCCGAGGAGCTGGAGCGGCTGCAACTGACGCCTGAACAGACAGCCAAATTGCGCTTTCATCGCAGCCGCGGCTGCGCCCAATGCCGTAATACAGGCTACAGCGGCCGCATTGCGATTTATGAGCTGCTTGTGATGAATAATGAATTGCGCGAAGGCATTACAAGCGGCATGAATGCCGCGCAATTGCGGCAGATTGCGTTGCGCACAGGAATGAAAAGCCTGAAATATGATGGCCTGATGAAAGTCCATCAGGGCGTCACAAGCCTGGCGGAAGTCGTGAAAGTCATGTTCGCAGGGGATGTTGTGACATAAGGCCAGGCTCAGGGAGATGCGCCTTTACATTTCGTTTGCTGTCATTATCACAATCAAAATTGGCTTTCGCAAAGAGACGAAAGCTGTTGCTTTTTCGTAAAGGAGGCGCCTTTATTATCAGGGACGCCCGCATTTTTCCCGAGATTGTTATCCTGTTTCAGGCCCCAGAATGCCGCATTGAAATTGAGGCTGTCCGGGCGAGACATTGGCGCCGCGATACATCCGGATGAAATAGCGCTGCATCACAAATCCGGCAGCTTGCACAATCGGCAGCGCAAACGGACAGGGCAGCAGGACATCCACATAGAGGGGAGCTTTGGCGGCCATCACGAGGCTCCATTGAAAGAGCCGTTCTGCCGTTTCGGCCTCCCGAGCTATCCAGGGCCCCAGATACATCGCCCGAGCGCCAGGGCGAATAGCCGCATAGCCCTGTAAAGCGCCTTTGTAAAAATCGCCCGCAACGCGCACAGTCGGCTCCGTTAGCAGCCGCTGCAAGACGCGGCGGCGATCCGCGCCAAATATGGGACGATCAAATTCCTCCAGCATATCTGCATCCGCAAGCGTCAGCTCCCGCACGCCTTCTGGCCAGGATCCCAAGCGTCCTTTGCCTTCCCAGCGCTCCAAGCGATATTCATCCACAAAGCCCATCGTGTCGTATAGCTTTTTGCCCATCGGCGTGGCGTCTAATTTCACGGCCGCCACGCCTTTTTGTTCCAGATAATCAAGGCTTGCTTGCAAAAGCGCTGTGCCAATGCCGCGCCGGCGCAATTCAGGATGCACAAGGATCATTCCAATCCAGCCAAAAAGTTTTTCATAAGCAATTGTGGTGGCCGTGCCAGCGGGACGGCCTTCATAATATGCCACAAAACAGCCTTCCGGCTCGGATTCCAAAAATCGTTCCCAATCCACAGGCAATTGATTCCAGCCCGCCAACTCCTTGAGCTTCATCCCGAAAGGAATGTCCCCTCTTCCCATGCGCACAATTTGAATGGCTTCAGCCATGATTGTGCTCGCCCTCCTGTCGCCTGGCATTTTCAATGAAAGAATGGATGAGCCGTATCAGCATTAACGAGCTATACAAAGAAGCTCAAAGATCGTTAGTCTTTTCTTCGGGCAAAGGCGCCCATTGAGGCCGGGATTTGATGGCGTGATAAGGGCATTTCATACATTCCAGACAGCCAATACAGGCATGGCTGTTGACATCTCGCCTCGGATCTAAGCCCTGTGGACAAATTCGGACGCAAAATAAACAATCCGTGCAGCGGCTGCGTTCGTAATCAATTCTCCAGGCGCTCAGCCGATTAAAAAGGCCAAATATGGCGCCTAACGGACAGATTACAGCGCAGAAGGGGCGCCGCCATAAAAAACATGCGCCGATTGTTGCGGCTAAAATAGCTATCTTCAGGCCCCAGAGCCAGCCGATTTGGCTGCGCAAATCAGGATGCAACAGCGGCTGCGGAATCGCTCCTTGCAACGCCCCCATCGGACACAGCTTGGAAAACCATGTTTCTGTTGTAACATAAGGAATGACTAGCACAAGGCTTATCAGCACAAGATAGCGGATATGCCAGCTCCAGCGCGGCGTCTGTCTCTGTCGCCCGCGGCGATTGAGCAGCTCCTGCAGCCAGCCGCACGGGCATAGCCAGCCGCACATCATTCGTCCAAATAAGGCGGAAAAAAATAAAAGCGTCCCCAGCACATACAGCGGCAGGGCTTGCCAGAGACTCTGGCCGCCGGCGAGGCCCAGCCGGGCGCTCGTACAGGCATTTTGCAGGGCGCCAATCGGACAGGCAAAATTAGCGCTCGGGCAAGCCCAGCAATTCAGCACTGGATAACAAAAGCCCTTGAAACGCGACAGAAGCCAGGAATTGCTGAAAATAAAAGAGGCGAATTGTATCCAATGGCGTGAATTGAGCCAGCGAGGAGGATGCGGCGTCCCCATGCCCTATTTTCCCAGCCCAATGCAGGATGTGCATAAGGTCTGCGCCCAGCGCTGCACAACTTCCCATTCCCCCCGCTGCACGCCGATAACAATCGCCAAAGCAGCGCCCAGCGCCATAAATGCCCACAGCCAGCGCAATAATAGGCGGCGGATTCGATACATAAGACGCCCCCAGATGTAAATGTAGCTTTGCACGCCCCAGGCGTCCAAACTGCTGAGAGGATGCGGAAGATGATTAGGCCTCTTCCTCTTCGATCAGCGAACGAAGATATTCCAGATCGCGCTTTAAAGAGGCTTCTTTGCCTTTGCCTTCCTCCGCGGCAAATTCAATCGCCAGATGCCCTTCGTAGCCGGCTTCACGCAAACGACGCACAAGGGCGCGATAATCAATATAGCCCTCTTCTAAGGGAACGCGTTTGTAGCCTGGCTCACTATTTATGGGAATAAAATTTTGACAATGGACATGCACGACATAAGGCAAAACAAATTCCAGACGCTCCAGCGGATCTTCTATGCCCGGGCGACTGAGCGCCTGATAATTAAGCCGGAAATTAGGCCGATTTATTTCTTCTACGAGCCGACGTGCGCTCAGCGCTGTGTCCGCCAATGTATTGTCATGCATCTCTGCCGCCAAGATAATTTTCATCTTATGCGCCCGATCACAGGCTTCTTGAGCCTCGCGGATTGTTTTCTCCCACACTTGCGCCGAAGCCTGGGCGGAAGCCACATCCGAAGCCCACACCCGCACAATTGGCGTATGCAGCCCATACGCTGTATGTAATGTGTCGGCTAGCTGCACAGATTCTTCGCGATGCGTCGTTTTGCCAAAATACAAATAGGAGCCAAAGACAGGAATGGCGAGATTGCGTTCCTGCGCCATTTGCCGAATACTGCGCAGGCGCGATTCATCAAATATCTCGCTGACATGGGGCTCACGGCCCCAAAGCTCAATAGCTTCAAAGCCCAGATCCGCGGCAATGTCTAAGGCGACATCCAGAAGCTTTTCGCGCAGGCTAATTGTGCACAGGCAAACACGCATCATTGGATTGTCACAGGCTGTCCTGTTCGTGCGGATTCTAAAGCAGCCAGCAAAACTTTCGTATTGATGAGCCCATCTTCCGGCGTGATAAAGGGCTTCTTGCCCTTAAGCACACAATCGACAAAATATAAAATGCTTTCTATGGCAAAGCCTGTCGGCTTGCCATGAATATCCATCAATACATTTGTGTCGGGAAACATTATTTGGGGCGTCGAGCCAAAGGCGCGCAGCGGATGATCACTGTAAAATTCTACAGTTTCATTTTTGACGACACTGAATAGAGCCGTGCCTTCAGAGCCTATGAATTCACATTTCAGATCCGCCACTGTGGGGAAGGCATTGGACATAATCCAGCAATTCTCAATATGTGCCACGCCGCCCTTTCGCAGTTCGCAAATCGTATGGAAAAAGTCGGGCGTGTCCAGCCCGCGCGCCTTCAAGACGCGGGAACGGGATATGCAATAGACGCGCTCTATTTCGTCAGCAAAAAGCCAGCGGACAAGATCGACAGAATGGGAGCCCAAAAACCACAAGACATTAGATTGCCCGCCCCAGCTCAGCATCCCTGTCGGAACATAAATCGTGTCATTAAGGCGCAAAGACATCATTTGCGGCTCGCCCATCTGCCCTGCCTCAATCGCCCGCTTCAAAGCCACAAATGCAGGATTAAAGCGATTGTGGAAATCCACCATTAATATGCGATTTTGGGCTTGCGCCGCCTCTATCATCGCCTCACAATCTGCCAATGTTGTGGCCATTGGCTTTTCCAGCAACACATGTTTGCCTGCTTGGAGAGCCGCAACTGTTATTTCCCGATGCAAAAAATCAGGCGTGACAACGGAAACAGCCTCAATGTCAGGCCGCGTCAGAAGCTCGTGATAATCTGTTGTGAACATTTCGGCGCCGTATTGCTCTGCACGCTCGCGTCCCAAAGCCTCGTTCGTATCGCAAACGCCCACAAGGCGCACATGCGGCGCCGAGGAATATGCCTTCAGATGCGTCTCGCCCCACACGCCTGCTCCAATTACGCCCACGCCAAGCTGGGGACAAGCCATCATTATCCCTCCCCAAAATTGGGAAACTTTCTGTCCTTGTATTTTATAAGCCTAAGCGATTATAAGGCATAGCAAAATTGAATGTCAACGAAGCTACAATATAATGCGGCCAATGAGTTTGAGCTTGTTAGGAATTTGAAACATTGAATAATGCTGTTTAGAAAATATTTGTTTGGGCAATATCAAAAAAGAAACGGAAAGACATCTGCTAAGAAGGCTTCTCGTTCGGGCGGCCGTCGCCAGGGGCCAAAATCAATACGGCCCAGAAAAAGGCCGTGATAGCGAGGCGGCGGATTCTCAGACGCTGGAGCGAATTCCCATTTTTCGTGCACAAGCCATAAAGAGTTGTTCAGAACAACGATATCAGGCGAACGATTGTATTTCATATCATCCACATAAGAAACGATTTCATCGACAGGCTGTGTGGCCGCAAAAGAAGCCAATTGTAAGGAGCTATAATTTCTTTCTTGCGCGCTGGCAGGCTTTTCAGCGACAAACGCGGCATATAACGCCGCGCCCAGAGCACACAGGCGCGGCTGCCTGATCCGCTCCACCTCATGCAATTTGCGGAGCCATCTGAGATAAAGGCCATTGAAGCTGGCACCAAATAAGGCCGTTTGAGCCCTTCCCTGGGGATCTGGGATGCGTGCCGTGAGAAGAAGCAGCAGCTCATCGCCAACAGGAGCGGCTGCAATGTCCTGGACATCCAGCATTTTCGAGAGGGAGCTCAAATTCAGAATATGTACATTTTTTTCGGGAGATATTTTTATTATAAGATGTGCTTCTTGTCTTTTATTAATTGGCAAAGCCGCGGAACTGTGAATAATCCATAGCTCATTGCGAAAGCAAGACAGAGCCATTTGTTTCAGATTTTGCATAGAGGCAGCAATCTGCAAATCAATTGGCGCTTCTATTTGCTCTAATTCCCAATCAAAGAGCGCGAGGCCCAAATTTTTGTCAGCCTGCTGATACAGCAGATAGATTTTTGTTCCTTCCACACACATATCCACAAGCTTAAGCGGATCGCGCGCACTCTCGCTGGCAAGAATCTCTCGTGTCCATTCAGGCTGACATTGGGGCATTCTTGTCGGCGATATTTTGCTCAAATAGATATTCCCCCCATATTCATATCCAATGTAAAGATGTTCTCCAGCAGCTTCAATGCGCGGATTGTATCCGGGCCCAGGCAATCTTTGACAGGCGACAGGAGGCCATAAACGCCAGAATCCCAAGCTTCGAGGCTGCCAGGAGGGCGTTATCATTTTAATAGGCGGCGGATCCATTGGGCGGGCGGGGGCTGTTGAGAGCTGGCCACGCTCATCATAAAATTCGGGCCACAGCAGGCGGAGGCGAATTTCGTACTCCGTGCTGGGCTCCAGCCCCACAAGAGAATAAGCATGGCCCGGAAGATTTATCAGAACAATGGCTTTTTCTTTCGGCTTGCGCAAAGCACGATAGCTGATTTCATAAGGAAGGGACGGCCCTTTCCAGGACAATCGTGCCCATGTGGCTTCTATCCGCGTTGCCCGAAAATTCGTGATATAGGGGCCCCATTGGCGCCTGCGCGGCCCCCTGCGAATATGCAAGCGCAAAGCATCGACAGCAAACGCAGCTTCAGGCTCTCCTTTTATGCCCACGCGAATAAGCTCTGTTTCCGGAGGAGACACAAGACTCACGATTAATTGTTGCCAATTTTCCTCAGAAAATTGTGCGCTGTGTGATTCTGCCAGAATATTTTCATAAGCATCCAGCGCTTGCACAAAAAGACACACAGCGCCACGACTCATTGGCATTTGTTTGATCCAGCCTGATAATTCATAAAGACATTTTCCGCAGGCAGGCACATCCTGAAACAACAGAGGGGCGGGCGCAGGCGTTGTGTTAGAGGCAGCGGAAATGAAAAGACTGTTTGTGCCATGGATGGGATTTTCTGTGATGAGGGCATAAACAGCTGTCTTCTCAGAATGAATATGCCAGCCTTTGAGGCCCGCTTCAAAAGAGGGATTTGAAATAAAATTAAACGCCGGCGTCAGCTCTTTTTCTGCCCACAAAGAAGAAGAAAATGGCGATTGAATGGGCTGTTTTCGGACGCTATCTTTGGGCTGCAGCTCGTCCAAAGATTGCGACAAAGCAAAATAAGGAATGACATAAAAAGCTACAATACACGCCACATATTTCATGGCAAAGCGCGGATATGAAAACGATATTTGCCAGGCGGCAAAAGCAATTCCATCGTGTTTTGTTTGAGATTGTATTTCGCCTCTATTTTTTCTTTCATCCCGCTGATGCTTATCAGGCCCGGACGCACAGGACAATACAGCGTCAGGCTTGTCGCCTCGAGCACATCGGCCTGCATGACAAATGTATTCTCCTGAAATTGAACGCCGATGCTGATAGGCCTCGCGCTGGCAATGAGAAGTTGTTGGGCGCAAACATCGCTCACAAGCCCAAATAGGATAAGGCCCAAAATGGCTTTCCTGACAGTTATTGAAGCTTGCATCGCCTCCGGCTCCTAAAATCATCGTTTCTTTTGTCGCCTCTGGCTGGCCTCCTCTATTCATTATAGCCTGCTTTTATCGCTAGAGGAATTGTTCTGAGAAAATGTGAAATCGTTATTGGGATTGCTTTTGTTATTGAGAATACATTGTTGGCCAAAAGAGGCGAGTCTGATGATCTTGCTTTATATTCTTTTATTTCTTTGCGGCTCAGCTCTGCAGGCGCAAACGACGATTACGCTGGCCGATTTTGAGACGGATACATTAGCAGGCTGGAGCACGAGCATGTCGCCAGAATATTACAAGGGCGACACAGGGCGAAAAGGATTGCAAATCCTGCATGATGCCCAAAGAGGAAATGTCCTGGCGGCAGACATGCGCTTTGTGGATCCCACAAAATCAGAGCCCTGTTTCATCACATATCAGCTGCCGCAGCCTTTGCCCATGTTTCGTTTACGTACTGTCAGTTTTTATTATAAGCTTGCCAATTGTTCGCGCCTGGAAAGCTTTAAAGTACGTTTGCGCACCTCTGAAACAGATTTCAATGATTACGATGTTCGTCCTGTGTATGGAAAATGGACGCATTGTGTGATTGACACAAAAGATCCCACAAAAATTCGCAATATCTGGAGCAAGATTTTCAGCGATGTCAAACAGCTTACATTTCGTCTGGATGACATCGATACGGAGAATGCCCAATTCACATTGCTTGTGGATGACATCGTTGTGACAATGGATTATGCCGGCCAGGAGACTTATAGCCCTCACACATTGCCGTTGCGACGCGATGCGCGGCTGGATGTATTGCTTCTTCGCCACGCGGCGGCCAGCCCTTCAACATATTGGCTCACACAGGCATGGACGACTATAGATCCCCAACATCGCCTGCGCGCCTTCCCCTTCAAGGGGCTGCATTTTGGCCTGGATTTATTTGGCTTCCCTGCTCATTGGGATGAACTGCTAAATGTAGATTTAATTGTCCTTCTGGATGTGGATCCTTTTATTTTGACACAGGAGCAGGCCACAGGGCTGGCCAATCTCGTATATTCCGGAGCGGGGCTTATTTTTTATGGCGGGCAAGAGACATTAGCGCGCTCGCGAGATTTCAAGCGCCCGCTGGCAGATTGCTTGCCAGCTACTTTTGTGGCAGGCGACTCACAATTAACAAGCCGCTTAGCTACAAGGGCGACGCCTCATTTCATTACACAGGGCATAACAAATGAGGATTTAGGCGTCGCCGCCTACACACAAAAGCTGACAGCTAAAGAAGGCGCTGTGCTCGTGTTGAAGGGCGAGGAACGTCCTTTGCTCCTTGTCTGGGAATTTGGCCAGGGGCGTGTGGCGCTTGTCAATGCCCAGCCTAATCTGGATGCAGAGAAAGATTTTTTTGCGACGCCCGCCTGTGCACAGCTCACGCAGCGTCTGATGCAATGGGCTTTGCGGCGCGAAACGCAAAAATTGCCGCCTCCTCTGCTGGAACGCGATATGCCGCCTGCCACGCCCCCTCCCTCTGCTCCTTTAAATCGAAAAAATTTCTTCCCCATTATCACAATGGCAGGCAGCGGCGCTTCCGGGCATTGGCTAAGCCTGGGAGATTTACGTAAGGAAGTGGAAGCTGTCAAGAAAGCGGGATTCAACACAATAGCGGTCGGGGGCTTGAGCGCTCTTGCCCGATTGAAGCCAGAGGACAAGCCCTCAGCGCAGATTCGCAATATCTGGGCTTTACAACGGCTGGCTTATGATTTGGGCCTGGCGACGATATACGAATACACGAGCTTCAATCTCGTGGGCAATAATGTGCCTACGCAGCCGTGTGTATTTGCTCCGGAATATCCGCAGGCGTTAGCGGAAAAGCTCAATCCGCAAATTGAAGCCGCCCGGCGGGCGCCGAATCTGCTGTCCGTCAAGATTCTGGATGAGCCGACAGTGAGCCCTGCCAGCATGGATTATTGTGAGCATTGTCAACGTGTTTTTCGGCAGCGCTACGGCATTCCCTTGCGCAAATTTGAAGAAATTCCGCCTGAGGCCGTCTGTGAGCGCTGGGCTTATGCGGATTTTTTGGGGCATTATGTGGCGGAAGGCTATCGACAAGGCTGGGAGCTAAAGCAAAAATCTGGCGCTACGTTTGATTTGCTCTTGACATATATGAGCACTGGGCTGGGCTATGGGCGGCCACTCACAAATCAGGAAGATGCCCTGGATTGGAGCCGCTGGGCTGATCGGATAGATTTTGATGTGTATCCCTATTTTTATCCGGATTCGCAAAAAATTCGGATGCTGCGAGCGGCCTATTGTATGGCTTTTATGCGCCAAATCGCCCGTCATCTGCACAAGCCCTGGGGCTTTTATTTTGAGCTGGATGATCGCAATTGGCCATTTCAGAAAAATCCCAAGGAAGCCAGCGCGGAATGTGCTTATGAAGCGTTGCTGCATGGCGCAGATTATCTGAATAGCTTTATTCATCTGCCTTTTGGCACAGGCAATGATGCCCGGCCGGAACGCTGGGCCTGGACAGTGCAGGAGCTGCGGAAAATCAACACATTGGGGCCGCTTTTGACGCAGCTGGCGCGGCCCGCGGCTAAGGTTGCCTTCCTGTATCCTACGGCCCAGACATTTATTACGAATAATCCTGCCGCCAAGCCTTATGCGTATGCCTGTGTGAGCCAGGGATGGGGAAATGTAGATATTTTGCCGGAAGAAATTGCGCTTGAGCAACAAAAGCTGCCCTATAAGGCGCTTCTATTGCTCGGCTGCGACATCCTGCACGAGCAAATGACGCAGCTTTTGGAGCAATGGCTGAGGGCGGGCGGCACGCTAATTGTGGATAAAATGCCGACAATGAATCATAAAGGAGCGGCGATGCAGCTGCCTGTTTCCTTTGCCCCAGACGCTAAAGAGCCACAAATTCGCTCCTTTGGGCGAGGGCGGATGATTATGTTGCCCTTTGATCTGGAAACGGCGTATTTTGAGGCTGTGGAGAATGATAAGCCAGCGGAAGCGGCG
The DNA here is from genome assembly GCA_964622325.1 of uncultured Armatimonadia bacterium. Lineage (GTDB taxonomy): Bacteria > Armatimonadota > Zipacnadia > Zipacnadales > UBA11051 > JAJFUB01. Next base: position 15,371 of record CAZUOJ010000071.1, read on the forward strand.
CGCCTGCGTCGGATGATGGCGCAATTGCTTTTGCCCTTGCAGGCTTCTTTTGGCGTGGCCGATCCGAAGGCCCAGATGGAAGTCGGCATGCGCAAAAACAAGGAAATGGCGCTCGTAATTGTTGTAAATCACGATCCGCAAGAAAACACAGGGACTGTGATTGTGCGTGATTTAGGATTTAAGCCTCTTTGGGCGCGTTGGCTTTTTAATGGACGCGGAGGCGCCACGCCTGTGAAGCTTAAGCCAGCAGGCAAAGAGGCCTACAGCTTTACAGTGCGGCTCCCGGGGCGGCAAGCCGCTATGATATTATTGGCGCCGCAGGCGTGGCCAAATTTGTCATTCCTTACAAAAACTAAATAATTTTCGCGCTCAGAATAAAGCTGCAGCAGGCAGAGCAAATTGCGAGGGGAGAAATGAGTACGAAGGGAGGAAGAATTTAGGAAGCGCTATAGAAACGAATTGACATTATATGATATGGAATGTTACGATATGGGGCAATGATCCGAAAAGGAGGCCCCCAACATGGCAAAAAAAGGTTTTACATTGATTGAGCTGCTCGTTGTGATTGCCATTATTGCCATCCTGGCGGCTATTCTCTTCCCCGTATTTGCGCAAGCCCGCGAAAAAGCCCGCAGCATCTCCTGTTTAAGCAATCTTAAGCAGCTTGGCCTGGCTTCTTTGATGTATGCGGAAGATTATGATGGAATGGTTGTGCCGCATTGTATCCGTGATTTTATAAATCCTTCACCCGTTTTGTTCTATTGGTTTGAGATGCTTATGCCGTATGTGAAAAATGCACAAGTTTTTGTGTGTCCTTCCCATCGCGGTGCGGTAGGCGGACATAATTTTGTGGGCAGCTATGGTTACATTTGTGATGGCTTTACGCTGGATCCTAATGATCCCAATTTTTCGGGCTTGCCATTTGGGGGCATATATAGTTTGGATTCTTTATATCATCCTTCTGAAATGATTATGCTGGGGGAATCGGAAAAAGCCACATGTCGTGTTTGTCCTGAATATCATACCCACAGTTATCCGCCGGTGTGGCCAGTACAAAAACGCCATCAGGGCGGCAGCAATTATTTATTTTATGACGGCCATGCCAAATGGCTGCGCTATGAACAGACATTGACGCCACGCAACATGTGGAAAAATTTGCCCTGAGGAGCCAACAATGCGCCCCTCCTTTGTTTTCATTGCGATAGTGTTATCCGGGCTCGTGGGATTCACGGCTGGATGGCTGTGGGGCAGCAGGATCAAGGCGCAGCCAGCGCAGGCAGGGGCTCATAAGGCAGCTGTCGGCTGTGGCTGTGATACAGGGGCGACAACGCCTGCGTCTTCGGCCCTCCCTGCCGCGCCCGCCATTCCGACAGGCTCGGGGCGGGCGTGTCTGGCTGTATTTGTGCTGGCTGAACAGACGCTCTCCCAAAAGGTCAGGACAGCTGTAGGGCAATTCGAGAAGCAAATAAAAGAAAAGAAAGACATAACGCCGCAGCTGGATATTGTCTATGTGGAGGCGAAAAAATTTCCAGCTCTGGCGCAAAAATGGCGCCTGCGAATGGCGCCTACAATTTTGCTTGTGGATGCCCAGGGGAAGGAGTTGTGGCGGCATGAGGGGGCGCTGTCTGCGAAAGAATTGCTGACGCAGCTTCGTTCCCGCGGCTTTTTCCCCAGCTCTGCAAAGTCCAAATGAAGCGAAATGCCGCGCCAGAAAGCTCCCCGCGTATAATTTCCCCAAAATTGGGCCAAAGCAAGCAGGCGCTCAAGGCTGCATCTGTCTATTCCCCTGCCCAATTAAAGCCCTTCCAGCAGGAATAAGAAAGGAAGGCAGGAATAAAAACAATGCGAGGCAGCCTTAGCCCCTCATTGTGCATCCTAGCATAAAGGAGGTGTGTGCAGGGATGGCGGAGCAGAAGATTGGCTGTGCGATTTGGGGAGCGGGATGGGTCGCGGATGAACATCTGAATGCGTATATGGCAAATCCGCATTGTGAGGTTGTCGCAGTGGGGAGTCGGAAGGAGTCGTCGGCGCGGCGGGCGGCGGAAAAATGCGGCGCCCCTCAGGCCAAAATTTACACGGATTATGCGGAGCTGCTCAAAGATGAGCGCGTGCAAGTGCTCTCCATTTGCACGCCAAATCATCTGCATGTGGAAAATGGCGTCCAAGCGGCCGCCGCAGGCAAGCATTTCATTATGGAAAAGCCGATGGCGATTGATCTGGCGGGCGTCAAAGAGTTGCGGGATGCCGTGCGCGAAAGCGGCGTCAAAACGCTTGTCAGTTTTGTGCTTCATTGGTGCCCGTCGCTGATCAATGCACGCACGCTCATCCAGCAGGGGGCTATCGGGAATATTTTTTATGCCGAGGGGGATTATTGGCACGGCGTGTCTGATTGGTATTCTGGCTGGGAATGGTGCCGCACGAAAAAAGAAGGCGGCAGCAGCTTTTTATTCGGCGGCTGCCATGCCGTGGATGCCATTCGCTGGATTACAGGGCTGGAAGTCACAAGCGTGGCGGCTTTCGCCGGCGGCTGGGACAAGCGTTACGAATATCCGGCCACTGTCGTGGGGGCAGTCACATTCAATAATGGCGCTATTGGTAAGCTCTCCAGCTCTGTGGATTGTGTCATGCCGTATCAATTTAATATCGATATTCTGGGGGATAAGGGCACAATCCGGGATAATCTTGTCTGGTCCAAGGTGCTCTTGCCCGAAGCCAATGCCTGGACAGTTGTGCCCGCCATTTTGCCCGACAGCGGCGATGTGGCCCATCATCCCTTCGAGGGCGAAATTAATCATTTCATTGACGCGATTTTAAATGACACGCGTCCCTGCCCGGATGTGGAGGACGCCGTCAAAACGCACGAGATATGTCTGGCGATGGATATGTCGGCCGAAAATGGCGGGGCGCGGATTGATTTGCCTTTGTTAAAGGATTAAGCCGAAAATAAAATCTTGCCCCAGCAGGAGGAGAACAAGACGCCATATAAGCCAGGCGCAGGCGTCTTAATACAAATATTCTGCCGAGCGCAGGCGTCTTGCCTGCGAAAGCAGTGGCGGGCGAGGACGCCCGCCCCACGCGATTAAAGATTATATTTTCCGC
>CAZUOJ010000072.1:0-18458 GCA_964622325.1 uncultured Armatimonadia bacterium
AGCAGCGCAAAGAAGCCGGGCAATTTGTGCTGGCCAGCGGCGGCGGCTTCTTTCAGCATATGCAACATCTGCGCGGCAATGCGAATCTGTATCTGGATCTGGCCGAAGACAATGAGGGCATACACGAGCTGGCGGATAAGCTCGTGGCGTATAATTTGTATTCCATTGAGCGCTATGTCAAGCTGGGAGCGGATTGTATTGCCTTTGGCGATGATTGGGGCGCGCAAAATGCCCTGCTCATTCATCCCGATATGTGGCGGCGCTTCTTTAAGCCTCGCTATGCCCGAATGTTTGCCCCGGCCCGCGAAAACGGCGTGCATATATGGTTCCATTCGGACGGCTGGATACTGGAGATTATTGAGGATTTAATCGAAATCGGCGTCACTTTGCTCAATCCCCAGCATGAGATTATGGGCACAAAGCGCGTGGGGGAGATTGTCCGGGGGCGCTGTTGCATTCGGACGGACATCAGCCGACAGACTGTTTTGCCTTTTGGCACGCCGGAAGAAGTGCGGGCGGCTGTGAAAGAAGCGCTGGAGGCTTTTGCCACTGATGAGGGCGGCTGCATGTTGCATGGCGAAATCGGGCCGGATGTGCCTTTTGAAAATATCGAGGCGCTGTATGCGGCCTTTTACGAATATGGCGCCTATCCGATGTCCTGGCGCACGGCAAAATAACGCTTAATCGCTTCCCGGATGAAAAAAGGCAGGGCGGGATGGAAAAAACTAAGGCTGCCTTTCGAGGCAGCCTTTGTGGCGTATAAGGAAAATTGTAAAAGTCATCTATTTAGTTTATGTGAGGCCGCGGGGGGCGTGCAGCGGCGGCGTTACAGGCTCAGCTTAAACCAGCAAATGCGCATATAGAAATTGGAGCCGGCGCTGCCCACGCCCGCGGAAGTGGCGCCCGCCACGAGTCCGCCTCCAATCAGATAAGTCCGCCCCTGCGTCACTTTCATTGTGGCTGTGACTTCGCTATGAGAGGGGCATTTAAAATCGCGTGTGTTTGTGCGACAGATAAGGGAGCCGGGATGAGACCAATTAATTTGTTGCGCGGCCTCGCTCGTGGCGGCATCGACAATTTTGACAAAAGTGGCGGCCCATGTTCCGGCATTGGCCCACCAGCCCGAGCACACAACGCCCTGCCGGCCCTGCAAATGTGAATGCATTGTGACCGAGAGCGTGCCGGAGCGGGGAGCTGTCCAGCGGAACCAGCAGGCGGCGCCTCCCGCCGCCCCACCCGTAAACAGCGCGCCTTCTTTGACATGCAGGCAGCCGCTTTTCGGCGCCACCCACACCTCATTGATATCCGCTGGCGCTAATTTTTTGCATTCTGTCGTGCCCCAATCGTACGGCCGGCATTTATACTCCACATTCCCGGTCGGCTTCGGCTTCGCTTCGGGCGTTGTTTTATCCCGGCAAGACAAGAGCGCTAAGGCCAGCACTGCATTCAACTGGCTTCGCGCCTGTGCCTCTGTACGCTCAATTTGCGTTTTATTTTGCTGATAATTTTGTGGCGTCGCATTATTCGCTAATGTTTCCGCCCATTTCTGGCCATATGCTTGGCAATTTCCTGTCACCCCCTGGAGCACCTGATCAAAGGCTTTGGTGATAAGCACCTTAATCGGGTGGGGCAATGGCTCCGGATGTGCCACTTCCGCAGGCGCAGGACCTGAGCCCTTTTCTGGCGGATAGCTTTCCCATTCGGTTCTTGTAAGCATTTCGCGCACTTGCGGCCCGAATTTCTGCTCCGATGTAAAAATTGTAGGCACTCCTGCCACTGTGACCGAAACAATAAAACCTAAAGACAGAACAAATCCTAATCCTGAGAGAAAGACTTTGCGCATAGACAAGCACCTCCTCGTGTTTGATTAGGATTATCGTTTGTCTTTCCCTACGATGACGCTTTTGGCGATTGCCGGCAATATGATTACAATCTGTAAATGGGCTTAAACGATGCAGGCGGTATTACACTTTTGTCCTTTCGGCGAATTTTTGCGGGTGTGGGCTGTCGCAAAACTCTGATACTGAGACGATGTCAATAGTGGGACGGCGACAAAGACCTGTCTGTATCGTCTTTACCTATCATGAAATTTCTTTCAATGATTTTTTTCTCAATAATTTTTTAAAATTATAGTAAGCCTTATTGTTTTTTAATGTCAAGACTTAATTTACGCATACGCTTTGAGCTTATCCCCTCAACTAATCCACAGGACCAGGCTTTGGCTGGGGCAGCAAACAGCAAAAAGCCCCTGTGCGGGCAAAAAACACAGGAGGCACTCGCGGCGGGATTGTCCACGCTGGCTTTATATTTGCCGCAGCCACACGCGCATGGAAGAGGGGCCGCGATTCGCCCAGGCGTAATAGGGAATAGCCACAATTTTTGTCGGCCTGGGCGTTATGGGCACAGAGCCCGCCGGGCGATACAAGGGCCCAGCGGCTGGCATAACAAAGCCCGGGCCTTCCAGCGTCATGACGCCGCCTAAAAGTTCAGGGCGCCACATGGCCTGCCAATCCGCGGATAAGCCGTTTTCAGCCAGGCGCACGGCTAAATCTCCCGTATGCGCTTCGTTGTCATGGCCTTCGACGCAATACACAATCGGCCCGCGGCGCAAGGCGATAGCGCCCCGATTTTCGGCCACACGCGGATGGGATTCCAGAGCTTCTAGAGGCATGGGCAAATGCAGACGAATGGAATCGCCGGGCTGCCATATCCGTCGCAGCACTAGCTCCTGCCCCGCCGGAGCAGGCACTGTGTGGACATTATTTATCATTGCCGCCGCCCCCTGCGCCCAAAACGGAATGCGCAAATGGAGGCTGAATTCTGCCGGCGCCGAAGGCGTTATCGTGAGCACGATATCCTCCTGCCAGGGATAGCGTGTGTGTATCTGTATCTGGACAGGGCCCACTTCGGGGATGTTGAGCTCCGCCTGCAACGAGTCATAAAGATGGAGGTGCAATTCCCGCGGCGCCACTGTCATAAAATAGCCGGGCAGAGAAGCCAGCAGGCGCTGCACATTCGGCGGACAACATGTGCAGCTATGCCAGGCGCTGCGTTTTGTCGGGGGCACACGATGCCCTGTAGCGCTGAGGGCTTCCTCCCCATCATGCGCCAGCGGATTCATATAGAAATATTCGTCGCCGTCCAGATCCACGCCGCTGCGCAAGCCATTGTACAAAATGATTTCCATCCAGTCTGCATAAGAGGAGTCGCCTGTCAGCAAAAGCATCCGAAAAGCCCACATGAAATGCCCGATCTGGGCGCATGTTTCCGCATAAGCGCGCGCGTTGGGCAATTCATACGGATCGCCAAAGGCTTCCCCTTCGTAACGGGCGCCCACGCCGCCTGTCACATAGATTTTGCCCTGTATCAAATCCTGCCAGAGCCGCTGTAAATTGGCGAGCATCTTTTCGTCGCCTGTCTCCATCACGAGATCCGCCCCGCCAGAGCAGATATAGGCGGAACGAACGCAATGGCCGACAAGCGCCGGCCGCTCGGCAATGGGAGGCAAATTTTGCAGCGATTGCGGGCGGCTGAGAAAGAACGCCGCCAGATCCAGATAACGGCGCTCGCCAGTGTGTCGATACAGCTCAATCAAGGCCAGCTCAATTTCCGGATGGCCATCTGTTGTTTCGTTTTTTCCGGGGCCAAAGACGCTGTCCAGATGATCCGCGAAGCGACAGGCGACATGGAGCAGCGTGTCATCCTGTGTCGCACGGGCATACGCGATTGCGCCCTGAATGAGATGGCCGGCACAATACAATTCATGAGAATAATCCAGATGCTGATAGCGTTCCTCGCGCCGCTCCTCCACATAATATGTGTTCAGGTAGCCGTCAGGCTCCTGCGCCGCAGCAATGTCGGCAATATCAGCCTCCGCCCAGGCGCGCAATTGCGGCTGATCCTCTGTTTGCAGCACATAGCCGACGGCCTCAATCCATTTATACAGATCCGAATCTGTGAAAAGGGGCCCTCGCCGCGGCACATTCTTCCCCGCCAGGCGCCGAAAATTGTCCATATGTCCATGCTCTTCCAGCAGCGCGTGCAAGCGGGGAATGCCGTTTTCCACATTGCTTTTGCGCAATGATGTCCAGAAAGCCTCTTCCGCCAAACGTACTGCCGGCAGCGGAACTGTCCGCAAGCGAACATGAGGGCTACGCGTGTTGTCCAAAATAGGATAGCTCATTGTTCCTCCATCTTTTCTTATCGGAAATGTAAACAAATTTTTAGGAAAATATAAATTTGTGATTCCCGCTAGAAATCCTTGTCTATCTTATAGCGAAAAATAAAAATTTCTTCTTTTGCGCAATTCCTCGAAGCATTTTTATAAACATTGTGATATTTTATAATATGCTATGAAATGGAATGAGAAGAGGAGATTTGGGCAATGGAGGATCTTTTATCTTTAAGTGAAGCTGCGGAAGCGCTGAATGTCAGCGAAATGACTGTCAAGCGCTACATCTATGCAGGCAGGCTGAAATCGTATAAACTGCCCGGGGGAAGGCATCGTATTCCTCGCTCGGAAATTCAGCGTCTTTTGCAAGAAGGCGCCTCCGAGCCGTCTGCGGAGGAGATAGTGGCGGGCCTGGAAGCACGCGTGGCGGAGCTGGAAGAGGCTCTGGAGCATGTGACAGCGGAATTGCAAGTGCTGGCCGCCTGGCTCGCCCGACGCCAACATGAATTGCCTGAAACAACAACACATAATGTCAAAGCAAAGAAGCTCATTGAAATTCTCGGGCCTGGCTGCAACAAATGCCGTAAGCTTTATGAAATAACGCAAATTGTTGTGCAGGAATCCTTTCCGGAAGCCTTTTATGTCGTCCATGTCACGGATCTGGATCGCATTACAGCGTATGGGCCGCTATTGACGCCCGCGTTTGTTATGGAAGGGCGAATTTTGTCTGCGGGGCGTGTATTAACAGCCGAAGAAGTGCGAGGGCTGCTGCAAAATGCGCTGCGTCCCCAATGAGAATAAAAACTGCCAACGACGAAATCAGGCATGACACATATCCCGAGGCATTATTTGTCAGGAAAAGAATTGTTATTGCTGTCCTCGTCCGCTTCTCTAACTTTATGTAGCTATAACGGCTTTGGCAGCTGATGTCCGCTTTTGGACGGCTGGCGTGCGCCCGTATTGCCCCACGAAATTCCCCTGTTGTTTAATTATCCTCAGGCGTGTGGCGGACAAGCGGAAAGAGGAGCTCTGCATGCCCGTTGCCTCTTTGTGATGCTTGTGTAAGGCTGGAAAAAGGACATTGGGGAACAATTAGAGCCGGTGCCAAAAGCCCCCATGTGGGGGCGCGGCTTATTGGGCGTGGGCGCGTGAGCGGGAAGATCACAAGCGCTTGGCGGAAGAAAATCGGGCTCGCTTAGCGCTATAAGGCTGGGCTAGATGAAGATAAGGCCGCCGAGATAGAAGCTGAAATTCAACGCACGCTTCACATCGGGAAAAGCGGGAAACGATGTAACAATGGCCCCGCGTGTTTGTTTGCAGCCCTGTTTAGGCCTGCAGCAAAGGCGCGGCGAAGGCATTCGAGCCTCAAGCCACAGATGCTGCCTTAGCCGAGCGGGGGCTCCGGGCTGCTTTGAGCTAGGCTCTGGCATTGTTTGCCAAAACGCTTGAGGATGTGATTTTTGTCGCGTGGGATGATGTTTTAGCCTGTGAAATGTGCGACAAATAATGTGTGCGCATTTAAGGGGGCAAAAGCCCTGGCGCTTGTGGCCCTGTGTGCGTGGATGAAATTTTGCGACAAACGGGAGGGGACGTCTTCTCATCCTCATTGCCCGCTAAAGGGAATCCGCTGGAGCCTCCGACTGTCTAGTCTGTGGAGGCAGAAAGGGGCCACATAGCACAACAATTGCCCTGCGTTCCTCCTATAAATGAACTACAGATGAATACGCACAGGCAGCCAAATCGCACGAGGGCAGGACAAAGCCCTGCGAAAAATTTTTTAAACTATCTTCATTAAAAATCGCTTTCTTCCTTCTTTTAAAAAGTCATCTCCCAGATTTTCTTAATCTATTCTTAATGTTTTCCTAACAAAGCGCTAATTTGCGGCTGTTAATATGACAGCGAGCACATGGCAGTCGTTGTATGACGGGGCTGCAGCCCCTGAAATTTTAACGCGGCAAGGAGAAGGCGCAAATGAAGATTTTCGGGCTTCATGGGCTGTATTGTTTGTGTTTGACCGCGGCCTTAGGAGCGGCGAGCGGGGGCATGTGTGGAGAAAAATCCGAATGGCATTTCAGCGGCTATGTGCAGGCGCGTTATAATCTTTGGGATGACGGCACTGGGCAGGATGATCGCTGGGATTTGCGCCGTGTGCGGCTGAAGGCGCAGGGCAAAGTGGCCGAGGGGACCAGTCTCACTTTACAAGTGGAGCTGGGCAAGCTGGATGACCCCAAAGACCAGGAAATATGTTTGAAAGATGCCTTCATTGTGCGGAAATTAAGCCCCCAATGGACAGGCATGCTGGGCTTTGGAAAAATTCCCTTCGGCTATGAAGTGCCTGTATCCAGCAGCGAGCGGCTGCCTCTGGAACGGAGCCGCATCGCGCGCTGGCTTTTCCCGGGCGAAAGGCATACAGCCCTGACATTTCATTATAAGCCTTCGCGCGGAGAGCAGCCGGAAATTAAATTCGGCTATGGCAGCGGAATTGCGGACTGGCAGGATGCTCCGGAGCAGGGCGACGCCGAGGACATCTTCGTCCAGCTCCAATGGCCCCTGGCCCAGCGGAGCTGTGCAGGCGCCAGCGTGATGTTCTCCCGGCGTGAAATTCAGGATGTCAATACAGATGGCATGAAGCCGGCGGCGGCTTCCCCCGGGACATATAGCGACACTGTTTGGGGCTTGCATATGCGCTACAATGCGCCGGCGGGCTGGGCGCTGCAGGGCGAATATTATTCCGGGACAATCCTGGATGATGACATTCACGGCGGCTATGCCCAGCTGGAGATGCCACTGCAGAAAAAGCCTTTGACACGACTGTTTTATCGTTACGATATGGCGGATTATGCGGCTAAAGCGCATGTATATACGGGGCATGCCTGGGGCGTGGCCTGGGATGTCAGCACAACAGAGCGCGTCACCCTACAGGCGGAAAGCCTGGATACGGAAAAAGGCGATAAGCAAACAAATTTTGCCGTGCAATATCAACTCAAATACTAAAAAATGGAGGAGAAAACACATGTGTAAGACGGAAAGTCGCAAGCGGCGGGGAGCGTTGGGGCTGGCGATTGTGGGCATGCTAGTCGGGCTGATTTGGCTGGCGGGCTGCCCCCGCCAGAGCACGACGCCGCCGATGGCGCCGACGATGCCGGAGGCCGGCAAGCCCATGTCGGGCCTGACCGGAAAAATTGCCATTGACGGCTCCAGCACCGTGTATCCGATTACGGAGGCTGTGGCGGAAGAATTCCGCAAGGAGCATCCGCAAGTGCAAGTGACGGTCGGGATTTCCGGGACTGGCGGCGGCTTCAAGAAATTCGCCGCTGGGGAAACGGACATAACAGATGCTTCACGACCGATAAAGCCCAGCGAGGCCGAAGCCTGCGCCAAAAACGGCATCGAATATGTGGAATTGCCCATCGCGTATGATGGGATTGCTGTTGTCGTCAATCCGCAAAACACATGGGCGCGGAGCATGACTGTCTCTGAGCTGAAGAAGCTGTGGGCGCCCGAGGCACAAGAAAAAATTACGCGCTGGAGCCAGATTCGGAAGGGCTGGCCCAATGAAGAAATACATCTTTTTGGCCCGGGCGTGGACAGCGGCACCTACGATTATTTCACGGAAGCGATTGTGGGCAAAGAAGACGCCAGCCGCGGCGATTTCACTTCCAGCGAGGATGATAATGTGTTAGTGCAGGGGATTGCCACGGATAAGCTGGCGCTGGGATTCTTTGGCTATGCCTATTATGAAGAGAATAAGGACAAATTAGCGCTTGTGGCCATTGATGACGAAAAAGACGACAATGGCAAGGGGCCGATTGCGCCCTCGCCGGAAACAATCCGCAATGGCACCTATCAGCCGCTCTCGCGGCCGCTGTTCATTTACATCAAGAAGACAGCGCTGGATCGGCCGGAAGTGGCCGCTTTTGTGGAATTTTATCTGAAGCAGGCCGAGCAATTGACAAAGGCCGTCGGCTACATTCCGCTGCCGGCGAAAGCGTATGAGCTGGCCCTGGAGCGCGTCCAAAAGCGCATTGTGGGCTCGATGTTTGGCGAAAAGGGCTCGCAAGTGGGCGTAAAAATCGAAGATTTGCTGGCTAAAGAAGGAGCGCAGGGGAGCAAATAATGTCTGAGGCGTCGCCGACCGCGCAATGGCTAACAAAGCCCAGTTCGGCGATGGAGCGCGTGTTGCGGAACGCGCTGTTCGCCTGTGCGCTTTTGTCCATCGCCACCACGATCGGGATTGTGCTGGCGCTGCTTACGGAAGCCATAGGCTTTTTCCGGGAAGTGTCGCTGCGCCAATTTCTGGGCGATACGCGCTGGACGCCTCTATTTGCGCAGAAGCATTTTGGGATTTGGGCGCTTGTGGCCGGCACAGCTTTGACTTCTGCCATCGCTGTGCTCACCGCGCTGCCGCTGGGGCTGCTTGTCGCTATCCATTTAAGCGAATTCGCTTCCGCCCGAGCACGGCGCTTTCTCAAGCCGCTTTTGGAAATTCTGGCGGGCGTGCCGACCGTTGTGTATGGCTATTTCGCTTTGACGCTAGTGACGCCCTGGCTGCAGCGCTTTGTGCCGGGGCTGGCGGGCTTCAATGCCCTCAGCCCCGGCCTTGTCATGGGCCTGATGATTTTGCCTGTCATTGCTTCGCTGAGCGAGGATGCCATTTATGCAGTGCCGCAAAGCCTGCGGGAAGGGGCTTATGCGCTGGGCGCCACGCGCCTTTCGACTATTTTTCGCGTCGTGCTGCCTTCGGCGCTGTCCGGAATTACTGCCGCCGTGCTGCTGGGCGTCTCCCGGGCCTTAGGGGAAACCATGATTGTAGCGATTGCGGCGGGCCAGCAGCCCCGCTTCACCCTTGATCCGCGCGTGCCCATCGAGACGATGACGGCCTATATCGTGCAAATCAGTCTGGGCGATACGCCCGCCGGAACTCTGGAATATCGGACGATTTTCGCCGTAGGACTGACCCTGTTTTTATTCACTTTGTGTCTGAATGAAATTGCCCGTCGTCTGCGCCAGCGGATGTTTGCCAGAAGTTAGCCATGCCTGGACAGGAGCCCAAGGAAACGATGTCAGCGGCCACAGCCTACAGGGAGCCGTCCCCCCGTGCGGAGACCGCGGCGGCGCTCGAGGCGCCCCAGGGACGTACGGCAGAATATATCTGGCGGGGGCTCTGCCTGTTCGCCGTAACGGCGCCGCTCGTGATTTTAGCGATTTTAATCGGCGACGCTTTTTTAGACGGCCTGCCGCGTCTGACCTGGAAATTTTTAACGAGCTATCCTTCGCGTTTTCCGGAAGAGGCGGGGCTGCTGGCGGCGCTTGTGGGCAGCGCGTATTTGCTTGTGTTGACCGCTCTTCTCGCGTTGCCGCTGGGCGTAGGCGCCGCCATATATCTGGAGGAATATGCGCGGCCCAATCGGCTGACGGCTTTTATCGAGCTGAACATCAACAATCTGGCGGGCGTGCCCTCCATTATCTATGGCCTCCTGGGATTGCAATTATTTGTGCGCGCCCTGCAGCTGGAGCGGAGCCTGCTGGCGGGCGCTGCCACCCTGGCGATTATGCTTTTGCCGATGATTATCACGGCGGCACGGGAAGCCCTGCGGACCGTGCCGCAGAGTCTGCGGGAAGCGGGCTTTGCCCTGGGCGGGGATCGCTGGCAGACTATCCGCCAGATTGTGCTGCCGATGAGCCTGCCGGGCATTTTGACTGGCGTGATTTTGTCGTTGGCGCGTGCGATTGGGGAGACTGCACCACTCATTACTATTGGGGCGCTGACCTATGTGGCGTTTCTGCCCAATTCTTTGAAGAGCCCCTTCACTGCGCTGCCCATCCAGATATTTAACTGGGTCTCCCGGCCCCAAAAGGAATTCCATGCTAATGCTGCGGCAGGCATAATCGTCCTGCTTATTCTGATGCTGCTTTTGAACGCGCTTGCCATTTGGCTGCGCAATCGCACCCAGCGGCGCATTTATTAATCGGGCGATGAAGGAAAGATGAGCGTGACGATGTTTTCGGCGTCAGAACAGGAAAAGCTTCCCCTTTTGTCTGCAGAAGTGCGCCCCCGCATGATTGTGGAGGATTTGCACGCTTATTTTGGGGAGATGGAAGTGCTCAAGGGCATACATCTCGCCATTCCGGACCGCGACATCACTGCCATCATTGGACCTTCGGGCTGTGGAAAATCCACTTTTATTCGTTGCCTCAATCGCATGCATGAGCTCACGCCCGGGGCGCGCGTCACGGGGCGTGTGCTTCTGGACGGCCATGATATTTATGACGCAAAAGTCAATCCCGTGCGCGTCCGCCAGCGCATTGGGCTTGTCTTTCAAAAGCCGAATCCTTTCCCGACGATGAGCGTGCGGCAAAATGTGCTGGCGGGCCTGCGCCTGCAGGGCCTCAAGCCGCGCAATCCCGACGAAATCGTCGAAAAAGCCCTGAAGCAGGCGGCCTTATGGGAGGAAGTCAAAGATCGCCTGGATAGCCCCGGCGGCGATCTTTCCGGCGGCCAGCAGCAGCGGCTGTGTATTGCCCGCGCGCTGGCCCTGCAGCCAGAAGTGCTGCTTTTAGATGAGCCCTGTTCCGCCCTGGATCCGGCTTCCACTCTGCGTATTGAGCAACTCCTCCTGTCTTTGAAAGAGCAATATACGATTGTCATTGTCACCCATAATCTTTCCCAGGCGGCCCGTGTGGCCACCTATACCGGCTTTTTCCTGATGGGAGAGCTTATCGAGTTTGGCCTGACCGAAAAACTTTTTGAGACGCCCCAGGATAAGCGGACCGATGATTATATCCGCGGCCGCTTTGGCTAAGCGGAATGGCATCCATTGAATTTTCAGGGGGCTCGTTTGCCGGATTACGGAAGAAAGGCTGCTTGCCGGGAAAAATTGGGGCGCGCCTACAGCCGGCCCAGCGCTTTTAGCTGCAGATATTGATTGACAGCCGCCAAAGAAAGCTTTTCGGGGGGCATATCCAGCACAATCACGCCCCGCTGCCGCAAGATCCCCAGCGCCGCTTCTCGTTCCTGCAGGATTTGCGCCGCTATAGCCCGTTCGTATGTTTGCCGAATGTCCTGAGGGCGCCGCCGCGCCATATGCTCCAGCGCGCTGTCCCGCAGGGAAATCAACAGCGGGAGATGACGGGGCGAAAGCACGCTCAGATATTCCAGCAGGCGCCGCGAAGCATGAACATCAATGACATCTGTGAAGCATACGCACAGGGCGCGCTTATGGGCGCGGGACGCCAGAAGCTGAAAGGCGGCCGCATAATCCGATTCGGCCAGCACGGGCTGTAAATCATGCAGCGCTTCGAGAAAGAGGCGCAATTGCCGCTGTCCTTTGCGCGGCGGCACAAAGACCTTAATCGTATCCGCAAAAGCTAATAGCCCGACAGCGTCGCCCTGCTGCAGCGCCACATACGCCAGCATCACGGCGGCATTGAGCGCATAATCCAGCCGTGTCAGCGCGCCCAGCTGCGTGCTCATCAGGCGGCCGGCATCTATCAGGAGCAGGAGATTTTGGCTGCGCTCTGTTTCATATTGACGGCTTACAGGCCGATGCCGACGCGCCGTGGCTTTCCAGTCAATGAAGCGGAAATCATCATCCGGCACATAATCGCGCAGGCTTTCAAATTCCGTGCCCGGCCCCCAGCGCCGCTGCGGAAAAAAGCCGGCCTGCGCCAGCCGATCCTGTCGCACCAGCAATTGATAATGCCGCACTTGCAGGATATTAGGATAGACAGAAACAGGCTGGCGCGCGGGAATCCGGCGTTGCCAATAGCTCAGGCCGAATTGCGACCGCCCCCGCACATAGAAATCGCCGAATTCGTAGCGGCCGCGAGCCAAAGGCCGCGTGGAATACGAAAGCGTCGTTGCCGTCCAGGGCGCCAGAGTCACGCGAAACAGGCGCGAGGAAGTTTCAAACGCGGGCGGAGGATCA
This sequence comes from uncultured Armatimonadia bacterium, assembly GCA_964622325.1. GTDB lineage: Bacteria > Armatimonadota > Zipacnadia > Zipacnadales > UBA11051 > JAJFUB01. The sequence goes on from CAZUOJ010000072.1 coordinate 12,100, forward strand.
TCTTTGATCAGGAGGCAGAGGCGCTTTGCGCTGCGATTATAGACACGGATTTTCACAGGATTTGTGGCGTCCAGGCTAAGCTTGTTTTGAACAATCCGCTGCAGCTCCAAAAACACGCCCCGCCGGCTGATAAAATAATCTCCGAGGAGGAGAAGAAGAATGCCTGCAAACACAAGCGGGCCGAGCCAAAAAGCCAGCCGCTCTTCCGGCGCCGCCAATGTGATGAGCGCGGGCAATAATAACAACACAAGGGCCGCCGGCGTCAGAGGCATAACAGGCTTTTCGGCAACAGCAAGGAAAATCCTGCCCCAAAAGCAAAAGATTGCTTTTGTCCGCAAGGCGAGCTGCGCGCGGGATTAGCCCCCCTGAGTCTGAACATCTTCCAGCGTGCGGCCGCTTAATACTGATTCAGGCCTGTCGGCAGTGATGTCGCGCGTGGCGTCCGCAAATTCGTCCGCCATTTTGAAAAAAAGCCAATTATTCTCATTAAGCTTGCCGTCGGGGCCGCGCTGTGTGCGAATCAGCGCAAATCCGCCCCGCAGCTTTTGGCCCTCCAGCCACAACGCCACACGGCCGCTATCCAGGGCTTCCGTAAGGGAAGCAGGGCTATCCTCTGGGGATTTATGTACATGATGGGGATGGAGGCGATATGTGCCTTTGTCCCAGACAATGGCTGTGCCGGCGCCATATTGTCCTTCCGGAATGATGCCCTCAAAATCGGCATATTCCAGCGGATGATCTTCTGTCATCACGGCCAGGCGCTTGTCTTTGGGATTTAATGAGGGGCCTTTGGGCAGCGCCCAGGATTTAAGAACGCCCCCTGCTTCCAGACGCAAATCATAATGCAAGCGGCGCGCAGCATGCTTTTGAATGACGAATAGCCCCGCTATTTTGTCCTGTTCTGCTTCTGGCGTAGCGTCGGGGGCGCTATCGGGGGGCGCAGGCTCGGGCGTTCGCGAGAAATCGCGCTTGCGGCGATATTCGTCCAATGATTTTGACGAACGCGGCATTTATTCTCTCCTGTTTGGAAATTAATTTATTCAAAGATTTGTGTGTATTATATCATTCACAGCCACATCCGAAAGGCTTTCCAATAAATAAAGCCTGATATTCTTTAAGAGCAGCCACGGGCGCAAAAGCCTTCCGCTGGATGTCCACGCCCTTCCGCAGCTCAAGGCCCGAGAGCATTTGTCAACGGCAGGGAAATCACGGCTTGTCTCGCCTGGGAAAGCAAAGCGGCTTCGGCGACTTCCACAGCCCGCAAGCCGGCTTCGCCACCGAACAAATCGGCATTCGCCTCATCGGCAAACATGCCATTCACATAAGCCAGCATAGCCTGCATTTCAGCCGCGACAAGCTGTCGCAAAAACAGCGGCGCTTCCTCCTCCGGGCGGCCATGCACGCGGCCCTCTTTGAGCTGCGCGTATGTTTCTTCAGCAGACTGTTGGGCTTGCGGATTATCGTACATAGGGCGTGTCACTGTCCCCGTTTTGCCGGCGATTGTCACTTTAGATTCTTGCCAATGGATGATAATTGTTCCTTCGGAGCCATATATTTTCATACAGTGCTCGGGCTGGCGATATGCTGATCCCAGCTCAAATGTGCCCAATGTCCCGGAACGGAAGCGCACCGCCACCTGCACCACATCTTCTTCGGCTTCGGGCCCATCCGCGATATGTGCCAGATTGGCCATCTGGGCATACACGGAAGCATATTCGCCCAACAGCCAGCGCGCTGTACATAATTCATGCATATGATGGAAGAGATGCCCGCCCGATAAGGAACGCTTCATTTTCCAATGCGGCGAGGGGCCGCGCAAATCTGCCCAGAAAATCCGTTCACAACGCAGAGCCACAGGACGGCCAATCTCTCCTGCCAAAAGCGCCTGCCGCGCCGCCCGCACGCCGTCCATAAAGCGCTGTGGATGTCCCGTAAACAATGTTACGCCCGTTTCCCGCACTGCTTTTATCATCGCCCAACAATCCGCTACACATAATGCCATCGGCTTTTCCAGAAAGATGTGTTTGCCGGCGTAGGCGGCCTGCAAAACCGGCTCGCGATGCGCGTGATTGGCTGTGGCGACGACAACGGCGTTAATATCAGGATGCGCAAGGAGGGCTTCTATCGTGGGGAAATGGACGCAGCCGAGCTCTTTCGCCAGGGCGGCTGCTGTTTCAGGCGTGCGATTCCATACGCCAATCAAACGACAGCCGGGAATTTCTTGGGCTAAACGCGCTTCCAATTTTCCCATATAGCCTGTGCCGATTACGCCGAAGCATAATTCCATTTTGTTGCTCCCCAGCCTATTTATTGAATAGGAAAATGTTTCCCGTCGGGCGAATCATATCCTGCTGTGCCGCCTTGTGTTTTAGCTCTGCTGTGTCTATCTTCTGAAGCGCACATCGCCTGTGTAACAGAAGAACAATAAATAAAATAACAATAGAATTGTTTAGCCAGAGCAAGGAGCTATTACAAAAAAAATGAATAATATCTTTTGCCAAAGCCTTACAAGGCATATTCTAGCGTGTTTGCCCAAGAGAGCTGCTGGATCCATTTGAGGCTCCTTGGGGGCTCAATCCAGGCGATGGAAGCCTCTTTTTTGAATGAATTGTGTCCGCTGCCAGAAATAGATCGGCTGTTGGCCTGCCGCGGCATTCGCCATCATACATTGGGGTCGACGGGCGCCCATGTTTTTTGTGCGCATCTGGAAAACGCGCTGGGCATGCGGGGGCGCTTTTGTTACGGGCAGGATGCGGAGGGCTCGTGGCTGCCCGATCCGATTGTGCTGGATGTTTTTGTCAATCAACAGCCCCTGCAGGGCGTCCGCGCCGCCTGCATGTTTTATCCCAGCCATTCCCGCCGGCAGATTAAAGAGGCGGGCTTGGGGCTTATTGAATATAAATTCATTTCCTGGGATGATGTCATCTGTGATGTTGTGGAGCTGACAAATCACGCTGGCGAGGCTTTGTCAGTAATCATTCAAGCCCAAACAGCAGCGGCGCAGGATCTGACGCGCCTAGGCCGGGATCTACTTTTAGGGACGCGAGCACTAGGACAAGAGCCAGGCGGGCGCGTCTGGCTGCTCCTGGCCATGCCCACGACAAAAGCGACTCCTGCCGAACGGCTTGTATGTGAGCTTGTTTTGCAGCCAGGAGAAACTGTCAGCCTGCTTCTGGCCCTGGCTGTAGGGATACGGCAGGCGGAAGCGCAGACGGCTTTAAGGCGCTGGGCGCGCGCAGACAATCCGCTCGCTTTGCAGCAACAGGAATATCAAAATTGGTTCGCAGCCCATTGCCCCCGCTTTGTATGCCCTGAAGAGCGCTTTATAAGATTATGGTATTATCGCTGGTTCCTGCTGCGCCACAATCTTGCCGCTGCCTCTTATGAGGCTGTTTCTTTCCCCTTTTTCTCCTCTTTTCAAAAAGAGGCGATTACGTCTGGACTAGGGAAGCGCCCCCAGAAAGAAGCAAAAGAAAGAAGAGAAAACGAAGCTTTGTATTTTCAGGAGGCGCGACAGGGCGCTCATAGCTGCTTGCGGATTGTGAGCGCGCCGCTTGTGTTGCAAGAGGCGCGCTGGCTAAAAGCGGCTGATTTTGTCCATGGGGAAATCCAGAGGCTGCTTTCAGGACAATCAGCCGCTGGCCTATATCAGGATGTGCCTTCCTCTTTTCCTGATGATGAGGCGCCGGCATTTTTGTATAAAGAATGGCTGCCTGCCGCAATCGAGGGGGCGTTGCGTATCTGGCCAGATGCCTCCTTAGCCGCCTTCGCTGCCGAAAGCGCTGTGCAACATCTGGCTGCTTTGCGCCAACGTGCGGATCCCAATCACAATTTTTTGCTGCACGGCGGCGCTGGGCCCCTGGACAGCTATGAGGACGCGCAGGCTCTAGCAGCTCGCGAAGCCGTGGATTTTAGCGCCATGTTTGCCGCTTCGCTGCAGGCGACAGCCGCGCTGTTAGCGGCAATGGGCCGTGAACTGGATGCCCGCTGGCACACGGGCTTAGCCGAACATTGCCGCAAAGCGCTTGTGGAGCAGCTATGGGACGAATGGGATAAATTCTTTTACGATCAAGACGCTCAAACAAGAGAGCCTTTGCGTCAGCCGCACATCGGAGGCTTTGCCCCTTTTGCCTTCGGCCTTGTGCCTGCGGAGACTAAATATATGGCGCCACTGGCGATGCTTGTCGCGCCTGAACATTTTTGGACGCCTTTTCCTGTGACTCAGAAAAGCCTTTTGAGTGCCCCCGCGGAGACTCCTGTGGCGTTGCCTTACACAAATAGCTTAATTGCAGAAGCGATGGCCACAGCTCTCCGTGCCTGTCCCCCAAATTACATCACGCGACGTCGCCTGATGGAATTTATGTGGCTCTATGCAGGGATGCAACTGGAAGGCGGAGATCTGATGCGCCCGATGACACGAGAGGCTTATAACGCCCATACAGGCGAGGGCTTTGGCGCCTGTGATTGCCTGCAAAGCAGCTTCAATGATTTAATTATTCGCCATCTTATTGGACTGACGCCGCGTGGCGATAATCTGTTAGAAGTTGCGCCCTTATGTGAGGGATGGGATTATTTTGTGCTGCATGAGGCGCCGTATCGAGGGCATCGCATTTCTGTAATCTGGGATAATCGTCCCGCGGGGCGTCGCTGGGAGGGCGTGCCACGGGGCCTGAGCGTGTATGTGGACGGAAAGCTGGCTGCAGAGGCGCCCGAATTAGAACGATTGCTTGTGCCATTAGCAAAGGAGCCTGCACAATGAAAAAATATCGTGTAGGAATTATTGGCCTGGGCCGGATGGGCAGCACAATTTGTGAGGAAGTTGTGGGCTATCCGGCTTTCGCCCTGCCGTATTCCATTGCTGGCGCTGTGCGCGCCAGCACGCGGCTGGAATTGGCCTGTGGCTGCGATCTTCTTCCGGAAAAGAGACAGGCTTTTGCAGAACGCTGGGGCGTGACGGCGCTATATGAGGATTTTCGGAAGATGATTGAACAGGAGCGGCCAGAGCTTGTGGCAATATGCACGCCTGGGGAGACGCATGCCGAATTGGGGATTGCCGTGGCGGAAATGGGCGTGCCGATGCTGTATCTGGAAAAAGCCATGGCGTGTTCCATGCGGGAGGCCGACGCCCTGAAGGCGGCTGTGGAAAGAAACAAAACTGTTTTCAATACAGGCGTCTTGCGTCGCTTTGACAATCGTTATCAGTGGGCGCGGCAGCTTATTGTACGCGGCGAAATTGGCCAGCCGCACACTGTCGTACAGTATTCGGGCGGCAACTTGCTCCATAGCGGCATCCATATCGTGGATACAATGATGTATCTTCTGGGCGATCCGCCGGCGCTCCATGTGCGCGGCGAATTAAAACTGGATGGAAATATTATTTATGCGAATAATCGTTTTAACAACGATCCGCCGGCGACATTTGAGATCGCTTTCGCCGGCGGCATAACAGGCTATGCCATTTCCGCCGGCCGCTGGGATATAGAAATATTTGGCTCCGAGGGCTCAATACGGGCCACGAACAATGGCATTGACTGGGAATGGCGTAAGCCTGTCAAGGATGCCGATAAATGGCTTGCTTTTCGGGCGGCGCCTTTTCCGCATGTGGGCTTTCGCAGCGCCACTTTGAATTGCCTGGAGGATCTCGTGGAAGCTTACGAGACAGAGCGCCCTACGCTTAATCACATTGAGCAATGCCATCATTCTCTGGAGATTTGTTTGGCAGTGGCGGAAAGCCATCTACAGGGCGGCTGCCGTGTGAGCTTGCCCCTTGCTAATCGAGATTTGTATGTATGGCATTTCTAAGCTGTGTTTAAAGGGCTGCTCGCGCGTAGCCATTCTCTTTTGGCATATTCTTGCCGCCTCCAGGGCTTTGCGCCGGCGAAGCTTCCGCGGGATTCCTCATTAAGGATAATCGCAGGCCAATACGACATCAAACAGAGAAATGGAGCCTGTCCGCAAGCGCACGGCGCGCCAGAGGGCTTCCCCTGTTTCTGTGCTTGTGGCCGCGCCGAACTGGAAGGCGTTCCGCCCATCCGGCGAGGGAGTCACAAATTTGCCAGCAGCGTCCAGAATCAGTCGCCCATCGGCGAATACTTTCATGTCCTGTCCCCAAAGCTCAATCCGATATGTATGAAAGGCGTCCGTCGTGTTCATCGCCAGGCGTTCGCCTGTGGAATACAGCTCCACATAATCAGGGAGCAGGGCCACACGATCTATAGCCACGCCATTGGAAACGATAATGTTATTGCGCCCGGAAATGACTTTCGCCTCCACTTCCGCCACGGCTTTTCGCTCAGGGGAAGCATTCCAGGCATAATAAAAATACAGATAATCGCCGCTTTGCGTGCCGGAATCGGCAA
>CAZUOJ010000073.1:0-6887 GCA_964622325.1 uncultured Armatimonadia bacterium
GAGCGGCTGCGGGAATTATTAGCGGAAATGGGCGAGGAGGCGGAATAATTGTCAGTGCGGGGAAAGCCCTTGTCAAGGCCGGGACATGGCGAATTTGAGGCTGTGGCCGATTATTATGATCATTTAATGCGCTCTGTGCCCTATCAGGGATGGATAGACTATGTGGAGCAAATTTTGCGGCGCTGGCGTGTGCAGCCGCGGGATGTGCTGGATTTAGCCTGCGGGACAGGGAAAATTGGCAGCGAGCTTCTGCGGCGGGGCTATCATGCCATTGGGGCCGATATGTCGGAGCCGATGGCGCGTCATTGCGCGCGGCAAAATCCGCCGCTTCCTGTTGTTGTCTGTGACGCCAGCTGTCTTGCTTTAGCGGCGGAAAGCTTTGATTTGATTGTATGCCTATTTGACAGTCTGAATTATATTCTGGAGCTTCCCCTGTTTGAAGCCGCGATGGCAGAAGCATATCGTGTGTTGCGCCGGGGCGGATTGTTTATTTTTGATTTGAATACAATCCGCGCCTTAGCCACAGATTTGTTCACACAATCCCGGCGACAAGGATCCGATCCTTTGCATTATGAATGGCGCGCGCATTGGGATCCAAAGACGCGTATTTGTCGTGTCGATATGTGGTTTGGCTATTATGCGCCAGATGGCGTGCATGAATTTCGCGAAACACATTATCAGCGGGCATACACGCATCAAGAAGTGAAAGCGGCGCTCAAAAAAGCGGGCTTTCGCAAACAAAAGGCGTACGAGGCTTATCGTTTTTCGCCGCTTACGCCCTGGAGTGATCGCGCTTATTATGTGGCTCTTAAGGAGTGATACAGATGAAACGAGAGGCGGCGTTTGTGCTTACGGGAATGCTCCTGGCGGGAGCATTTTTGTGGGGCTGCGGCGGCAAGCCGACGAAGACGCCCGAGGGCACAGTCCGCGCCTACATCAATTTGATGAAGGCGGGAAAATGGAAGGAAGCCGCGCTGCTATGGGATTATACAGAATACGCCAAGCGGGAAAATCCGGATTGGGAGAGCTTCGGGACAAGCCAGCGCCAGCTTATTATAGAGAAGCTGGCCGAGGAGAAAGCCAAAAGCCTGGAAATGTGGCGGACATATTTTACAGATGTGAAGCTGGATACAGTCGAAGTGCAGGGCACGCAGGCGCGGGCAATGTTAAGCGGCCGCGTGCGTAGCATCGATCTTGTTCAAGTGGGCGATCAATGGCTCATCACAGGAATGAATTGAGCCGACGCCTTAAAGCTCCCCTATCTCATTCACATTACGGCGAAGGCCAAAATGCTTTGATATGAGGCGATGAAGTTGTCCACCTTGCGCGTTGCTGCTCGAGCTTTTTCGCTTACAGACGAGGCTTTTCCGGAGGCCGAGCCTGTATTTGCCCAGGGATATGAGGGCGAATTTCGGGCGACAGCCCTTGTGATAGAGGCCGAAACGCGGCTGGCGATTATTTCTGTCGATGCGCTTATTGTGCCCTTTCCCACGATTCAAGCGGCCAGACAGCGAATCGCGCAAGGCACAGATATTCCGGAGGAAAATGTTCTGATATGCGCCACGCATACGCATAGCGGCCCGCCGACTTTGGATTTTTTCAGCAGCACACCTCATCCGGAATATCTGCGCCGGATCGAAGAGGGCTGTGTCGCGGCTGTGCGGGAAGCCTGTTCGTGGCTGGAGGGGCCCCAGCGCGTGTGGACGGAGACACAGGCCGAATTGCTCTTTGGGCTGAGCCAGGAAGCGACGATAGGCCGTAACAGCCGCTTGCTTTTACAGGATGGACAGATTGGCTGGTACGGCTATGCCAGGGAAGATGTCGTACGCCCCACAGGGCCGTATGATCCGGATATTCCTGTCCTTGCTTTTCGGCGCGCCGAAGGCCATTGGGCGGCTTTGCTGTTCAGCCACAATGTTCACAACATTGGCGGAATTAAGCCGAATGTCTATTCGCCGGCTTTTTCGGGATTGGCCCGTCAGGCGCTGGAACAGCGCTATCAGACGACAGCTTTATTTGTGCCGGGCGCGTTTGGCTCCACACATCATCTGACATACGAAGGCAGCGGCCTGTCTATTTCTGAAGTTGTGGGGCGTCTTGTAGCCGCCGTGGAAGAAGGCCTGCATCAGGCGAAGCCCTGTCTTTGGGGGCCTGTGCGCCTTATCCAGCGTCCTTTCACATATCAAATACGGGAATTTGAGGAGGCGCAGGCAGAGGAAGCTGTACGAAGATATGTTGAGCGTTATTTGCCGCAACAATCTGATTACTGGCAGCAGATATTTCGCCAGGAACGAGCGGAAATGTCTCCTGTGCAGGGCGAAACGCGCCAGACAGCATTGACAGCCATCCGGCTGGGGGATGTGGCCTTCGTGGGAATTCCCGGAGAGCTTTTTGCGCGTTTAAGCCTGCAATTGCGGCAACGCTCGCCTTTTCGCCACACATTCGTCATTGGCTTGGCCAACGAGGAAATTGGCTATATTCCCGACAGACAGGCCTATGCAGACGGCGGCTATCAGACATGGCCGGGCTGGCAATGCCGCGTGGCGCCGGGCACAGGCGAAGCCATGATAGAACAAGCCTTAGAAATGCTTGAAGAATTGTTTTATGAGGGACAGCCCCTGCTCGCCAAGCCAATTTTGCGGCGGCTGCGGCGGGAAGATGCCCTGGCTTTGCAGCGTTTTTATAATACAACAAGCGCACAAGTGCGATACTGGTTTAATCCGCTGGGCTGGAATGCCTCCTATGCCCAATGCCGGGAAATCTGTGAACAATCTGCACGCGGCGAGCGTTATGATATTGTGCTGGAGGATGGGCGCCAGATTGTGGGCTGGGGCTTTTTAACGCATCTTGATAAGCCTCTGGCCTATTTAGGCATAGGGATTACAGATTCTTATTGCGACAGGGGCCTGGGCAAAAAGCTAATGGCGGCGCTTGTGCAGGAGGCTAAGGCGCGAGGGCATCAAGGAATCGAGCTAATTTTTGTCCAGGACAACAAGCGAGCACGAGCGCTGTATGAACGTTTTGGCTTTCAAGTCCAGGAGCCCTTTACAGCGCCCGATGGCCGCGGCTTTTATAAGGCGATTTTGCATTTTTCAGAAAATGGCTAATTTTCAGGGGATGAGACAAAATTATCTGCTCACAAAAGGAGCTGCCGCACAATGTATCAGGCACAAGTTGCCCATGACAAGCCTGTAGGGAAATGGAAGCCGGGCCTCGTAGCGGCTGTGCGCACGCGGCCGGAAACTGTTCTCGACGATATTGCCCGCGTGATGGAATTGGCGGGCTTTCGGGAGGCGTTGCCCCGCGAAGCGGAAACGATTTTGAAGATCAATATCTCGTGGCATTATTATTATCCCGCCTGTTCCACAACGCCCTGGCAATTGGACGGCGTTGCCCGCACGCTTTTGCAAGCCGGCTGGAAGCCCGAAGAGCTCATTCCGGCGCAAAATGCCACTGTCGTTGTGGATCCAGAAGTCGGCTCCATCAATAATCATCTTGTCAAGCCTGCGGAAAAACATGGCTTAAAATTTGTATGGCTATATAAGCCGGGCGTAGAATGGATCACATACGAGCCTCGGGGCGAGATGATGTGTTTGCCCGAAATTTTCCCCCAGGGCATCCGCATTCCCAAGCTGTTCATAGGCAAGAATGCTGTGCATTTGCCGACTGTAAAGACACATGTGTTTACGACGACGACAGGAGCAATGAAGAATGCTTTTGGGGGGCTGCTGGATAATAATCGGCATTGGACACATGCTCGCATTCATGAGACGCTCGTGGATTTGCTTGTCATCCAGCGGGAGATACATCCCGGCTTGTTCGCCGTCATGGATGGGACATTTGCCGGCAGCGGGGCGGGGCCCCGGGCCATGGAGCCGCATGTGAAAAATATATTGCTGGCCAGCGCAGATCAAGTGGCGATCGACGCCCTGGCAGCCAAAATTATGGGCTTTGATCCCTTAAAAATTGAATATTTGCGTCTGGCGCACGAAAAGGGATTGGGCATTGCTGATCCGAAGCAGATTGAAGTTGTAGGGGATGTGGATATTCGGGAGGAGGACTGGCATTTTATCGTATGCGACACATTCGCCAGCCGCGGGCAAAAATGCATCTATCATGGCTGGCTGAAGCCGTTTGAGCATTTGCTTTTGCGCACGCCGCTCGTGCCCTGGAGCTATCTAGCCAGCCGCCTGTATTATGATGTGTACTGGTATCCTACAAAAGGCAAAAAGCGCGTGCGCTGGGCTCTCAGCACAGAATGGGGCAAACTGTTTGAGCAATACGGCTAATAGAAGAGGCTGGAGAAATAAGCCTGGAAGGCTCCCCAGATAAAGCGCTGTCGCAAGAATAAGACAGGGGCCTGTCTATTTTTTGCTGTAAGCAGGAGAGCGCAATGATTGATTTTCATTGCCATATTGGGCGTCTGTATCGGGAATCGTATCCCCAGATTCCGCCTTTTACGGCTGAACAATGCCTGGATCGAATGAATCGCGAGGGCATTGAAATCAGCGTGCTTTTGCCACTGGAAAGCCCCGAAGGGGGCTGGGGCTGGCTGCTGACGGAAGAATGTATTGCCGCCCGCGATAAATATCCCGAACGTTTCATTGCCTTTATGTGCATTGATCCGCGCTATCCAAAAGTGGAGCAGCTTTTTGATGTTTTTGTCAAAAATTATGATTGTCGGGGCTTCGGCGAGCATATTCCCGGGCTGCCCTTTGATCATGAGCTGAATAAAGTCATCTATCGCAAATGCGCGGATTATCATATGCCGCTTGTGATGGATATTTGTGCGTGCGGGCTGACCGATGAGCCGGGCTTGCCCCGGCTGGAGGCCTGTTTGCAGGAATTCGCCGATTGCATTTTTGTAGGACATGGGCCAGGCTTTTGGGCGAACATCTCCGGCGATGTGACGGCGGAGACGATGTACGGCTATCCAACAGGCAAAATTGTTCCGGGAGGGGCTGTGGAGCGTCTTTTGGAAAAATATGATAATCTATACGCGGACATCAGTGCGGGCTCGGGCTGGAATGCGCTCACACGCGATCCGGATTTCACGCCCGGATTTGTGGAACGCCATTGGCGCAAATTGCTTTTCGGCACGGATGTGACGCGCTATGGCGTGGATTATCCGCAAGTGCGCTGGCTCCAGGAGCTGGACAACGCAGAATGGCGCGAGGCCATCGGGCGCACGAACGCAGCAAAGCTGTTGCGGCTTGAGAAATACGGAACGAAGCAAACATAAGGATGGGCCATGAAGACAGTGATCCTTCTGGCGGGCTATGCCACGCGGATGAGGCCTCTTACAAATTATCTCAATAAAGGGATGATCCCGCTGTGCGGCAAGCCTCTGCTGGAGCACATTATTGAGCGGCTGCAGGCGCAAGGATTTACGGATTTGCTCATTGTTGTGACAATGTTTCCGGAGCAATTGCAGCATTATTTTCAAGACGGCAGCCGCTGGGGAGTGCAAATACAATATGTGGTGCGGCCTGAGCCCTCGCAAACGGCCGGCGAAGTTTATGCTCTACGCGAATATTTGGCTGACGAAGAAAGCTTTCTCGTGCATTATGGCGATATATTGACAAATCTGAATCTTGTGGCAATGGCGCAGCAGCATGCACAGACAGGAGCTGCGGCCACATTAGGGCTTGTGAAAAAAGTGCGCCTGCATATTGGAGCGGCGGAGCTGGATAACACAGGACGTGTCATTGCTTTTGCCGAAAAGCCTTATGCTCCGCTTCCCTGTCATGCCGCTGTAAATATTTTCAGTCAGCGAGTGTGGGATTATGTGGGGCCGGGCAAAGATTTTGGCTATGATGTGATTCCGGCAATGATAGCCGCGGGAGAGAATGTGCGAGGCTTTGTGGATGAACAGGCCTATTGGCTGGATGTGGGCCGCTTATCGGATTTAGAGGAGGCGGAAAAATTGCTGCAAGCGCTAAAGCGGCTAGGAACATTATCCGCAGAAGCCCCCTAGCGCATTTTGCTGCAGCATATATTCAAGCAAACATGTTTACGCTAGTCACGAATTTTCTGTTGCGCCTTTTCAGGGCAAACGCTTCTGGCGTTGTTGAGCGCGAGCGCCAAAGCGGCTGCCTTTATATTTGTCTTCTGAGCTGTTTTTTTAGTTCATTCATGTGGCAGGCGCATGGGGCCGCAGCAGATATCGTGGACGACATTTGCCGGGCGGCAATACACAGCCCCAGCTATGAAGAGCTTTTGCGCATATTGCGCCACTGGCAATCTTTTCCCCGTATGGAAATTCGCACAGCAGGCTTTAGTCGCCAGGGGCGCCCCCTGCCGCTGCTTGTAGTCCGTGATCCCGATGTGCCATTAGAAGACACAGTGCGCGTCTTTCTCCTCGCGCGCCAACATGGCACGGAAGCTTCGGGGACAGTGGCGTGTCTGGCGCTGGCGCGGCATTTTGCCCGTGCACAAGGCCTGGAGGAAAGACAATTGCTCCGGCAGCTTTCGTGGATAATGATTCCTGTAGCAAATCCTGATGGGATGTGCACGGGCAAGCGTGTCAATGGCGCGGGCGTGGATCTCAATCGGCAATGGAGCCAGAATAGCGAGCCGGAAATCCGGGCCATTAAAAGGGCTGTACAAAGATATAAGCCGCAGGCGCTAATAGACATGCACGAGCTGCCCGCTGAAAGCAGCAAGCCCGCTTTCCGGGAAAACTTTATACAGACAATTGGGCGCGCGGAGCGGCCAGGAACAGCGTTTGTGTGGGATTGTTGGCGCACGAGCAGCCATCTGGCGCAGTGGATGGCGTTCTATGGCTTTCCATTGAATGTGTATTACGACAGCGCGGAGGAGGATATTAATCTGTGTCATCGCTATTTTGGGCTTGTGGCAGGCATTCCGGCCTATTTGTTTGAAGC
>CAZUOJ010000073.1:6987-18004 GCA_964622325.1 uncultured Armatimonadia bacterium
TGTGCGCGCTTTGCGCCCACTTATGCGACGCTGGCTGAGGAATTTCAGGATATGGCGTGTCTTATAGCTATAGATGCGCGACAAAATATGGAAATCGCGCAAAAATATGGAGTGCGGGGCGTTCCCACAGTAATCGTTTTCAAGGATGGGCAGGAAGTCCAGCGCAGCACAGGCGCAAAAACGCTTGCGGAAATGCGGGAATGGCTCAAGCCCGTGTTCAATTAACGACAAATTGGGGCTTAATGGATAAAAAAGAAAAGGAGCGAAAAATCATGTCTCAGGCGAAGGAATTGACAAGTGCGGATTTTGAAAAGGAAGTTATGCAGGCGGAGGGGCCTGTGTTAGTGGATTTTTGGGCGCCGTGGTGCGGCCCCTGTCGGATGATGGCGCCGGTGATTGATGCTATCGCTGCCAAATTCGCCGGACGGCTGAAAGTGGCGAAAGTCAATGTGGACGAGGCGGGCGATTTAGCGGCCCAATTTGAGATACGCAGCATTCCGACTTTGATTATGTTCAAAAATGGCCAGGCCGTAGATCGGCTCATTGGCGCTGTTCCTGAAAGCGAGTTGACAGAGCGTCTGGAAAGACTTCTGGCTTAATAAAAAGCGGAAATGCTATAGAGGCGAATTCTTTTCCTGACAACAAGGGCTGGCCAGCACAAATGGAGAAGCCTGTGACAAAGGAGGAGCGAAAATGGATCCACGCCATTACGCCAGTCATCGGCATAGCCATCTGATTTTGATTTTGCTCAGCGCGTTAGTCGGGGCGGTTGTGATGGCGCTGATTTTAGCCCAGACGAATCGCCCGGGGACTCTTCCCGCGGCCGAGGCCCAACAGCCTCAGGGGATGGTAAGCTTTGAGGATGTGGCGCAGCGCGTGTTGCCGGCAGTCGTGTATATCAGCAGCAATCTGCCGCCGCGGGTGGATCCGCGCTGGGAGGAATTTCAGCGGCAATTAGAAGAGATGTTCCGCGGCATGCCGGGCTTTCCGCCAGGGGGACGCCTAATGCCGCCGCAAGCGCGGCCGCGTCCGGCAGCGGGATCGGGCTGGATTTACAGCAGCGATGGCTATATCGTGACAAATGCCCATGTGGTGCGCGGCGCGACTAAAATAACGGTCCAGCTCCATGATCGTGAAAATGACACGAAAGAATATCCCGCCAAGATTGTGGGGCTGGATCCGCGGACAGAATTAGCCGTCATCAAAATTGATGCCGGGCGTTCCTTGCCGACTTTGACATTGGGCGATTCGGATAAAGCGCGCATCGGGGCGTGGGTGATGGCGGTGGGCAGCCCCTTCCAGTTGCAGCAGACCGTGACAGTGGGCGTGATTTCCGCCCGGGGGCGCACGATTGAAGCGGAAAGTGAATATTTCCAGCTGGGGGATCTCATTCAGACGGATGCGCCCATTAATCCCGGCAACAGCGGGGGGCCGCTGGTCAATCTCAAAGGCGAAGTCATCGGGATCAATGTCGCGATTGCCTCGCCTGGCACGCCAGTGCCTGTTAATATCGGTATCGGTTTTGCCATCCCCTCGAATGTGGCCAAGCGCGTTGTGCCGCAGCTCATTGAGAAAGGCAAGGTCGCGCGCGGCTGGATGGGCGTGACAATTAAAAATCTCAATGAAAATTTGCGGGAGCATTTTGGCGTCAAAGAGGGCGGCGTGCTGATTACGCAGGTCAATGAAAATGCGCCGGCTTCGAATGTGCTGCAGCCGAATGATGTGGTTATCGCCGTGGACGGCAAGCCCGTGTACACGAGCGCGGAATTGCAGGCGGAAATCGCCAATCGGCCGCCGGGGGCTAAAGTGACGCTGGACATTGTGCGCGACAAAAAGCCGCAAAAAGTGACGGTCACTTTGGGCGAAATGCCGGCGCGCTATGCCGGCCTGGAAGAGGAGGAGGCCGGCGCTCAAGCCGATGAAACAGCCGCGGGGCCGCCGCTTCAAGTCCGCAACATCACGCCCCAACTAGCGAAACAGTATAATCTCACACGCCCGCAGGGTGTGTTCATTGAGCAGGTGGGCGGCGATTTAGAAGAAGATGGGCGGCTGCAAGTCGGCGATGTGATTCTACAAGTCGACGATAAGCCTGTGTCGTCTGTGGAAGAATATCGCAAGGCTGTGCGGGAAGCCATTGCCGCCAAGCGTAAATTCGTAGTGCTGACAGTGGAGCGGCGGGGGCCCGGGGGACAGCCCATGCGCGATGTTGTGGATGTGCCGCTGACGAAAGAATAATTGCGGCGTCTGCCTGTGAGCAAAATGCCATAAGCAAGCCCGTTATAAAATGAAGCAAGCCGCAGCCTGAGGCTGCGGCTTGCTGTTTTGCCTGTCTGCAAACAGCTTCTGAGACGAATTTTTTCCTCTGCCGTTCGGGTGAAAAATAGAGCAAAAGCTACGCTTCCGGCTTATCGGCAGACGGTGGACAAGCCGCAAGACGCGTGGCGATTTCTTGCAGCGAAAAAGCACAACTGAAAAGCAACAGGATCGCCGTGCCCGCCAGCCAAGTATCCGGACGCACGATGAGGGGACAAACAAAGCGACAAACAAAAGCCAGCACAAGGGAAATGCACGCCAGGACAATCAGAAAGCGAGACATATTGATAGTCATTGAGGCGGCCTCCTTTTGTGGATATTGCCCCCCAAAATTATTTGCACTTTAGAGTATCCTATCAAAGAAAATTTGTCAATGAGCAAAGAGGAAACAAGAGCATAGAAGGGCGCGTGGGCGCTTATGTTTGCCAGTTTGCCCTGGGGATATTTTCGATAGGAAAATAAGTTACTTGATGAGTGAAAAATTTTCTGTAAAGCGAAGAATACACGCTCTAAAGGGCACAAATATCAAACATTAGTTCTATAAAGAGAAAAAATTTTGGGGAAAAATTTAAAAATGAGTAATGACATTTTAAAATTTTGTGATATAATATACACAGTGGCGAGCGAGCTACTGAGAGCATAATAAGAGCCCTATCGAGTTGCTTTCATGTCTTGCCGAGTATCCCTGCCGCGCTCGCCCTTATCCATAGAGCCTCAGGAGACACATTCTCCCGGGGCTCTTTTATCTGTTTTTATATGTTTTATATGGGCGCGAGGAGGGCGCGTCAAAGCAAAATAGGAAGTCAGCGTGGGCCGCGAGGCAAAAATAATTAACTATGTTACATATTGGGCATGCTTAATCGCGTATCATAAACGGGAGGCAGGCGATTGGCGTCAGGCGCGGCCTGGCCACGCTCCCGATTATATTTCTTCTTCCCAGGGCGGCAGAGCGTCAGGCCAATATTCCATCTCCACATCGCCGATGAGGACAATATCTCCGCCCTGAATGCCGAGGCTCTCCAGCTTTTCCAGCACGCCCATTTTTTCGAGGATTTTTTGGACGCGGGCCACGCCTTCGCCGTGGGCTAAATCCGCCCGGGCCATCATCTTCTCCACAGCAGTGCCGCTGACGAGATACAAGCCGTCTTGCAGCTTTTCCACGCGCAATTCGCGATAGGGTTCTGGAGGCATGTGCAGAACAACTTTTTCCCCGGCTGCCGTCGGCGTAAGGGCTGCGGGCCCGCCCATTTCCTGCAGCATCGCCCATGTCTGCTCCAATAATTGCGGCAGTCCTTCTCCTGTGGCGGCGGAAATAGCAATCGCTTGATAGCCCTGTTGGGCCAGCGCTTGTTGATATTGGGGCGCCCTTTCCCGCCCTTCTGATAAATCGATCTTATTCAGGACCACCAGCTGGGGCAAAGCCGCAAGCTTTGCATTGTATAAAGCCAATTCGCGATTAATGATGGCGAAATCTTGCAGCGGGTCGCGTCCTTCCCAGCCGGAGGCATCCAGCACATGCCACAGCATCCGCGCGCGTTCGACATGACGCAGGAATTGATGCCCCAGCCCTGTGCCGGCATGGGCGTTTTCAATCAAGCCGGGCAAATCCGCCACGACAAACTGGCGCTCTTTGTCCAGAGAAACTACGCCCAGATTGGGCGTGAGCGTTGTAAAGGGATACGGGGCGATTTTGGGGCGGGCGGCTGAAATGTGCGCAATCAAAGTGGATTTGCCCACATTGGGAAAGCCGATAATGCCCACATCGGCGAGCAGCTTCAGCTCCAGCCGCAGCCGATAGCGCTGTCCTGGCTCGCCCCGTTCCGCAAAATGTGGCGCCTGTCGCCAGGGGCGCGCGAAATGCTGATTGCCGCGTCCTCCCCGGCCGCCGACCGCGGCCACTAATTCGTAGCCCGGGCCAATGAGATCCGCCACTAATTCGCCTGTTTCGTCATTGTACACGACTGTGCCAGGCGGAACGCGAATAATTAAATCCTGACCGCTGGCGCCAGTTTTGCCATTGCTGCCGCCCGGCGCCCCATCCGGCGCTTTAAAGCGTGTTGTATAAGTAAAATCCAGCAGAGTGCGCATATGCGGATCCACGCGCAAAATGACGCTGCCGCCGTGGCCGCCATCGCCGCCGCTGGGCCCGCCCCGCGGAACATATTTTTCCCGGCGGAAGCGCACGGCGCCATCGCCGCCGCGCCCGGACTGCACTTCTATCACAGCCACATCGACAAAATCTGACATCTTGCTTTTCCCAGGCCGTGGGGATGAAATTGCAGCTATTTACAGGGAAGAAATCTTTTCTGCGCCCGTCATCAGACGCAAGACGCGTTCCTGATTTAATTCTTCGCGCGGCAATTCGCCGACGAGTCGCCCTTCACGCATAATCAATAAACGTGTGGACAGATGTAAAAGCTCCGGCAACTCGCTGGAAATCAGCAAAATGCCGAGGCCCTGAGCAGCCAATTCGTCAATCCAGGCGTGGATTTCTGCTTTGGCGCCGACATCCACGCCCCGCGTGGGCTCATCTAAAATCAACACAGGGCAATGAGCCGCCAGCCAGCGCGCCAGCATGACTTTTTGCTGATTGCCGCCTGAAAGCATTGCCACTTTCGCCAGCACGGAAGGCGCCCGGATCCGGAGCTGATTCATATAATGCTGCGTGAGCCTGTATTGCTGGGCGCGTTTCAGCCAGCCCCAAATTGCCAGGCGCGACAAAATCGGCAATGTCATATTATCCGCAACGGACATCTCGCCTACAAGCCCGTGTCTTTTGCGATCTTCAGGCAACAGCCCCAGGCCCGAGGCAATCAAGCGCCCGGGCCGCAAACGCGAAAGAGGCTGGCCTAAAAGAAATATGCGGCCACGGGCGCGTGGATCGAGCCCGAAGATAGCCTCTGCCAGTTCTGTCCGTCCTGCCCCCACAAGCCCGGCCAATCCCACGATCTCGCCCCGGCGCACCTGAAAACTGACTTCGGAAAATTTCCCTGGGCTGCGGAGATGCTCCACCGCCAAAAGCACTTCTCCAGGCGCCTGCTGGATGTGTTTAGGGAAATATTCCGCCAGGGGCCGTCCAATCATATGGCGAATGACTGTATCCACATCCAGTGCGGCGCTGGGCGCACTGCACACTAGCTCGCCATCGCGCAACACACTAATCGTATCACAAAGAGCAAAAATCTCCGACAGGCGATGCGAAATATACAGACATGTAACGCCCTGCGCTTGCAAGCGGCGAATAAGCTGATGAAGACGCTGTGCTTCCTGTTCGGACAGGCTGCTTGTGGGCTCATCAAAAATAATCAGCCGCGCGCCGCGCCCCACCGCCGCTGCAATCTGCACAAGCTGCTGCTGACTCACAGGCAGCTCGCCCAGCCGCTTTGTGATGTCCATATCCGGGGCGATGTCCGCCAGCAACTTTCGGGCCGCCTCCTTAAGCTGCGGCATCGACAGCCACAATCCTCGCGCCGGGAGGCGCCCCAGCAGCAGATTCTCCGCCACTGTCATATTTTCACAGAACGCCAGCTCCTGATGCACAAGCGCCACGCCTGCCGCAAGGGCTTCCGCCGGATGGCGAAAGCAGCGCGGCTGGCCGAAAAGCCGTATCTGCCCCGCGTCGGGCTGATGTATGCCCGCGAGAATTTTCCCCAATGTGCTTTTGCCGGCGCCGTTTTCGCCCACGAGGCCATGACAGGAACCTGCCGTGATTGTCAGATTCACATCGCGCAGGGCAACGCTTCCTAAAAAGCGCTTTGTGACGCCACGCAATTCGACTGCGATAGCCGTGTTCATGGCAATTTCAGATATTTCTCCGGCACATCCGTAAATCCCCATTCCTTCAATTGCCGCGCCCATTGCCCCAAATTATCCTTTGTCACACGCACCAGCTCCATCGTATTTATCACAGGCACATCCTGCTTCAAATGCACTTTCTGGACGATTTTCTCCACTGACACATAGCCCCATTTATATGTGGGCTGCGCTAACAGAACAGGCGCAATGCCTTTTTCCACATAAGGCAATTGAGCGGGCAGGGCATCCACGGCTACAATCGTCACTTTTTTCGGATCCAATGTTGTAAGCAGGGATTTTGTAAACAGCGGCCAGCCGCCCACAAGCGCCCAGCCGCGGATGCCCGGATACGCATTCATCACCCGGACAAGCTCAGCCGCGGCATCCTGCGGCGTTTCCGTATGATAAAAGGGGCCCAAAAGCTCAATCTGCGGATATTTTGCAGCCGCTTGTTTTACGCCTGTCACACGCTTCTGCAAATTAGGAGCATTTTGATTGCCCGCTAAAATCGCCACTTTGCCCTTGCCGCCAATGAGCTTGGCCAACTCCTCCATGACAAGCGTCCCTGTTTTCACATCATCCACGCCATAATAGGCAAAGCGCTTGGAGGCCGGAGCATCGCTGTCAAATGTCATTACAGGCACGCCACGCGCGACGGCATCATTTATCGCCCCTGTGACTTTTCCCGCATCGGAGCAGGAAATCAAAATGGCATTGGCTCCCTCATTGACAGCCTGCAAAATCCGCTGCGCCTGTACTTGTCCATCCTCCGTAGGCGGCGTCCGCCAATCAATTACGATATTTATCCCATATTGGGCGGACAAATCGCGTGCGGCAGCTTCCGCGCCTGTGCGTGCCGATAAAAATACAGGATTTGTGGAGCTTTTGGCAATCATAGCGATTTTCAGCGTGGCGGGCGCCGGCGCTTTCATTGCTGCCGGAGGAGGCGATGGAGCCGAGGGAGAGGGCTTTTGTGGGGAACAGCCCCAAAACACAAAAAGCAATCCGAGCAGCGCCGCAAAGATTCTCATCGAGCGCATCGCATTTCCTCCTTCCTGCCTTTATTTTTAGCTCAACATGAAAACGCTTTTGTAGCTTGAGCTTTAAATAAGCCCTGTTGGCAGCAATAATGCAATAATGGAAAGAGATTTAGGGTTGGCGCATCAGGCGCCGTTGCCCCATTTCCTGGCTTATACGATCCAGAACAACAGCGACGATGATGGCACAGCCAATAATAATCCATTCGTAATTCTGATCAAAATGCAATGTGCGGATGGATTGTCGGATCAGCGTAATTAATAAGGCGCCCAGCATCGCGCTGATGACACTGCCTTTGCCTCCTGAGAGACTGGCGCCGCCGACTACAGCAGAGGCGATGACATACAGCTCGTAGCCTGTCGCATCCGCACAGGAAGCGGAGCCATAATAGGAGCCGCCCAGGAAAGCGGCCAGCCCCGCCGTGAGGCCGCCGATTGCATACACAGTGAGAAAGACGCGTTCAATAGGCAAGCCCGCATAGCGAGCGGCCTCCCTATTGCCGCCCACAGCAAAAATGTGGCGTCCCGGAACCATATATGTTAAAAATATGGCGCCGAGCCCGGCAACAGTCAGCATCACAAGCATAGGAAGGGGCGTTAATGAGGGGGGCAGGCCCAGGCTGGATTTCACGGCGTTTGTCAGCGTATCGGGCAGCAAAATGCTTTCCGCACGGCTGCTGACAAAGGCTATGCCCCGAAAAATCCACATTGTGCCCAATGTGATGATAAAGGGATGGACGCGCAAATGAACAATCAACAGGCCATTGAGGAGCCCGCAAAGCAAGCCAATCCCTACACAAAGCAATAATCCCACAAACACAGAGTCTATCTGCCAGGCGCGCAGCGCCAGAGCCATGCTGACGCCGGACAAGGCAAATATGGAGCCTACAGACAAATCTATCCCGCCGGCAATGATAATCATTGTTGCGCCGGCAGCCATAATGGCGAAAAAAGAGGCATCTGTGGCTGTCTGCAGCAGCGTATTGATGTTTAAAAAATTATTGACAACACGGCCCGTTTGGGGCTCTACATGGCTGCCCGCAAATAGCGTCAGCAAAACGCCCAGGCCCAATATCACGGCGATGAGGCCGCTTTGCTCTACACGCCAGCTTACAAGAGGCCGTAAAAGAACGCGTAACACAAAATTTTCGCTTCTCTGTGCCATCTTTTTCAGCGACATTTTAAAAAATTTAATGATAGCATTTGCGCAAAGGAATTAAAATTGGGCCTTTATTGCTTCATAGACTTTCCGCACAATATGAAAGGCTCATATGTGGCTTTTGTCCAGATAAAGCCTTTTTGGGGCAATATGTTTTTCTCCATTCTCAACATGATTTATGTTTGTGCCATTAGCTAGGGCACAAGCTCGCCCAAAAGCAAAATGCTGCCCACACGGAAAGCTGTGCCTTCATATTTGCGGGGATCAAAACCAGGCTTATTCTTCTCTCGCTCTACTACGCTGCTGCGATCAGGCTGTTCGGGATGAATTTCCACAATGACCTCATGAATTTGCGAGGGATCCAGATTTTGGCCCAAAGCGAGCACTTGCAAACGATGATATGTGCAATAGCTGTCAAAACGCGGAATAGGCGGAGAAGAACGCCCATCCAGAGTCACAACGACTTGGCCGCCATCAGGGCCTACTATATCATACAAACGCGCCTGGGAGCCGCGGAAGCGAAAATGAATTTTTTCTCCTGGCTGTGTGGCTTCCCAGATTTCGGGCATAAAATGTCCAAAGCGCTGGACGAAAGGATTGTTGGGCTCCAGCTTCTTCCAGCCCGTGCTGAGCATCGAAGGCTGAAGCGATTCCATTCGCGCCTGCTCCCAATTGTCTTCGACGAAGGGAGGCTTGAGCGCATGGGGATGAGGCTTGGCCGAAGCCTCCATCTGCAAAATAGAGGCTGTGATGACATCAGCATATATTTGATGGCCTGCTTCCAGCGGATGTACACCATCATCTGAAAAAATGATTTGGCCCTCGGGCCCGGGAAGCGGCTGCCCGGCTTCATTTTTGGGAGAAACATAAATAAGCTTGCCCTCTTGCTGCAATTGCACAATCCGCAACGCCAGATTAAGGGAAGGAATGCCATAATATTCTGCAAGCATTTCATCCGCACTGGCGGCGCGAGGACATATTCCTTGCTCCAAATCTTTCTCATAGCCCACGCGGAATGTGTACACATAACAAATATCAATTTCAGGATTTTCGCGCCAGGCTTGTCGAATGATTCCTTCCATCGCGCGCCAGATTTGCAAAGGCTCCATTCCTCCATCGTTGACCGAAAATTCAACAAATATTAAATCGGGCTTTTTGCTAAGCACATCCTGCCGGAAACGAAAGACGCCCAAATCGGAGCCTGTCCCGCCAATGGCAGCGTTAATCTCTGTAATCCTGGCCTGCGGATAGCGCTGCTGCAGCCAGGCAAATGTTTTCACGCGCCAGCCCGGGGCGGCTGTGATGCTCCCGCCAAAATAGGCAATGCGCACATCCTGTCCAGCTTGCAATTTGGAAAGGACATTGCCCAGGCCCGCACGGATTTGCAGAAGCCGAGCCGGCTGGGGCATAAATGCTGGAGGAGCCGCTTTGACAACACCCCCAGAAGCCAAAATTAGACATATAAGAACAATTTCTAAACGCAGCATAACAAGCCTCATAATCGAAAAGATTGGCAACATTTTCTCGTTCCCGCAAAGCTTTCCTGCTTTTGGCTAATAAATGAATAATCGCTGCTGCTCATCTTCGCCACAACAAAGAGGAAATAGGGCTAAACGAAAGAAACAGAAAGGAAATGTATGAGGGACAGGCGTATTCTCAATTAGCACAACGCGCTCTTTCAAAATTTTCGTTGCCCCGTGTGCTGATATTAGCCACAATTTTTATGCTTGTCAGCATGTTATGGGTCCGCAAGGCCTCTTTAATTGCTTTTACAATTCTTGTGGCGGAAGGCTCTCCTCCCATTCCGGGCGTAGCTGCTTTGCTTCTTTTAAGCGCGCTGAGCTTTTTGTTGGGAAGGCGCCAAGCTCAGCGCAAAGAGGATAAGCCTCAAAGCAGCCTGAAATGGCTCCGGCACGAAGCCCTTCTAATTTATATTATCATGAGCCTGGCGCTCGTGACATTAGAAGCTAATGGCGTACGGCAATTGCTGGCGCAAATCACTGTCTTGCGCTATTTCGCCGCTCCGGGCAATGATTATGCGCTCTTTGCGGAACTTTTGCCGCGCTGGATAACGCCTCCTGAGGAAGCCGTTATCAGAGATTTCTACGAAGGCAGCCCGACAGGCGCTGTGCCCTGGCGGGCGTGGGCTTTGCCTCTTATCCTGTGGGGGCTGCTCTTTCTGTCATTAGGCCTATCGCTTGTATGCCTGAATTCGCTTTTTCGTCGGCCCTGGGCCGAGCAGGAGAGGCTGACATATCCTCTGGCGGAATTGATTTTGCAATTAGCGCCTGAAGAATCGCCTTTTGTGGGACAGGGCTTTTGGCAAAAGCTTTCGGCCAGCGCTTCTACAATCTGTTTATTGCGGCAGCCGCTATTTTGGCTGGGCGTTGGCCTGGCGGCGATTTATGATGGCTCCAATATCGCACACGCCTTTTCGCCGCAAATTGTAGCGATTGGCCAGCAATTTGATCTCAACAAGCTCTTAACAGAACGCCCCTGGAGCTATCTGCGGCCAATAACGCTCACATATCGGCCGGAAATTATTGGCCTCGGCTATCTCGTGCCGACAGATGTTCTTTTTTCTGTCTGGAGCTTCTTTTTGCTCTTCCGTGTGGAAAACTTCTTCGCCTCGCTGGCGGGCTATCAAATCGCTAATTTCCCCTTCGAGCGTGCTCAGGGAATGGGCGCTTATCTGGGGCTGATGATATTTCTT
>CAZUOJ010000074.1:0-17994 GCA_964622325.1 uncultured Armatimonadia bacterium
CTGATATCCACTTCAATATGCTCGGGGATCTGTGTCGGCAAGCAGGAGATGGCGATTTCGTGCATGACTTGATCCACAACGCCGCCATCCCGCGTCACGCCGATTGCCTCGCCCACGAGCGCCACAGGCACTTCTACTTCCACGGGCTCGTTCAGCGACACCCATTGCAAATCTACGCTGAGAATTTGGCGTGTGATGGGATCGCGCTGGGCTTCTTTGAGCAACGCGGCAAGCCCTGGATCAGTCTCCTGTCCATCAATCTTCAGCCGCAGCAATGTGCCATGATGCCGCAATAGCGTTTGCAATTGCCGCGCCTCCACTGTAATGGCCATCGGCTCCAGATGATGTCCATACACAACGCCCGGAATGAGCCCCTGACGCCGCAACGCGCGCGCGGCGCCCTTGCCTGTTGCTGTGCGCTTTTGTACTTCCAGTACAAACTGTTCCATTGTTCTCCTCCACGAAGAAGCGGGACCTGTTTGTCCCGCTTTATTTTTCTCGTCCCCGGCTTAATCTGCTCGCCGGCTGTTTATCGCTAAATTCTTCCCGCATTATGACTGTGCAGGCCGTAAATTGCGGCTATTCTCTTTTTGCAGCTTTTGCAATTGGGCGCTGACAGATTGATCATTGTGAATACAATTAATCGCCTCCGCCAGAAGCGACGCCACGGAGAGCACTTGCATATTGGGCAGCTGCTTTTCTGGCGGAATGGGCACTGTATTTGTTACCGCCACACTCTTTAACGGCACTTTGCGAATGCGTTCAATGGCTTCCCCGGAAAATACGCCGTGTGTCGCTACAGCATGTACTTCTGCCGCCCCACGCGCCAGACATGTCTCTGCCGCCAAACATATCGTCCCCGCCGTATCAATCATATCATCCACAATTACGGCGCGCTTGCCTTCCAGATTTCCGATTGTTTCAATCTCTTCCACTTCATTGGGCCGTGGCCGCCGTTTCGCGATGACAACAAGCGCGGCCTCAATCTCATCCGCCAGCAATTTCGCATTTTCTACGCCGCCCACATCCGGCGACACGACCACTGTATCATCGCCCCCCAGGCCCTGGCTCAGACAATAGCCGGCAATTATAGGCCGGGCGGGCAATTGATCCACAGGCAAATCAAAAAAGCCCATGATGGGATCGGCGTGCAAATCCATCGTCAGCACGCGGTCGGCACCGGCTGTTGTGATGAGATTCGCGACCAGCTTGGCCGTGATGGGCTCACGCCCGCGGATTTTTTTATCCTGGCGGGCATACCCATAATACGGAATGACGGCCGTAATGCGTCCCGCGGAGCCGCGGCGGCACGCATCGATCATCACAAGCAATTCCATCAGATTATCGTTCACGGGCGGGCATGTGGGCTGGATGATGAACACATCCGCGCCGCGAATGCTTTCCTTGATGGTCACGCGCACTTCCAGATCCGAAAAGCGCCCCACATCCGCCTTGCCCATAGCAAAATTCGGATTTCCTGTGATTACACGCAATTCTTCCACTACAGCTTCCGCCAGCGCCCGATTGGCGTTGCCCGTGAAGATTCGCAATTCCTTATTGCGCACTTTCTCTCTCCCAGCCGAAGAGATATGACTGTACATAGCCCCATTTTCGGGGCAAAACAGAGCTTGGAAAAAGCCCGCCGCGCTTCCCCTCTAATGTCAACACAAAAACTTATAAATCAAACTCATAAATCAAACTGATAAGTCAACAAGCAAAAATGTTTTGGCTGGGGCGGAAGGATTCGAACCTTCGAATGCGGGATCCAAAGTCCCGTGCCTTACCGCTTGGCCACGCCCCAGCACAAACTGCCTCTTTCCGCCTCCCCAAACGCCTGCTCTCTTATATATTTTATGATTTTACGCTGAGGATGACAAGAGCTGACGCGCCAGCTCCAGATCCGCCGCCGAATCCACATCAAAGCCGCATTCCGGATAAGGAAGGATAATGGCGGCGCAACTTGCTTGCAGCAATTTTTCAGCGCGCGCCACAATCTGCGGCAAAGATAATTTCCCCAGCGCCAGCCGCAAAA
Organism: uncultured Armatimonadia bacterium; assembly: GCA_964622325.1. Taxonomy (GTDB): domain Bacteria; phylum Armatimonadota; class Zipacnadia; order Zipacnadales; family UBA11051; genus JAJFUB01. The sequence continues at coordinate 2,033 of CAZUOJ010000074.1, forward strand.
TAAAATCCACGCCCAGCATACGCGCCAGCGCCAATTTGCTTTTGCGTGCCCCAAATGCTTGCCTCAAAAGCGGGCCGCATTCCTGAACGAAGCGGCGCGACAGAGCGCCCAGGCCGGCGGCTGTAAATTCGCCTTCTTTCGTCCGCAAAGCCGTGCGACGCGTCTGCGGAAAACGCTCCCGCACCAGCTCCATCGGCACAATGCCATACAGGACATCCTTATCCGCCTGCTGCTGCGCCTGCTGGGCAAAATAGCTGACGGCCTGCGGCGTCAAAAGCGGCATATCACATGTGACTAAAAGCGCATGTGTATGCTCCTCCGGAAGCTGCCCAAAGCCCTCCGCCACCCCCTCGAAAAAGCCTGGATCGACTGCCTCAGCCAATGGCCAGCGCCCCCGGCCATATTCCGCCACTTCGCCCTCTTGCAGACAGGCCACGACAATCGGCGTCACTTGCGGACAGGCCTGGACCGCCTGCCAGACATATTCTATCATCGGACGGCCTGCGATGTCCACAAGCGCCTTATGCGGGGCCTGATATTCCCGGGCCAGCGGACAGGCTTCGCCATTGGCCAGGATGATAGCCGCCAGACTCTCCGCCTCGTGGGGGCTCTGTGTTTCGTTCACTGCCATGCCACCTGTAAGCCATCAGCCAACGGCGCCGCCGCGACAGCCCAAAATCCCTCCTGCGCCAGTTCTGCCGCCACCACTTCAGCCAGGGCTTCTTCTTCATACAGGCCCAGGACGGCTGCGCCGCTGCCACAAAGCATTGCCGCCTGCGCATTTCGCTTTTGCAGGCGACGACGCACTTCCGCAATTTGAGGCCAGCGCTGCTCCACTGGCGTTGTAAAAGTATTATACATGTTGCGGGCAATTTCAGGCAAGGGACTTTCAGGCTTGGCGCGTAAAAGCGTGAGCATGCGTTCTGTGTATTCCCCGCCTGTAAATGAGGAAGGCGGCAGAAGCTGATAGGCTTCTTTTGTGCTGACAGAGACGGGGGGCTTTACAAGCACAAAGACGCCCTGTTGAAGAGGCGGACAGGGGGATAAAATCTCGCCGCGTCCCTGCCCCAGCATGGCTCCCCCATAAAGAAAAAAGGGCACATCGCTGCCTAATTGGGCCGCTAATTCGTGGAGGACGGCGGGATTGTGGCGGGCGGCCTGAAGCCTCGGCGGAATTTCCTGCGGCGATAGAGACTGAGAAAACAGCTCCGTCAATCCTACAAGCACGCCGGCCGCATCGCTGCTGCCGCCGCCCAGGCCGGCCTGGCTGGGGATGTTTTTGTGCAGCCTCATTCCCACAGGCCTGCTCAGCCCAAAATGTTCCCGAAAGCGCTGCAGCGCCCGCCAGCATAAATTCGTTTCATCTGCCGGCACCTCCGGCCCCCCGCGCACACAAAATGAATCGCGTTCGGCCAGCCACAATTGCAATTCATCATACAGGCGCACGGCCTGGAAAATTGTGCGCAGCTCATGATAGCCATCTGGCCGTCGGCCCAAAATTTCCAGGGTCAAATTGATTTTGGCGGGACAGCGAATTACGAGGAGGCGCATGTGTTTTCTCTTCTTTGCAAAGCGAGAGCTAAACGTGCAAATTCTTCCAGGCTCAATGTCTCGGCGCGTCTGTCTTCCGCTATGCCCGTCTCCTCCAGCACAGCGCTCATCTGCTCACGGCTTAAGGCCAGAAAGCCGCTCATGGTGAGCGCAGAAAGCAAAAATTTCCGCCGATGCTGAAACGCGGCTCGCACAATACGGAAGAAATAATCCGCACTCGGCACAGAAAAGGGAGGCGTCTGTCGTTTTTGCAGTTTTACGGCCAGCGAGGCGACTTGAGGCGGCGGCAGAAAATCCCCCGGCACTAAACGCACGACAGGCTCCACCTGCTGCACATAATACTGACAGAACAGGGTCAGGGGCCCATAATCTTTTGTGCCGGGCGAAGCCAGCAGACGCTCGGCCACTTCCTTTTGTACTGTAATCACAAGCCCGCCACACAGGGGATCGGGCAATAATTTTTCCAGCAAGGGAGAAACTATTTGATAGGGCAAATTGCCGGTGGCGATATAGCGCTGCTGGCTTATGAGGGAAGAGAGATCGGCTTTTAAAATGTCCTGCCAGTATATGGTGACATTGGGATACGGGGCGAGAAGTTCCGCCAGCGGGGCCTGGAAGCGCACATCAATTTCACAGCCGACAACAGGCAAGCCGGAAGGAGCCAGATGGATCGTCAAGGCGCCCAGGCCGGGCCCAATTTCCAGAATGGCTCCCGCTTTCTGCTCGGCCGCCATTTGCAGCGCGGACGCAGCGATTTTAGCCGCTTTGGCCGAATTAAGCAGTACATGCTGGCCCAGCGATTTGCGCAGACGAATTTTATAACGGCGCAATAAATCGCGCGTTGTCGCAGCGTGGCTCATCACAATTCTCTGGCCAGAAGGCCTTTTCCCAGCGCATTGTTATCAATTCTTGAGGCAGGATAATCATAGATTTTAGCGAATTATTTTCTGGCGCCATTAATCATACACAGAAATAAACACAAAAGCCAGAGGAGGCGCTTAATTAAAAGGAGTGTGCTCTATTATGTTGACGCCTGTGCCAATCTCGGAAGCCATTGCCCGAAAATATCCGGAATGGGTGATGTTTGTCATTAGCCGTGACGAAAAGGGCCAGCCCAACATCATGCCGGCGGGGTGGTGCATGATTTGTAACAGCCAGCCGCTGATGATGGCTGTGTCCGTGGGCTTTACGCGTTATACGCATCAGTGTCTGGAGGAGACAGGCGAATTTGTGCTGGCCTGGCCCGGCGTGGGCCAGGAGGAATTGATTAATCAGACAGGCTCCACAAGCGGCCGGGACATCAATAAATTTACAGAGTTCGGGCTGCAGGAATTGCCGGCGCAAGTCGTCAAGGCGCCGCTTGTGGAGGGCTGTGCCGTAGCGCTGGAATGTGTCGTAGTTAGCCAGCTCGAATTAGAGGATCATTCCATTTTTGTGGGGGAAGTGGTGGCGGCTCATGTCGCCGATCCGCCCGTGGAAAAACTAGAAAACTTTGCCGGGCATTATGCGGTGGCCAGGCCTAAAAGCTGAGCCGCCCAGGGCAAGAAGGAAAGATTTTGAAAAAGCACACACATTTCTAAAAAACAGGCATTTCTAACATTTTATATTTTCTTCAATAATAACAAAAGCAAAGTATTTTTTCTGTTTTTCAGGGAACAGGGATAGAAAAGACATTCACAAAGGAGATAAAAAAGGGTACAATTCACGATAGTCACATAATTTGAAGCGCACAAGGCTGCCTCCGGCACGGACGCGCCGTCATTGGGGGGCGGGAGGCGCGTCGCAGCGTTCGCGCCGGGAAGTCGTAAGAAGGCCCGTTGCGATCCAAAAATTTATCTGGCAGGTGATCGCTATGGCTACAAGCGACATGTCCCCGGAACGCACTCGCGCATATTACAAATTCAGGGAGGCGGAACAACAGGCGCATAAAAAACATTATGAGCGCGCTCTGGAGCTGGCGCACGAAGCCATAGAAATCGATCCCACATACACAGAAGTCCGCCTGTGGATGGCCGATTTGTATCGGCAGTTAGATCAGCCTCGCCGCGCCTCGTTAATCTATCAGGAAATCATTCATCAGGATCGCGAAAACGAGCAGGCCTGGGCGGGATTGCGCGCCGTAGATCCCATTGCGGCGGAACGCCTGGAACGTCTGCAACATATTGCCCCGGATCCCTTCGTGGCGCAGCGCCAGGCGGCGGGGCTGGATGAAGAACTGGAGGATCTCGCCAGCCTGGCCGAAGAGCTTACAGGCGAAGAGGCGCCAGCAGAGGAGGAGATATTGACGGCGGAGGTGGAAGTGGAGGATTTAAGCCAGGTGGCGGAAACAGGCGGGGTGCAGGCGATGCTGGAGGCGGAGGTTGGCGGCATTGTCGGCGTCACGCCCGCGACAGGCGCGGCAGAAAAAGTGGGCGTGGAGGATTTAGGGGCACAGACAACAGAGGCGGCACAGCCAGCGCCGGAAGCGGAGGCGGCAAGCGAAACAGAGCCGGCCGAAGCGGCAGCGCGCGCGCCCGTGGCGGAGCCGGCGCAATGGCTGTTTGAGGAAGATTTGCCTTATCGGCGGAAAATTGCCCAGCATCCCGTATATACAGAGCTGCTGCCCGAAATTGTGGAATTCTGGAAGGATAACGATGCGTGGGATGTAGCCATTCGCGGCTCAGTCCATCTGGATCCCAAACGCCATCCGGGGATTGTAGAAATCTGTCGGGAAGTGGAGGCCAAACTGGGCGCGCCCGAGCCCTGGAATCTTTATGTATGTCCCGAGCGCCGGATGATCAGCACAATTACACGGGGCTCTCCGCCCACTATCTCCCTCACAACAGGCTGTTTGAATGCGCTTTCGCACGAGGAGCTCGTGTTTATGATGGGCCGCTTCACGACTATGCTCGTGGCCGGGCATATTCCCTTCTTGCAAATCACGATGCTCACTCTGGAGCGCAATCCCCGCACGATTACGGATGTGGAAATTGATATGCTGGAATTGCTGCGGAATCATCACGCTGGCTGGGACGCGATGGTGCATCGGGACGAGAAAATTAAAATGGGGCAGCTCTGCCATGCCTGGCAATTGCGGGCGGAATTGTCCGCCGATCGGGGGGGCCTCATTTGCTGCGGCAATCTGGAAGTCGCCTGCAACACGATTGCGAAGTTAGTGGCGCCGGACAGCAATGCCGCCAAAACAGCCTCGATGGCCAGCCTCGGGCAGAAGTTTCAGGGGCAGGATCTGGCGAAATTAGCGGCTATTCCGCCGAAAGAAGATCCGCAACGCAATGAAGGCTATGGCTGGTATCGCATCCAGATGCTCCGCTGGTGGGCCAAAACGCCGCAAGCGCAAGCGTTGTGGCGCCGCTGACGCCGCTGATATGACAGGGCATGCCCTATTAAGCGTGTTGCCGGAGATCAAGGCTTTTTACAATCATTCGGGAAAAAGCAGAAGAGCTGGGGGCGTCTTCCCCGAGCCTAAATAGCACAATCCCACAAAAAGGCGCCTACATTGGAACAGGCGCCTTCGTATTTATTTTTATAATGTGTTGCTCCTCGCGCGGGGGCGCAAAATCACGAGCTCAATACGCAGGCGCAACGGAAATCCTTTTATGTAGGGGGGCAAAAAATTAACGGAAACTATTTGGGCAAAGACGAACGATTTTTGCTTTAATGAATTAGTTTATCTGACGCGAAAAAAGCCAGGCTTATAGCAAACTAGCCCCTAAAATATGAGGAATTCAGTGTCCGCCCAGGAGCGATTGCATGATTATCGGCGTAAGCCCCGTATGCGCACAGCGACAGCCGTGCTGATTATCGCGGGCAGTTCGTATTTCAGCCTGTTTGTAAGTGTGTTGCGCTCTGTACTGGTGATGCGGCTGGTGGGGCCTGCGCCTCAGGGGGTGCGGCGGCTTGTGGATCTGGCGCTGAAATATCTCACACACTCTCATCTGGGCATTCTGCATGGCGTGAATAAAGAGCTGCCCCTTTATGTGGGGAAAAGCGAGGCGGAGAGGATACAGGAAGTGGAGGAGGTCGGCGTCACATGGATTGTGGGCCTGGCGGCCCTAGCCTCATTAGGAATGTTGATCTATGGGCTCCGGGCTCCTTTACGCTTTTCGGTAACAGGCCACGCTCTTCTCGTCGGCGCCGGGATGCTGCTTGTGGGCCAGACATACACGCTGTATCGCACGATGGCCCGCGTCTGGGGGCATTTTTCGGTTTTGGGGATTGTCGGAGCGATAGAAACAATCGCCAGCTTTGCCCTGACACTAGGGGGGGCGTATGGCTTTTATCATTGGCGCGGCAGCCACGCGCCTCAAGAACAAGCCGTGCTGGGCGCGATGGCCGGAGGGCTTTTAGCCAATATTCTGGCTTTAATGCTGCTGGAGGTGTGGGCGCCCATACGTGTTCATCTGCGCCTGGCGCCGCGCGTGGCGGGCCGGCTCATCAAAGTGGGATTGCCCATTGCCGCCATTATCTTTGCCGATACATTCTTGCGCACAGTGGATGGCGTTGTGCTCAGCACGCGTTATAGCGTGTACTGGTTTGGCCTGTACAGCCTGGCGATGCAGATGGCGAATTATCTGTATGCGCTGCCGGAGGCGGCTGGCTTTGTCCTCTGGCCGCGGATTTTAGAGGCCTATGGCGCCGCAAATGGAAATGAGCAGGCCCTGCAGCGCCCCATATGGCTGCCCACACTGCTGGCGGGACTGTTTATGCCTGTCGTGGCAGGGCTAGCCTATATCCTATTGCCTCCGCTGATTGCGTTTGTGCTTCCCCAATTCACGCCAGCTATACCGGCGACGCAGATTCTCTGTCTGGCCAGCGTGTTTTTGGCCTTGCCTCTCGCCACCAATAGCCTGCTCATCGCGCAAGATAAAAGTCACTATGTCATCGCCTTTAAGCTCATCGGAGCCGGGCTCACAGGGCTGGGCTGTTTGTGGCTGGCGCGGGCGGACACGCCGTCGCTTTCGGCTTATGCCGTAATGGCGGCATGCGGCTACGCCGTGGCGGCAGTGCTCAGCCTCGGAGCCGCGTTGGCGCCATCTGAACGCCCAGGGCGGCGTATTGTCGCGCTGATCAGCCTGTTGGGGGGTTGGATGTGGATGAGCGTCGTGTTGGGGGCGCTGCGCGTATTCAGCAGGAAATTGGGCTTGCCTGAGGAAAGCCATTTTGTTGGTGCCGCCATACGGCTTATCGCCTTTTCGGTGCTGAGCTTGCCCTTATTATGGCTAGGCTATCGGTATTTTCGGCTGCCAGAGCAAGGGCGCCTGTGGCGTCAATTCTCAAAGGAACAGGAGAAGACAGCAGATGAAGCCGACGCTGGAATTGCTCCGTGAACTGACGGAACTGGATGGGCCTTCGGGCTATGAGAGCCCTGTGGGGCGCTATGTGAAAGAGGCGTTAGCCGGCGCAGGGGAAATCATGGGCGATAATTTGGGCAGCGTGATTTGCCGCAAGCCGGGCGCAGCCGAGGAGCCCCGTGTGCTCATTGCTGGCCATATGGATGAAATTGGCTTTATGGTCAAGCTCGTGACAAAAGAGGGCTTCGTCAAATTTGCGCCGCTAGGAGGATGGTGGAGTCAGGTTTTGCTGGCGCAACGGGTACGCATTCTGACAAAAAAGGGGCCGGTGGAGGGCGTGATTGGCAGCAAGCCGCCACATCTTTTGCGCGAGGAGAAGCGCAAAGAAGTCGTGGAGCTGTCCGATATGTTTATCGATGTGGGCGCTGCAAGCAAAGAGCAAGCGGAGCAAGAATGGGGCATTCTGCCCGGCGATCCCATTGTGCCCGACAGCCCCTTTACACAGCTGCGCGAGCCCCAGATGCTTTTGGCGAAAGCCTGGGATGATCGGGCGGGCGTGGCGATGTTTATAGAGACATTGTGGGCGTTGCAGGACAAGCCGCATCCCAATACAATCTATGGAGTGGGCACCGTCCAGGAAGAAGTGGGGCTGCGCGGCGCCCAGACGGCAGTGGAAGTAGTGGCGCCTCATGTGGCTCTTATCGCCGAAACAGCCATTGCGGGCGATGTGCCCGGAATTGAGGAGCACGAGTCGCCTGTGAAAATGGGCCAGGGGCCTGTCATCTATGTGCTGGATGGCAGCATGATTCCCAATGTCCGGCTGCGCGATTTAGCTATCCAGACATGCGAGGAACAGGGGCTGCCCTATCAAACGACCGTTTTGGAGCGCGGGGGAACTGATGGCGGACGGATTCATGTTTACGCTAGAGGCGTGCCCAGCCTTGTGATAGGCGTGCCCACACGCCATATCCATTGCCATGCGGGCATTATTCATCTGCGTGATTATCAACAATGCGTTCAGCTTCTCGTGGCGCTCTGCCAGAAGCTGGACAGCTCGACTGTCGCCTCCCTCACAACAGATTAGAATTGTTACAGCCTGAAGCGCCGGCAGGGAGCGGCGCCTTATGCACTAACATTCCCACAGGCAAACGGCCGGCCCATCTTCTGCCGGCGTTGCCTTTTGAAGGAGCGATGGCCTTGGATTTGCAGCAGCTGGAAGAATATATTGCCCAGAAAAGTCGCTGGATCAAACGCGTGAAGGCGGAAATCCAGAAAGTGATTGTGGGCCAGGAATATTTGATTGATCGCCTGCTGATTGCTTTAATTGCCGATGGCCATGCGCTTTTGGAGGGCGTGCCGGGCCTGGCCAAAACTTTAGCCGTGCGCACGCTGGCGCAGACATTGGGCGTCAAATTTCAGCGGATACAATTCACGCCCGATCTTTTGCCCGGCGACATCACGGGCACAATGATATACAACGAAAAAGAGCACGATTTCTTTCCCCGCAAGGGCCCTCTTTTTGCCAATCTTATTTTGGCGGACGAGATTAATCGGGCGCCGGCAAAAGTGCAGAGCGCGCTGCTGGAGGCGATGCAGGAGCGACAAGTCACTATTGGCGAGCAAACATTCCCGCTGCCAGTGCCCTTCCTCGTTTTGGCGACGCAAAATCCCATTGAACAGGAAGGCACATATCCGCTGCCTGAGGCGCAAGTGGATCGCTTTATGATGAAGCTGTGCATTGATTATCCTTCGCGGGAAGAGGAGCTGGAGATTCTGCGGCGCTGGACAGGGCTGCAGCCGCCGCAGGCCGAGCCCGTGGCCTCCATTGCGGAAATTATGGAGGCGCGCCAGGCGCTACATGAAATTCATATGGAGCCAGTGCTGGAGCAATATATTGTGGATTTAGTCTGGGCGACGCGGGAGCCGGCGGCAGCAGCTAAAGAAATACGCGAACGCTGGCGCAAAAGCCCGGAACGCAGCGCGGCAGGCCATACGGCGGCGCTGGAAGAAAATCTCGCCCGGCTGCAAGAATGTGAAACGCTGATTGAATACGGCGCTTCGCCTCGCGCCACGCTGTATCTGGCGTTATGCGCGCGGGCGCATGCTTTCTTAGAGGGCCGCGGCTATGTCACGCCGGATGATGTGCTGGAAATCGGAATGGATGTCCTGCGCCATCGGATTATCGTTTCCTATGAGGCGGAGGCTGAACTGATCACATCAGAAGATATTGTCCGCCGCATTTTTGAGACAATTGAAGTGCCCTGAAGCGCCAGGCGACAGCTTCTCAACGGCGAAAAAATACGCCCGACGCCGGCAGAGCAGCTTTTTGCAAGCTTCAGGCGAAATGCTGCGGCAACAACAACAGAGATATGAGGCTGGGGCGTTCTGTGTTTGAAGGCCTCAGAATTCCTTCTTTTGATCGACAGGCGGATCCTCCGCAAAAGCCACTTTCGCCGCCCGCAGCCTCTGTTGCAATTCTCCAATATTGAGCGCACGGGGCTGAATATTCTGAGCGGCGGCCAGAGCAGCGGCTGTGCCAGCCGCCTGGCCCGTCACCCAGCAGACATGAATTTCGCGAATCGGCTCCAACGCCTCATGTGTGCAGGAAATGCAACGGCCGCAGGCGAGCAAGCCATCTAATGTTTCCGGCACGAGCGTCCCATAGGGGATATCATACGAAATATCGCGTTTGCGAAAATCATTGCCCCGGCCAATAGCGTCGGGATGACGGAAGTCGGCCCGAGCTGTTTCCTGCTCATTTAACTGATACAGGCCTTTTAAGCGCCGCGAACGACGGACGCCTAATTGGCAGGCTGTGTCTATCAGCCAGGCCTGTTCCCAGCCGGGCAGCTTTTGTTTGAGCCATTGCACGGCGTCCCAGATTTGCAGGCGGGCGCGGACTTCAATTTCCGAGAGCACAAGCGGATCCAGCCCATCCGCTTCAATGTAATAATTATTCCCCCATCCCGTGCCGCGCGCTTCATTAATGGGCGCGACATAAAACATCTCCGAGGGCCAGCCGACGGCATTTTTCACTTCCTCCCAAATGGCTGCAGCAGCAGCGGGATGCGCGGCCGTCCAGGCCAGCCATTTTTTGATGTCCAGGCCGCCCACGCGAAAAGGCAAGCCAATGGCTTGCTGGGATTTCTCAAACGCGGCGCCCGCCCAGGCAAAAATGTCGCCATCGCCCGTGGCGTCCACGATAATTTTGCCCAGCGCGGCCATCCGTCCGGCTTTGCTTTCAAATACAACGCCACGGCAGACATTGTCTTCAACAAGCGCGTCACAGAGCCAGCAATGATGCATAATGCGCACGCCGGCTTCGCAGCATAATTTCAGGCTAATCCATTTGAGGGCTTCAGGCTCAAAACAACAGGAGTCGTTATCCTCGCGCAGCCACGCCTCTTGCGCTTCAAGCAGCCAATTGCGCATTTCCAGGCCCAGGCCGCCAATTGTCAGGCGGCCATTATCTATAAAATGCGGCAGCACAAGCACGAGGCCGCCCGTGGCCAGGCCGCCCAGATGATTATAGCGCTCGATGAGCGCAACTTGGGCGCCTTCGCGCGCGGCGGCTATTGCGGCGGCAGTGCCCGCCGGCCCGCCGCCGCATACTAAAACATCCGCTTCCAGCAGCACAGGAATTTCCTGGCCCCGATATGGGATAAATTGAGCCATAATAATTTCCTTCTTTCCGTCTTTGCCTGTTCTCCCTAATAAATATACAGGCCGGCACATGCCGGCCTGGCTTGCGCATTTACATTCGCCAGGGCGTTAGCGCTGAACGCGGCCGCTGCCGCCGCCTTTGAGCAGCGCTTCCACTTCTGCAACGCTCACGAGATTGAAATCGCCATGGATAGTGTGCTTCAGACAGCTGGCGGCGACGGCAAAATCAATACATGCTTGCGGATCGCGGCCGTCCAGAAAGGCGAAAATCAATCCGCCGACAAAAGCGTCTCCGCCGCCCACGCGATCCACGATATGCGTGATGTCATATTGCGGCCCCACATACATCTGGCCCTCTTGATAGAGCAGGCCGCTCCATGTATTATGCGAGGCGCTTAGGCTGCCGCGCAGCGTGATAGCCACTTTCTGGAGATTAGGGAAGCGCTCCATCAATTGCTCCGCCACACCCCGATAGCTTTCGGCATCCACTTTTCCGGCTTCCACATCCGCCCCTGCGGCCTTAATGCCGAAGACTTTCTCCGCATCCTCTTCGTTGCCAATCGCAATGTCACAATGTTTAACAAGCTCAGGCATCACTTCCGAAGCCTGTTTGCCATATTTCCACAAATTCTTCCGATAATTTAAATCAGCCGAGACTGTAATGCCTTTGGCTTTAGCTGCCAGAATAGCTTCCAGACACGCCTCTGCTGCGCCCTGGCTGATGGCGGGCGTAATGCCTGTCCAATGGAACCAATCCACGCCCTCCAGCGCCTTATTCCAGTCGATATCGCCGGGCTTGATTTCGGCGATTGAGGAGCCCGCCCGATCATACACAACTTTAGAGGCGCGCTGCACGGCCCCTGTCTCCAAAAAATAAATGCCCAGCCGCTGTCCCTGCCACACGATATGGCTTGTGTCCACGCCAAATTGCCGCAGATAAGCTTCGCAGGCTTTGCCTAAATCGTTGTTCGGCAGGGCCGTAATGTAGCGGGCGTTGACGCCGAAATTGGCGAGCGAAACAGCCACATTGGCTTCGCCGCCGCCGTATGTGACTTCAAATTCCCGCGCCTGAATGAAGCGCTCAAAACGCTTCGTCGCCAGACGCATCATGATTTCGCCAAATGTGGCCACAACAGCCATGTTCATCCCTCCACATCTACAAAACAAACGGAATATGTTATACTGAAAACAGCATGTATTTAAGATTTCTCGCTTCGTTGCCAAAATCCTCCTCGGCGCGTCGTCCCCCAAAACATTTGTGGGGGACGATATTGTGGCTGGCGCTCATCCTGATTGTGCTCGCCTATGATCGGCCTTTATACGAATTATATAGTGCCTGGCTGGGCGCTATTATGCCTTTAGATTGGATAGCCCAATTTTTGACAAACATCATTGTGGAGCAATGGATTATTCTGGGCGCTGTGCTGCTGTGCCTTCTGGATCGGCGTTTGCGCTGGCTTTTTCTTCTCGATGTGGGGCTTGTGATGCTTGTCCAAGCCAATGTGGCTGAACTGCTCAAGCGCCTTTTGGGCCGTTTGCGTCCCGAGGATGCTGGCCATCTGACAATTTTTCAGGGGCCCGATTTTGCCCATAATTATTATTCCTTCCCCTCGGGCCATGCGGCAGCAGCTTTTGCGCTGGCCGCGATTTTAACGAGCTGGTATCCGCGCGGACGCTGGGCTTTTCTCATTGGAGCGAGCCTCGTCTGTCTGGCGCGCGTGCAATTGCAACGCCATTTTTTCAGTGATGTCCTTTTCGGCGCTTTCGTCGGCTGGCATGTGGCGTGGGCGCTCCTTTTCGCACGGCAGCGCTGGACACAAGCCAAAGCCAGCCAAAAGAATCATCAGCTGGATGGCTCCCAAAAGCGCCTGACGGATTAAAAAGCTCTCGTTTTTAGCTTTATCAAATGAGGCTTTTTATTCTTTAAAAAACAAAGAGGAAAAAATAAAATATACAGGAATGACACAATATCACATGGGCTTAAGCGCCAGCAAAATCATAATCACAGGGCTGGCCTGTGATAAAAATGGATAAGAAGGGAAACACGATGCGCACATTGCCGATGACACAAATTGGCTCCTATTCCATTTCCCGTGTGCTGTGTGGCACAAATTGTTTTTTTGGACATTCTCATTTTTCGGCGGCGCGCAGCGAATGGCTCCGTCGTTATTTTTCCATGGATCGCATTGTGGAAGTCATGTGTGCGGCGGCGGAAGAAGGCGTCAATGGCACAATTAGCGCGGATTTGCCGGAGATGGCGGAAGCGATTGCGCGCGTCAAGAAGCTCACGGGCGTGCAATACATCTGGATGGCGACGCCCGGCGGCAAAAATCTCGAAGAGCTCAAGCAGGGCATTCAACGATCCGCCGAATTGGGCGCTCATTTTTGTATGCCGCATGTGAGCTATACAGATAATCATTTGCTTGTGGCGGAGCAGCGCATTGAGGGCGCAGAAGAGATTATCGCCATGACGCGGGAATTGGGGATGGGCACAGGCTGGTCCACGCATCGCCCCGAGACAATTGTTGTCAGCGATGCCGCGAAATATGATGCAGACACATATGTCCAGCCGTTTAATGCCATCGGCTTTTTGTGCAGTGTGGAGACAGATTGGATTGCCCATATCATTCGTAACGCCCAAAAGCCTGTCGTGTGCATAAAGCCTCTGGCGGCCGGGCGGATTATGCCTCCCACAGGCCTGCCATTTGTCTTCCACAATTGCAAGCCGAATGACACAGTGGCGATTGGCTTCATGTCTGTGGAGGAAGTGCAGGAAGACATTAAAATTGTGCGCAATATCTTGGAAGGGGCGCAAGAGGAGATTGCCCTGCAGGAAACGCGCAGCAAGGCGGGCTTGAAAGCTTCATCTTGAAAAGCCCGCCAATGAAATAGGGCTCAAAGGCCTGTCAAAGCGCAAACGCCACAAATTATTTTCAGCCCCTGTGTCTGGCGCAGGGGCTTGTCTTTAGGGCTTACAGGACATCCAGCGGCAGCCCCACAATTTGGGCGAATTTACAGAGACGGCGGAGCTGATGCCCCGGCGTAAGCGCCACATGATGTGAGCCGCCCAGCTCCAGATAGCGGCTCAAGAATTCCTTCAACGGTGTTTGCGGCTGGAAGCAAAAATGCGGCGTCGGCTGCCCGGCGACAAGAAAATCCTGCGCCTCTCCTAAAGCGACAATAAGATGCAATTTTCCCCCTGCCCCGACTGTCAAATTCACTAGCGTCATCGGGCCCGGCTGCATTGTAAACGCCAGCGATAGCGAGGGGCCGCCATAGCCAATCCAGCCCTCCCGGCGCACAAGCTGAATCGGCAAGCCCGGCGCTGCCAAAGCCGGATTGCCCTCCGCAAAATGAGACATAAAAATCCGCTCGCCCGCAAAATCCATTGTGAACATCTCGCTGAAAGTGGACACGCCACACAAATAATGACAGAGCAGCACTGCTGCTGCTGATGTCACATCGCCTTCGCCGCCAAAGGCAATGCCCTCGGCCAGCAAACGCGCGACAGCCGCGAAAGGCAGAGCCGAAAAGCGCGGATCTTCCCCCAGCATTTGATAATGTATCGCCAGCCCATTCAGCTTTTGCGCGCCTACAAGCGCTCGTACAGCCGCCTCGATCCGGGCGGAAGCATACAAATCGGCCTCCGTGACATCCTCTGCCATTTCATATTGAGCCCGATAATCCTGCACAATAGTGTGAATATCCTCGGCTTTAGCGTGTTCTTGCAGCTCAGCGAGCTGCGCCAGCGAAATTTGCTGGATATGGGGCCCCATAAGAGCTATAAATTGCGTTTCATCCAGGCCAAAATCCCCCATATCCTGAAAAGGGCTGCCAATCCGTCCGATTTCCGCCTGACGCATCTTTTTGGCGGCAGCGGCTGCCCACGCCCAATCCTGCAATTCCGCCAGGGCCTCCGCATCTTGCCAGTGCCCTGTGACAACGCCAAAGGGCTTCCCTGTGCGCACGAGCGTATTGGCCAAATCCTGCTGGCCATGCATGCCGTGATTGCGCAGCATATCCTCATAGCCGAATCTTTCTCCGATGCCGGCAAGCTCCTGCGTGTTGAACAGCACGAGGGGGATTTCGCAGCGCTGCAGCGCAGGCAGGGCAATGAGGCTGGGCGAATACGAAAAATGTACAATAAAGATAATATCCACATCTTCCCGACGAAAAACAGCCAGCCGGCCTTCCACTTCATCTCGTGTGACGGCAATGCCTGAATAACAGATGTCAAAGCTATCCTGCCAGTGCTGGACGAGCTGCTGCGCAAATTCTTCCTGCTTGGGCTTCAAATGCGGCAACGCTGCATCGTAAAGCTGGAGCATCAGGCCCAACAGCCCTACACGGGGCTTGTGTGGAGATTGAGACAAGGGCTGAAGCATTGTCGGCTCCTTTGCGCAAATTTGCTATAGATGGCTTCTGGCGAAAAAATATAGCCCGACATTTCTGTCGGGCTTCTCCAAAATCCTTTTTTTCTCTAGCGCGCATTTTCGGACTGATTTTCGGGCGTCAGCGTGTGATATGGCGGCCAATGAGCCCGGAAATGCGGATAATTTCCGCCTCCTTCAGCCTGTCTGCGCCAGGCGCTGCTGGCGACGCTGCATAAACTCTGTGGCCTGATGGACGAAGGCCTCCAGGCGCGTTAAGGCTGTGGATTGCTCCAGGCCGTCATAGACCATATTTAAAAAGGGAATATCATCATAATCCTGTCGCACACGCTTGAGAATAGCGTTGGCGATTGTGCCCGGCATACATGTAAAGGGCATCACGGCGACAATGCCCGACAAATTCTTGCGCGCAAAATCCACAGCCTTGCCCACTGTCATAATGGCCTCGCCCTCAAAGGATTTATGAATATAGGGCGCTGCCATTGCTAGGATTTCTTCGCTGGCGGGCTCTTCGGCATTGGCGAGCAAATCGCGCATCGTATGGGCCAGCTCCGCCTCATCTTTCCGCATGACACGATCCGTGAGCTTATTTTTCAGGACAAGCCGCCAATCGCCATCCAGACGGGCGCGCATATCGCGGCGGAAATTGCGATACAGGAACCATTCAAATACAGGCGCCATCCAGACTTCCGCGCCGAGGCTTTCCAGCTGGCGAATGAGATTTTGATTGGAAAAATCATTCGCCCGCACATAGAATTCGCCCACAAGACCAATAATGGGACGGCGCCGCGAGCGATCAATCGGAATGGCGGAGAAGCGCTCCGCAATTTTCTTCAGCGTAGCGAGCAAATCGCCGTCCCGGGCGATTGTTTCGCGGATCTCCCGAACGCTGATTTCTGCGGCCGCATCGCAGGCGCCGGGCTCTAATTCATAGGGCCGCAGCTCCAATACAGCCTTCATCACCATATCTATCGCCACAATCCCTCGCCAGCCATTGCGCAAGAATTTTCGTCCCACAATCCCCAGCTCATCATAAAAGCTGCTGGCTTGATTCGGCGCATAGATG
>CAZUOJ010000075.1:0-17838 GCA_964622325.1 uncultured Armatimonadia bacterium
CCAAGCTTCATCGGAGTTCTCAGCGAGATGCTAAAACGAAATTGTCTTTATTATTTTCCTTTAGGAATTTGTCTTGTCGTTGGCCTGGCGATAGCGACATTTGTTGTCCAGCATGCCGCTTCTGTTTTTGATGAGGGCGATTATCCTTATGGCGGCTGGACAATGCTGACAAAAGGCAGGCAGCCCTTTGTCGATTTGCATATGAAAACGCTGCCGTTGCTATATTTGCTATATGGCTTGCCGCAGGCAATTGGAGGGCCAGATTTCTTATTAGCCCGCTATACGGCCGTTTTCTTTACGCTGCTCACATTGCTCTTGGCCTGTCTCACAGCGCGCCGGCTTGCCGGCCCCTGGGCTGTTTTGCTCGTATTAGCACAATTTGTATTCAGTTTAGAAGCCGCCGTGCGTTATTATCGGGCGCTTGCCATCGCGCCAACCGCTTTCTTTTATATGCTCGCCTTATATGGCTTGACATCTTCACAGCCTCGCTTTTGGCATAATATGCTGGCTTCCATCGCCGCCGCAGGAATCGTGTTATGCCGCTTTGATTTGTTGCCCATCGCCCTTGTTTTGTGGGGCTATGCATGGCTGCGGCAACGGCGTTTTTCATTTCCAAGCGCTTTTTTGGCTGCAGGCGCTGGCATATTCTTTTTTTTGGCTGTGTGCCTTTATTTTTACTGGCAAGCGCCAGTACACTTTGTGAGAACGCTCCTTTATGGCATGATGCATCCAGAAGCTGTTGTCGGGGGGCCCTATGCTAAGGATCCGGGAGCTATGTTTTCGCCACAAAAACTGGCCTGGGAATTGATGATGTTTTTACGCGCCTACACTGCGCCGCTGCTTTTAATGGGGCCCGCTTTAGGCCTCTTTGTCTGGCGGCTTGTGACGGACAGAAAAGAATGGGGAGCGCTTTGTCAGCGTCAGCAAGGCCTGTTGCTCTTCCTTGGCTCCGCCGCCGCTAACTTCACGGCTCGCCTTGCGGCCATAATTGGCTTTCATTTCAGTTTGCACTATCTGATGGATTTTTACATTTTTTTCCCGCTTGTCGTGACGGCGGCTGTCGTTTTTGTTCGGATGGCGCAGCGATACAATTCCA
The DNA here is from genome assembly GCA_964622325.1 of uncultured Armatimonadia bacterium. Classification (GTDB taxonomy): domain Bacteria; phylum Armatimonadota; class Zipacnadia; order Zipacnadales; family UBA11051; genus JAJFUB01. The sequence goes on from CAZUOJ010000075.1 coordinate 1,097, forward strand.
AAGAGGCTTTTGCGCAATACGCAGCATGTGCCGTGCTTATTATCGGTGTGCAGCTATGGGCTAATGGCTTGCCTGGCCAATTACAATCGCCAGGCAACATCGCGCCACGAATCCAGCGCGGGGCTGCGGCTATTCAGGAGATTGTTCCTGCCGAGGAGCTCATTTTCTCATTGGATGATCCGCATCAATTCCTTCAAGCGGGCCGGCTGCTGCATCCCTTGCTGACATTTCAACTCTATCATTATGTCGATACACAGGATACGGCGATGCTGCGCAGCAAAACTCATTATTACAATAAAGAAATTTTGCAAGAATTGCTGTCCCAATTGAATTATGCGGTGATGAGCGAGGAGACATGGCGCTGGATGGAACACAGCGGCCGCTATGCTCAGGGCACAGCCTTGCGCCAATTTCTCACGAAACAGCTGGAGCAGAATTTTATGCTCGTACGCATTGTTCCTGATTCGTATGCGGGACCCACATACATTTACAAAAGAAAAAGCGGAGCGGCTCCGATGCTGCAAGAGGCAAAACAACAGCCCAAAAGCTAAGCCCAGCCTCCCTCAAGGCCAGGATTTGTCCCTCCGCTCACACAAAACAATGCCTGTAACGCCTGAATCGGCTTTTGGCAGATTGCGCCCTTAATGTAATATGTTTTAGCGCTGACACTTTGTTTGTTTTCCGAAGCATCCGCCCTTGTCTCCCAGATACGGAGCATAAGCGCAGGCCCATTCGGGAGTTGTCCTCCATCCGGGCTCTTAATCAAATCAGCCTCTTTTATTCTGCGCCCAAATCGCTTATATTTAAATTTCTAAATAAGAAAATCAAATGAAGCTAAAAGGAGTGGCTGCGTTGAAACACTGGAAGATTGTAGTGACGGATTATATTGAAACTGATTTGGATTGGGAGGCGGAGCAATTTGCCCAGATGCCGAATGTGACTTTTGAATATTATCAGCTCAAGCAAGCGCCCAAAGAAGAGCTCATCGCTAAAATTAAAGATGCGGACATTATCGTCGTGAATATGGCGAAATTTGATGAGGAAGTTATTGCCAGCCTGGAAAAATGCGTGCTGCTCATCCGTCACGGCATTGGCTATGACAATGTGGATGTCGCGGCCTGCACAAAGCATTTGATCCGTTTTGCCTATCAGCCGGATTATTGCGCCACAGAAGTTGCGGAGCAGACTGTGGCTTTAATTATGTGTTGTGTGCGCAAGCTGTTCACAAGCTATGAAGTTTTAAAGGAAGCCTCTGAAAAACGCATCTGGAATTTTACGCCGATGGGCGAAGTGCATCGGCTTTTTGGGCAGACATTGGGCGTGATCGGCTGTGGCCGCATAGGCGGGCGCGTTGTGCGGATGATGCGGGGAATGGGAATGAAAATTATGGTGTGCGATCCCTACATCGATGAGCGACAAAAGGGCGCTTTGGGGCTGGAACAGATTTACGATTTAGAGACAGTGCTGCGCGAGGCGGATGTTATCACACTGCATACGCCGCTCAATGATGAGACGCGCTATATGATCGATGAGCCTCAGCTGCGAATGATGAAAAAGAACGCCTTTTTAATCAATACAGCCCGCGGCGGGCTTGTGAGGACAGAAGCTTTAGCGAAAGCGTTGCGCGAGGGCTGGATTGCCGGCGCCGGAATTGATGTGTATGAGGAAGAGCCGCCGCCGCCGGATATGCCGCTTTTCTCCGCGCCGAATGTGACTCTTTCGGCCCATATCGGCTGGATGTCAGTGGAAGCCGGCTGGGATATTCGCTACAAAATCATGGATGACATTAAAGCCTGTATGGCCGGCCGCCCGCCGCGACATACCGTGAATACAGAAATTGATTCCCTTTTGGGCGGAAAAGTCTATCGGGACATATAAGACGCAGAACATAATATATGGCCGCGGCGTCTTCAGCCTAACACAGGGCTCCGCCGGCAAGACAATGTTTGTTTCTTGTTGGCTTTGCCTCACACAAAGAGAAATAGACAGCTAAAATACGCGCCGCGAAGCAGCCTGTGGCTTTCTGCTGCGGACGGAATTAGAGAAGAGGGACGAGATGCATGTGGAAATAATCGGGCAGCCGCTGGCAGCCATAGATACGCCGGCTTTGCTTGTGGATGTGGATATTCTGCAGCGCAATATCTTGCGGCTGCAGATGGCATCCGAAGCGGCAGGGCTGGCTGTCCGTCCCCACATCAAGGCGCATAAAACGCCACAAATTGCTCACATGCAAATCCGGGCGGGAGCCGTGGGCGTGACAGCCGCCAAGCTGGGCGAGGCGGAAGCAATGGCGGACGCGGGCATTGAGGACATCTTTATCGCTAACGAGCTGATTGGCCCGACAAAAATGCGGCGGCTTGTGGCTCTGGCGCGGCGCGTTCCAAAGCTTTCTGTGGCTGTGGATAGCCTTGTCGGCGCGCAACAGCTTTCCCACGCGATGAGCGCCGCGGGATTGGAACTGGATGTATTAATCGAAGTGGATACAGGTGCAGGGCGCTGCGGCGTGGCGCCTGAACAAACACGCGCCTTTGCCCGTCAAATCGCCTCTCAGCCTGGCTTACGGCTTATCGGCATAATGGCTTATGCCGCCGGCGCATATCAATGTCGCACAGAGGAAGAACGACGCGCTTTTGCCCAAAAGGAAGGCGCCACGCTGGCGGCTATTGCCGCGGAATTGCGAAGCGACGGGCATAATATGCAACGCATCAGTGGCGGCTCTACGCCGACAGCAGGACGCTACGAGGCCGGCTGTGGCCTGACGGAAATTCGTTCGGGCACATACTGTCTGAATGATCATAATCAAGTGGATTTGGGCACATGTACACGAGCAGAGGTGGCGGCGACAGTGCTGGCCACTGTCATCAGTCATCCTGCCCCTGAACGCGTCATCATTGATGCCGGAACAAAAGCGCTGGCGCAACAAGTGACGCCCCTGACAGAGGGCTATGGCGTGCTGATTTCTGTCGTCACAGAAGAGGGCGAGCAGCCTCTGCCCGAGCCGTTGCCGCGCGTGCGCAAGATAAACGACGAGCATGGCTATCTGGACGCGGCGGCGGCTGGCTTGAAAATAGGCGATAAAGTGCGCCTGATTCCGCCACGCATCTGCACATGCCTGAATCTTTACGAAGAGATGTACATTGTGCAAGAGGGCGTAGTGCGGGATGTGTGGCGTATTTCCGCGCGGGGGAAAAACACATAAGCAAGGAAAATAGCTTCCAAGCCGTGGAAAAGGGAAATGCCTGTCTCAGTTTTAGGGTACAACAGATACGGCGTAACAGCCGGCCCATAAAAAGCAGCGATTAAATCTGATTTTATTTGTGGAGGCAGGAGAAAAAGCAACCTGTAAATTGTTATTAATACAGAACATTGAGGCAGAACAGTACATGGATATATATGAACATATTTGACGCAAAAAGTCGTATGAAAAAATACAGCAAAACATTCCAAGACGCCCTCGCGGGTGTCCATTATTTTTTAGCAGGATGTATAGCCCAATAAATTACTGAAGGAGTGTGTTTATGCCAGCGTGTACTGAATATTTGCCCAATTTCGATTATGACAGCGAAATGGAAAATGTGTTGCAAAATCGAGAGCCCCTCACACGCTCTCGGGCGCTCATGCAGCGCGCGGGGGAACGGATGGGCTTGCCGCAACACGAGGTTATGGAGCTGGTCACGCCGCAACAAGTGACAGCTTTTCGTATTCCGTGCAAGATATTAGGCAAAGTCATCAATTTTGTGGGCGTGCTGGCCCTGCACAATAATGCACGCGGGCCCTTTAAAGGCGGCATTCGTCTGGCCGCAGATGTCACTATCTGGGAGACAATCGAGCTGGCGCGGCTGATGACACTAAAATGCGCTGCCTGCGATATTGAATTTGGCGGGGGCAAGACAGGCATACGCGTGGATATGCCAGAAATGTATCGGCGTTTTGGCCGGGGCCCCAAACGCGATCTGGAATTTGAAAAAATTATTTCGCTGGATGCTGTCGAATATTATGCGCAAAATTTTCGGGATGTGTTCAGCAGTCATATTTATGTGCCGGCCCCGGATATGGGCACAGGGCCCGATGAAATGGCGTTTATATATAATGAAACGCTGGATCCGGCCTCTGTGACGGGCAAGCCTGAGGGGACGCCAGGCTGGCTGCCGGGCCGCAAAGAATCTACAGGCCTGGGCTGCTGCTATATTACATTGCGGGCCATGCAGGAATTTTTGCGCCTGGAGCCATCCCAGGCTCGTGTGGCTATTCAGGGCTTTGGCAATGTGGGCAAGCCGCTCGCCGAGGGGCTGGCCGAAGCGGGCTGCAAAATCATCGCCATTACAGATTTCTTTGGCGGCGTTTTTGATGAAAAAGGCTTGAATATTCAAAATCTTCTGGATTACGAAAATGTCCATAAAACAGTGGCGGGCTTTCCGGATGCCCAGCCTTTTACAAATGAGGCCCTGTTTGAAGCAGATGTGGATTGTCTGATTCCCGCCGCGGCAGGCGATGTGATTACGGCCCGCAATGCGGATAAAATCAAAGCCAAGCTTATTGTCGAAGCGGCAAATATGCCCACAACTTTAGAAGCGATGGACATTTTGCAAGCACGCCGCATTCATGTTGTGCCAGATATTCTGGCGAATGCGGGCGGCGTTATCGCTTCCATGCTGGAATATTCCAGCTCGCTTTCGGCCATCAAGCCCAGCAAAGAGGATGTCCTGGATACATGTCGTCGCAAGATTGGCGAAAATTTTGATTTGTCCGTTCAATTTGCGCAAGAACACAGCGTTTCCCTGACAGAAGCCGCTGTCCACATCGCCACGGAACGTGTTTACAAAGTGATGAAAAGCCGTCGCATGATATGAAAATTTTTAATATTGCAACAAAAGAAAAAATTTGTTGAGGAGAATTGTGTATAAAGATTTCGGAAAATAAAAAGGAAATAGTCTGATTCCAAAAATTAGGGTATAATTAGTTATGAGACAAGAAAAAGAATGCGGAGGGATAGCAGAAAGGCAATATGTCGTCTGAGCCCATTATAACTGACAATTTGGATTTGTTGCTTCCAATCTTGCCGCCGCGGATACAGGAGCGCTTGCGAGAGCATCCGCAATTAAGCGCATTGTTGGAAGTAGTGATTGATCTGGGGCGGCCTGTGGAGGCTCGTTTTGTGAATGGCTATGAATATCTGGGGGAGGAATTAGCCACGCAAGACGATATAGATTATGTGGTGGCGCGTGTAGGGCCTTTTGATCGGGATAATCGCGCCGGCATAGAGCGGACGCTGCATCGCATTTCTGCCATTCGCAATCGCGTGGGCGAAGTCGTGGGCTTGACATGCCGCGTCGGACGCGCTGTCTATGGCACAATTGACATCATCAGCGATGTGATTGAGCAGGGCGGCAATATTCTGCTTCTGGGCCGTCCGGGCGTGGGCAAGACCACAAAGCTGCGCGAAACGGCCCGCGTGCTGGCGGATAAATTTGGCAAGCGCGTCATTGTTGTGGATACAAATAACGAAATCGCCGGGGATGGAGATGTGCCGCATCCGGCAATTGGGCGGGCGCGGCGGATGCAAGTGCCCAATAACTCCCAGCAACATGCCGTGATGATTGAAGCTGTGGAAAATCACATGCCGGAAGTCATTGTCATCGATGAGATTGGGACGGCGGAAGACGCCTTTGCCGCGCGGACAATTGCAGAACGCGGCGTACAGCTCATCGGCACGGCACATGGCAATAATCTGGAAAATCTGATGTCGAATCCGACGCTGGCGGATTTGATTGGCGGCATTCAAGCCGTGACGCTCAGCGATGAGGAAGCGCGCAAACGGGGCACGCAAAAGACAGTGCTGGAGCGCAAGGCGCCCCCGACATTTGATACAGTGATTGAAATTCGCGATTTGAATGTGCTGGCCATCCATCATAATGTAGCGGAGACAGTGGACGCTTTATTGGCGGGGCGAAAAGTGCAATCGGAAGTGCGAGAGCGCCGGCCGGAAGGCGGCTATGTCGTTGTGCAAAAGGAATATGTGGAGGGCGGGACAGCGGCGAGCGAAACGGATCATCTGGAACGTTTACGGCAGGAGATGGCGGAGCGGCGCGCCCAAAGAGCGTCCTCGCGGATTTATTTGCGCGGCGTGCCGCGCCGCAAAGTGGAAAAAGCTATTCAGCAATTACGCTTGCCAGTGACAATCGTCAAAGAGCCTCAGGAAGCGGATGCGATATTAGCGCTGGAGGCGGAGGCGCGCCATCTGTATGAAAATGGCACGCAGGGCGTGCCGCTGGAAATCGTGCACAGCAACACGCTGACACAAATCAGTGAGGCGCTGCGGCGGATTTTCACAACAGCCGATGCGGCCCGCGAGGAATTCGCCCTCAAGGAGGCCGAAGAAGCTCTCCAGCGCGTCTTGGAAAGCAATCGTTCTGTGGAGCTGCTGCCGCAAAATGCCTATATCCGGCGCTTGCAACATGAATTCATTGCCCGCCATAATATGCGTTCCACAAGTGTGGGCAAAGAGCCTCATCGGCGTGTGATGATTTTGCCCGGATAGGCTGCACATTGCAACGCAAAAGGGAATAATAAGCAAGGGCATGCACAGCCGTCCTTCCAGACGGCTGTTTGCGTATCCTTATGCGAAGGCGCAAAATGGCTCTGCAACGCCGTTTTATAGTATTTGATGGTGTGGAGGGCTGCGGCAAGAGCACGCAGGCGCGGCTATTAGCGGAGGCCCTGGAAAAGGAGGGCTATCAAGTCGTGCTCACGCTGGAGCCCGGGGGGACAGCCATCGGCGAGGCGATACGGCATTGTCTGCTCAATCCCGCGTTTGCCGAAATGCATGAGCTGACAGAGGCCTTTTTGTTCTGTGCGGATCGTGCTCAACATGTGTTGCAAGTCATCCGGCCAGCGCTGGAGGCAGGGCATATCGTTATCAGCGATCGCTATGCTTCATCTACGATTGTGTATCAAGGCTTTGCCGGCGGCCTGGATCCCCAAATACTGGAAACATTGAACAACATTGCCACAGGCGGCTTGCAGCCCGATCTGCTTATTATTCTGGATCTGGATCCTCTCGTTGGCCTGCGCCGCAAGCGGGGCGAATTGCCGGATCGCTTTGAACAAAAATCGCTGGATTTTCATTTGCGCGTGCGTGAAGGCTTTCTGGAATATGCCCGCTTGATGGGCGCCCGCGCCGCCATTGTCGATGCGGATCGCAAGCCTTCTTTAGTGGCGCAAGATATTCGCGAAATTGTGCTGGAAACAACATAACAAATAGCTCTTGGAGCATTCGTAAAATTTGTTTTAATGTTTAATTTATGAGGAAAAACGTCTGTTTAAAGTGGCCCCTTTACTTTAATAGAAGCTTTGGGGGAAAGGACAGCCATGTTCTCTATCGATTCTGTCGTGCTTCCGACTTCAGGGGAAAAAATTGGGCTGGAATTGCCGCCGCGTTTGCAGGCGCTGCGCGAACACGCTTTGGCTTGCCAGCAGTTGCCGCCGCCCTCCATTCCGGAGATCATTATGGCCGATGCCCACGCCTGGCAGCTTCATACGGAGTCAGAGAATTGGCTGCTGTGGCGGGCACGGCGCTGTGCCGCGCGCTTAGCGGCAATGCCTTTTGACATGGAGCCAGGCGAACTGCTTCCCGGCAAGCCTCGCTTTCGTGAGCCTGAAGAGTCAGAACAGGCGGCTTTGCAAGAGGCGCAGCGCCTATTGAGCACAATGCCGCCTTATCCCGGAGGCGATGCAGGCCACTTCCAGCCAGATTACGAGAAGCTGTTTCGTGTGGGCGTGCGGGGAATACAAGAGGAAATTGGCCAGCATTTGCAGCGCTTGAATTTAACGGCAGAACAGCGGGCATTCTATCACGCCTGTCAGATTGTGATGGACGCCTTTTCGGATTTTATCGCCCGCTGCGGCCAAGAATGCCTGGCCATGGCGGAAAAAGATGCCGAAGGCGCTGCGGAATGGCGTGAAGCGGCGCGCATCTGCCAACATATAGCCACGGAGCCGCCACGGACATTTCGCGAGGCATTGCAGTTAATGTTTCTGACAATAATTGCTTTATGGTTTGGGGAAGATCATTCTCTCACATGTCCGGGGCGCGTAGATCAAACATTGTGGCCATTTTATCAGGCGGATCGGCAAGCTGGACGGATCACGCCGCAAAAGGCTCTGGAGCTCCTGTGCTGCCTGTATATACAACTGAATCGGATTCTCTGGCCAGGCTCGGCTGTCGCTGTAATGATAGGGGGACGCAATCGCTACGGCCAGCCCGTAGCGAATGAATTAACATATCTGGCTCTGGCGGCGCGCTGGGCGACAAGGCTCGTGTATCCAACTGTGGGCTTGGCCTGGAACGAGCATACGCCGCCAGAATTAATGGATTTTGCCTTGCAAATGCTTGCCACAGGCATTGGCGATCCCGCCTTCTTTAATGACGAATTAATCCCTGAAGCGTTGCGCGATTATGGCGTCAGTGAGGCGGATAGCTATAATTATATGAATTCCACATGTGTGGAGATAAAAATTTGTGGCGCCTCGCATATATGGGTGACAGCCCCTTATTTCAACTGTGTGCAAGGGCTTCTGGATGTTTTGCAGGAGGTGGCGGAAGGACAAAGGCCTGCGCCAGAGGATTTTGAGGCCTTCCAGGAGGCTGTGCGGGAAAATTTGCGCGCTAAAATTGCCCACGCGGCCGCACAGCTGGACAAAGTCTGGCGCCAGCGCGCCCACACGGGCTGCTTCCCCCTGGCGAGCTGTTTTATTGCTGATTGTCTGGAAAAGGGCCAGGATTTTGATCGGGGCGGGGCACGATATAATTGGATTGAAAATTCCTTTGTAGGGCTGGCTAATCTTGTGGACAGTCTTATTGCAGTGCGGGTGCTTGTATATGAGACGAAAAAATTGAGTCTGCCAGAATTCTGGCAAATTTTACAGGATAATTTTCAAAGCCACGAGGATATTCGGCAATATATTCTTCACAAGTTGCCCCATTATGGCAATAATCATGCGGAAGCAGATTCCCTGGCCCGCGAATGGGCCCTGTTTTTGATGGACGCCACAGAGGCGCAGCGCATCGGCGGGCATCGCTATGTGCCGGGCTTTTTTTGCTGGATAATGCATGAACGATTGGGAGCAGAAACAGGCGCCACGCCCGATGGCCGCCTGGCTGGCTGGCCCTTAGCCGATGGCGCAGGCGGCGCCCAGGGGCGCGAAATATGTGGCCCCACAGCCGCGATTATGTCCGCGACAGCCTGGCCGCATCGGCGGGCTCTCGGAGGCCTTGTGCTCAATGTCAAATTCCCTGCCTCCTTATTTCGGCAGGAAACGACACGACGTGCGTTGCAGCATCTGATTGAGACATATATGCGGCGCGGCGGCTTCGAAATTCAAATCAATGTTGTAAGCCGCGAGACGCTGCTGGCCGCACGGGCTCATCCGGAGCAATATCAGGATTTGCTCGTGCGCGTTGCAGGCTATTCGGATTATTTCGTGCATCTGTCGGACAAAATGCAAGAGGAAATTATTGCCCGTTCTGAGCACATTTTATGACATGTCTGCGCCTGAAGCTGCTTGGAAAGAGCTTTCTCCATGTCGTGGGCTTCATAATACAATAGCCAAATAATTTGGGACAGAGATGTGTTTGAGCAATGTTTGCCGATGTCATTGGACATAAGGAGCCTTTGCGGCTGTTGCGGCAGGCTATTTTTTCCGAGCGCCTGCCCAATGCGTATCTTTTTGTAGGGCCTGCCAATTGCGGCAAAACATTTACAGCCTTCCAATTCGCCAAAGCGCTGAATTGCGAACGCGCCCAGAGTTTTCCTTCTTCGGAGGCTGTGGATTGCTGTGAGGCCTGCTCCAATTGTCTGCATTTCAACAGGCAATCACATCCGGATTTGCTGATTGTTCATCCCCTGCTCTCGTTGACAGGGGAAGATGAATTATACGAGCCTGCGGAAAACGAAAGCGACAGCGAGAATGCGCCGGAATTTGTGGAAATTGAAGGCGCCATGATTCGCGTTTCCCAAATCGAAGCGCTAATCGCTCACAACGCCCTGAAGCGCGTGCAGGCGCGGCGCAAAATATACATTCTCATCAGTGCCGAAACAATGAATCCGGAAGCTGCCAATCGGCTTTTGAAAACATTGGAGGAGCCTTCGCCGCACACGATTTTTATTCTCACAGCCGCCACAACGCAATCTCTGTTGCCCACAATTATTTCCCGCTGCCAGCTCATTCATTTTAATCCTGTCCCTGCTCGCGAGGCCCTGGAACGCCTGGCCCGACATTATCCTCACATCCTCCCTGAACAAATTCAATCCCTCGTCGCGCTATCGGGCGGGCGCGTGGGCTGGGCCATTCGGATGTTAGAACATCCTGAAATGATGCAAATCCGTCAGGAGCTCTTGGATTTATGCGCGGCTTTGCCTGGCAAGCCCATGCTGGAATGTCTGAAATGCGGAGAACGGCTGCTCAGTGCCGCCGAACGTTTGTGGCTGGCCACTGCCGAAGCGGAAATGGCGGAAAGAGTGCTCAAGGCCCGGCGCGATCGCATCTTGCGCACATGTCTGCGGGATGTGCTGGATATTTTAATTTCCTGGTTCCGCGATTTAATTGTGGCGGCCGCAGATCCCGCGTCGCCCTATATCATCAACAGCGATCGGCGGGAGGATTTGCGGCGTCTGGCGCCCCTGTATCCTATTGATGCCTGTCGCCGTGTATGCACTTATCTGGAGGATATGAAGATGCATTTGCGGCAGAATGCTAATCTTCGCCTGGCGGCAGAGATTATGGCGCTGCGAATGATTTCGGCCTCCCCCCGCGCGGCTTGATTGCGCCTTTACAAAAAGCGGGCCGTGTGCAAGCTGTGAGAAGGCCTTTTGGGGCCTGAGAAACATCTTTGCCGCTTATTGGGAAAACATAAAACATACGGAATAAAAATTTCTTCCGCCCGAAAGCGTCCTGTTCCTGCCCCCGCCGTTCTTTGTCTCAGAATTGAGCTTAGCGAACGAGAATATCAGGGCGCGGCAATATCTGGCCCAAATATTCCACTTCCAGCATTGGCCATTCATAAGCGGGCGTGATAATTTCGGGCCCCTTCTGTGTGGCAATTATCGTGTCTTCGGATTTTGTGCCTGTAATGGAGGGATTCCAGGCGAAGGCTTGATTCTCCAAAACGAATTCCTGCAGCTGGGGCGTAGCTTTGTAATCCCGGCCGGCATAGCCTGTAGCGCCGCCTTGATGATGCAGACGCCATTCCTCGGGATAGCCTGTGTCGGCGTACATTTGTTGGGCTTTAGCAAAAATTTCTGCCACGCACGCTCCTGGCTTTGTTTCCAGATTGAAACAGGCATCCACGAGCGTGACCGCCTGATGTTTGCGCTGCAGCTCTGGGGGCACAGCGCCGAAATGCACGATACGCGTGGCGGAAGCCTGCAGGCCATGGCGACGAACTGAGGCGACAAGCATGACATAGCGCTGCAGCACTTTCGCCGTAGGAAGCGGATGCCGATAGCGGGCAATACGCTCATCGGCAGCAATTAAAATTACATTGGGCGCAATGTTTAGCGCTTTTAGCTTGCCCGTTAGCAGCGCCGCGATTTCATGTTCTGTCTGGCCTGGCTGCACTTCCAAAGCTGTTTCAGTGAGGCAACGAGAGACATCGGCGCCCAGGGCGCGATAACGCTCAATTTCTGACGGCAGCAGGCTCCAGCGCAAGCGCGCCAGCTGCGCGCCGCAATCCCGGGCGCCGGGCAGCCAGGAGCCATCGGCGCCTATGGGGCTGCGCGCCACGCTTTTTATCAGCCCATTAAGATTTTCCTTATGCCATTCATCCTGAATGATGGCAAACGGCAGCCCGACTAATTCTTCCTCCGCTAAACGGCCCGCCTCAATATTGTCCGTCACAACATATTGCATCTGTGGCGTTATCACACAAGAGGCCACGCCGCGTTCGGAAGCTAAGGCCACGACAGCATCGCCTCCGGCTGTGATCCAGGCAAAATTTGTCGCTCCCCCCAGCACAATGGATTGCAGGCCCTCTTCCGCCATAAAACGCCGCACGCGTTCTAATTTCAGCGCAACTTCCTCTGCGCGTTCCATTGTTGCCCCTCCTGACTAGAAACGAATGTCGCTTGTTTCGGCCGGCATATCCGTTTTCCAATCATCAGCGCGCCAGCTTCCAGGGCTTTCGGAGGCGAAAAGGCCTGTGGAATTTGTTGCTGAGCTTCCCCTGTTGCTCCAGATGGATAAAACAGGCGCGCTGGCAGCCGCGGGCGCCGCAAATTGCGCTCGGATGATGATAGCTTTCCCAGGCATTGCGGCAATACGGCAGCTCTTGACGAATCATTCGCCAGACATCGCCCACATAGGACAGCATTTTTTCGCGTTCGGGCCCCGGCGGCATTTGCAATAATTGATCGATTTTCTCTGCCAATTCCGCCGACATAAAAGGATTGTATTCCTTCGTGCCGGCCTGATATACAGCTGTGCATTTCAGCTCATCGAGCTTGCCCCAGACGAGCTTTTGCCCAGCTACTTCTACTTCTACGAACTCCTCGGCGCTGATGGCGCCCGCCGGGCATTCTTTCACACACAGCTTGCAGCGATCGCACAATGTCCCGGGCTTCATTAGTGGATCCGGCTGTAGCGGCGCATCCGTCAGAATAAAAGCAAAACGCTGTCGAGGGCCAAATTGGGGCGTTAAGAAAATTTTGCTCCAGCCAATTTCTCCCATGCCGCAGATATAGGCAGCGATGCGAAAATGCATGAACACATCTGGCTGGGGCAGCCCCTCCGCTACAGCCTCCCCAGCGCCGCAGCCCAGCCGTACGGCTGTATTCTGAAACAACACAGCCTCATAGCCGGCATCTTCAATCAGACTGCCTAATTGGCGCAATGTAAAGGGCGCGAAGACATCATTGATATTGGCATAGCCCATTGACGGCAGCCCAGCAAACCATGTGCCTTCCTCTATCCCCCGATACAGGCCCCGATGCACGCGAAAGGCTAATCCGATAATGGATTGGGCCTCCGGGAAGATGTAACGCGGATCACATTGCTTGGGCGCGCCCGCAAAACGATCCAGGGAGCCAATGCCTACAGCATCCGCACCCCAGCGAAGCGCCCAATCCTTGATCATCTGTGCTGTTAACATCGCTCTGCCTCAAGAGGAAACAATCGTGGCCCCAGCCGCCGCCTGCACAGCAAAAATGCGGGGCTGCAGGCCTGTTTTCTTTTGATAGGCTTCCCCCACTTTTTCCGCAAAGGAGTCTGCTGCTTCGGGGCGCACAGCGGCCATCGCGCAGCCCCCAAAGCCAGCCCCGACCATCCGCGCCCCTAGACAGCCAGATTGCTCCAGCGCCGCCTCACACATGATGTCTAATTCCGCGCAGCTCACTTCGTAATCATCGCGCAAGCTGGCATGCGAAGCCTGTAATAGCTGCCCAAAGCGCTCCCAATCCCCTCGTTTCATGGCTTCCACAGCCTCCAGCACACGCGCATTTTCATTCAATACATGGCGGCTGCGCCGATACAGAATTTCATCCAGCTTGTTTTTGGCTGCTTCCAGCATTTCTGCCGTCACAGCGCGTAAAGACTCCTGCCCAAAAAAGCGAGCGGCGGCTTCACATTGCGCGCGGCGCTCATTATAAGCCGACGCTGCCAGCGTGCGCGGCTTGCCTGTGTCCAGCACAAAAAAGACAGGCGCATCGCCTGCCAGAGGCACAGCTTGTGTTTCCAGTGTGGCGCAATCTAATAATAACGCATGCCCCTCTTCCGCCAAAGCGACTGTAAATTGATCCATTATCCCACATTGCACGCCCACAAATTCATTTTCGGCCCGTTGACATAGCAACGCTAATTCTCGGCGGGGCAATTCACGCTTCGCTAAATCCAAGAAAGCGAGGGCAGCTGCCACTTCTAAAGCCGCCGAAGAAGAAACGCCCGCCCCTAGAGGCAGATTCCCTACAATCAGCATATCTGCGCCTTCCACAGGAACATAGGGCGCGCCCAGCACCCATACGATACCCCGAATGTAATTAACCCATAAACGCTTGCTATCGCGCCGCAAATCCCAGGGCTCAAATATATCCTGTTCTTGCAGCGCCTCTGTCCATACGCGCACACGATGCTTGGCAGGCGCTGCGGCGATGATTGTATAGCGATTAATAGCTATCGGCAACACAAAGCCGCCATTGTAATCTGTGTGTTCGCCCAGCAAATTAAGCCTTCCCGGCGCCTGCACAATTACAGCGTTTTCTAAAGAACGATCAAAACGCGCTCCAAATAAATGTGGCAAACGCGACAATATTTCTTCCCGGGAAGGCGGCTGCGCCTTGTCTTGCGCTAACATCGCTGACACTCCAAAATGCTATGTGTTCACATCGCCAGAAGCCTGCTTTGCCCACAAAACACGATAGCCCCCCGAGATGGCTTTTGTTGCGGCTTGCCCGAATCGTTCCTGTAAATAGCGGAAATAGCGTTTGGCGCCTTTATTCGTGGGAATGACAAGCCACAATTCGCCTCCAGGACGCAGATGTTTCGCCGCATATTCCACAATGGCTAATACGGCTTCTTTCCCTGCCCGCAGAGGCGGATTGGACACGATCACATCAAAATCGCGCCCCCCAAGCGCTTGCGGAGCCTCGCCGACAATGACTTGCACATTGGGCAAGCCCAGCCGATGCGCATTCTGCTGCGCTAAAGCCGCGGCGCGCTCATTAATTTCCACAAGCACAACTGTGCCTGCCGGGCACATCTGCGCCGCCAGTAAGCCCAACACGCCATAGCCAGCGCCCCAATCTAATATCTCGGCCCGGGGCGGCAATTCCATTGTTTCCGCTAAAAGCTTCGTGCCTCGATCCAGCCCACGCGCCGAAAAAACGCCGCGATCCACAAGGAGGCGGAGCTGCCGCCCCCGGACAGAGATGGGCATTTCTCGCGGCTGAGAAGCCGCCACGGGCTGACGCGCATAATAATGCTGGGACGACGAAGACGGCCGCAATTTCATACTTTTCTTATTCTCTGGCGCCGGCGCAAGCTCCTGCTAACGCCGAACATAAGGCCGTCCTGTGAGAATGGCGAGCCCCGGCTGCAATTCAAGGCTTTCCACATATATCCCTGTTTGGGAAGGCCTCAGCCATTCGCCCCGCTTGGCCATTTCCTGCTGCAACAGCTCCCGAATGGCGGCTGGCGCGGCCATCTTGCCCACATAGGCCTCGGCGATTTCAAAGCGAACACTGCCTTCGGCGATTTGAGGCTGCACGGCTAATGTAAGCGTCCAATCTCGCCCTTTATAATGCACACGGGCGACAGCGTAAGCGCGCTTGTGCTCAAAGAAAATTCGCGCCTCTTTGAGCTCGGCCGAAGCCGCCGCTTGAGCCGCCAGCTGCGCATTCAAATCAGCTTCTGTGATATACAGCTTTTGCGGACGCATATCGCCGCGCCGCGCAGCCTGCTGAAATTGCTGCCATTGTTCCTTTAAAGGAGGAGCCGCAGCGGGAGGAACGGCCGCAGAGCTTGGCATTGGGGAGCCGGGCGTTGCTGGGGGAGAAGAAGGCGGAGGCGATGTTGGCCGGGCCATTTCTTGCCAGCGCTTCTGTACAGAACGGGGCAAAGCGGGCCCGCTTGTCAGGCGCAAATACAGGACTCCGCCGGCCGCTAAAATAAGCCCCACAACGCCTGACAGCACAGCCCATAACAGGCGCCTGCGTCTTTTGTGTTGCTCTTGCGGATCTAATCGCTGAAATTTTCGCGCCATCAGGGCCCTAATTTAAGTCTTTTCGTATCTGGCCGCGCTCTACTGCCAAAAGCCCTTTACAGCCATCCCCGCTCAACTGTTATAGCGATTCATCGCGGCTTCCAGCCCCTCGCGCAAAACGGCTTCTACAGCCTCCGCTGCCTGGGCAATCATTGCTTGTGCCCGGGGCAATTCTTCCTCAGAAAAAGGCGAAAGCACATATTGAAGCGCTGTTTGGCCCTCCGGAAGCGGGCCAATGCCTAAACGCAAACGGGGAATTTGTTCTGTTTCCAGATATTGGATCACAGAAAGCATGCCTTTATGGCCGCCCGCACTGCCGCTACGCCGCAGCCGCAGCACGCCCAGCTCCAGCGCAATATCATCATAAATGATGAGCATATCGGCCGGCTGGAGCTGATAAAAGAGCTGGAGCCGCAGCACAGCATCGCCGCTGTCATTCATAAAAGTCTGTGGCTTGACAAGCAGACAATCCTGGCCCGCAATCTTTCCGCGTCCATAAAGCGCACGATGTCGCTTTCGGCCGAGATTAATCTGATGCCGCGCCGCCAGCTGATCGATGACTAAAAATCCCACATTATGTCGTGTGGCGGCATACTCCTCGCCAGGATTGCCGAGGCCTACAATGCAATACATTCCCCGCTACTGTGTCCCTCACATGATTGCCTATAGAATATCGCGCAGCGTCCAATCCTGAAAGCAGATAATTCCCCCTAATCGGCTGTTTCTTTGTCTTCCTCCGCCGCCTTCTCCTCTTTCGCTTTTCTTTCCTTTTCGCCGATAACTTCTACTTCCGCTTCCTCTTCTACTTGCACTTCCAGCTCTTCGGCCGAAACGGGCGGCGTGATAGTGACGATTACATCTTCTGGATGCGCCAGAAGTGTTATCCCTTCCGGCGGAACGATATCGCTCACATGAATGGAATCGCCAATCTCCAGCGCGCTGATATCCACTTCAATATGCTCGGGGATCTGTGTCGGCAAGCAGGAGATGGCGA
>CAZUOJ010000076.1:0-17101 GCA_964622325.1 uncultured Armatimonadia bacterium
TCTTGACAAGCACAGCGAAACTATTATAATTAAAAATGATTATCATTATGAAAAACGCAGAACGAGCGTATCGCCAAACGCGCCAGCGCCAAATTATCCTGCAGGAATTACGCCATTTGCGCACACATCCGACAGCCGACGAGCTATTTGAAATTGTGCGCCAGCGTCTGCCGCGTATCAGTTTAGCGACTGTCTATCGCAATCTGGAGTTGCTGGCTGAACAGGGGCTTATACAGAAGTTAGAGCCCGGGGGACATCAGCGTCATTATGATGGACGAATAGAGCCTCATTATCATATTCGTTGCGTACAGTGTGATGCTGTCGCTGATTTAGAATTAAAGGAAAAGATAGAGCTGGCACAGCCCAATATAGATATTGTCCAGCCACATACAGAATATCAAGTTCTGGATTGCTATATGGAGTTTACAGGAATTTGCCCGCGTTGCCGAAAACAGCAGCAAAATAATTCTCAAGATACAATCGCAGACAAAGAGAATTAATCTATTTTTCAAAAAGCTTTAAAGATGTTATAACATATGCGCTTTTTATGAGCCCTATGATAGGCAAGAAAGCGGAATGATGAGACGATAAAAGTGTTCGATCCGGAAAAGCACAATAACATTTACGGATACAGGACATACGCTCCATTCGGAGCAAAGAATAAAAAGGAGGGATAGCCATGTCGGAAGAATGCCGCCAGATGCCGTTGATTGGAGAGAAGGCCCCGTCGTTTAAAGCGCTGACGACACAGGGCGAGATAGATTTTCCCAAAGATTATAAAGGAAAATGGGTCATTTTGTTTTCGCATCCGGCGGATTTTACGCCAGTATGCACCACTGAGTTTATGACATTTGCCACGATGGCGGAGGAATTTAAGGCCCTGAACACAGAATTGATTGGCCTGTCCATTGACAGCCATTACGCGCATATTGCCTGGCTGCGGACTATTAAGGAAAAGATTGAATATAAGGGGATGAAGAATGTCGAAGTGACATTTCCCGTGATTGCGGATTTGACGATGGAAGTGGCGAAGAAATTTGGGATGATCCAGCCTAAGGCGAGCAACACGCAAGCGGTGCGGGCCGTGTTCATTATTGATCCCGAGGCGACAGTGCGGGCAATTTTGTATTATCCGATGTCTGTGGGGCGCAATATGCAGGAGATTAAACGGCTGCTGATTGCCCTGCAGATGTCTGACAAATACGGCATTGCCACGCCGGCGGACTGGCAGCCGGGCGAGGATGTAATTATTCCGCCGCCGGGCTCGTGCGGCGCCGCCAAAGAACGCGTGGAGCAGGCGGGAGAAGAATATCAATGTCTGGATTGGTTCCTGTGCTTGAAGAAATGTCCGCCTGTGCCCGGCCAGGAAAGCTAAATAAAACGCCATCAGGGGGGCGGAGCAGACATGCCCCGCCCCCTCTGTTCAAATGAATACGAGATATTGGAAATAAATCTGAACCCGCAAATCAAGGAGGGCGTATGTCTGCGCAAAGAGGAGAAGTGTATAAATGTGACAAATGCGGCATTGTGCTGGAAATAGTTCATGGGGGCGCGGGGACAATTATTTGCTGCAGCGAGCCAATGAAGCAGCTCGTAGAAAATACAGTTGACGCGGCTAAAGAAAAGCATGTGCCCGTTATCACAAAAGAAGAGGGGGGCGTTAAAGTTGCCGTGGGCAGCGTTCCCCATCCGATGACAGAGGAGCATTATATTGAATTTATTGAAGTCATTTTGCCGAATGGGCAATGCGCCCGGCAGTATTTGCAGCCGGGCCAGGCGCCGGAGGCAACATTTTGCGTCGCTGCAGAGGGCATCGTGGCGCGCGAATATTGCAATTTGCATGGCCTTTGGAAAGGAGAATAAAAATGATGGACGAGAAGCTGCGGGCAGAAATGAATGAGCAAATCAATAAGGAGCTGTATTCGGCATATCTTTATCAGTCTATGATGGCGCATTTTGAGGCGTTGGGGCTGACAGGATTTGCTCACTGGATGCGCGTGCAATCGATGGAAGAAGTGCTGCACGCCTATAAGTTTTATGATTACATAATTGAGCGGGGCGGGAAAGTCCAGCTGCTGCCCATTGAAGGGCCTCCCACGGAGTGGGCTTCCCCTCTGGCGGCCTTCGAGCAAGTGCTGGAACACGAAAAATTCGTCACCTCGCGCATCAATCATTTAATGGATATTGCCCTGGAATTGCGGGATCATGCCGCTGTAAGCTTCCTTCAGTGGTATGTGGACGAACAAGTCGAAGAGGAAGCCAGCGCAGAGGCAATTATCCAGAAGCTGCGCCTGATTGGCGACAACGGCAATGGACTGCTGATGCTGGATAAGGAATTGGGCGCGCGCGTGTTCACAGTGCCGGCAGGAATGCCCGCGGAAGTGGGCGGAACAGGCGAATAAACAAAATAGAGGCCCAAGCGGGCAAATATGGCGCTTTCACACAAATAGAGACGATAACGAGCGGCTTTCCGATAAGCTTTGAGGCTTGGCAGAAGGCCGCTCGTTTTTAAAAAATGGTAGGATTAAAGAGAGAAGCTTTAAAAAATGCCAGCTCTTTAAATAATATATTTTCGCAAAAGAAAAAATTCGTTTGGAGTTAATTTTCCTGCCTGACGGAATGATGAAACTCGGGGGAGCGATAATGAAACATCTGCAGGCCATTCCCGTGACAGAAAATGTCTTTTGGGTTGGCGCGCTGGACTGGACAATCCGCGATTTTCATGGCTATGAGACTAGCCGCGGGACGACCTATAACGCTTATTTGATTTTAGCGGAGCAAATCACGCTCATCGACACTGTGAAGCGTCCTTTTTTTGCCGAAATGATGGGGCGCATTGCCAGCATAATTGAGCCGACACGCATTGACATCATTGTGTCAAATCATGCGGAGATGGATCATTCAGGAGCTTTGCCAGAAACGATTGCGGCCGTGCAGCCGCAAAAAGTATATGCCTCGAAGCTGGGCGTGCGGGCCTTAAACAGGCATCTGTCGCTGTCACAGGAGATTGTTCCTGTGGAAGACGGCGAAACAATTAGCCTGGGGAATATGACATTGCAATTCCTCGAGACGCGGATGCTGCATTGGCCTGACAGCATGTTCAGCTATTTGCCCGAGCAGAGAATTTTATTTTCCCAGGATGCTTTTGGGATGCATCTGGCCACAAGCGAACGCTTTGCCGATGAGATTGCAAACTGGATCCTGGAACACGAGGCGGCGAAATATTATGCCAACATTCTGTTGCCACTTTCGCCGCTAGTGCTGAAACTGCTGGCCCGCGTTCAGGAAATGAATCTGCCTGTGGATATTATCGCTCCCGATCATGGACCTATCTGGCGGAAGAACATCGGCCGGATTGTTCAGCTCTATCGCCATTGGGCTGAGCAGGCGCCCACGGGGAAAGCTGTTGTCGTGTATGATACGATGTGGGGGAGCACAGCCTTGCTGGCGCAAGCCTACGCCGAGGGCCTGCAAGCCGCCGGGGCGTGTGTAAGGCAGCTTCCTTTAGCGGCCAGCCATCGCAGCGAAATTGCCACGGAATTATTAGAGGCCGGAGCGTTGCTTGTCGGGACGCCCACAATAAATAATCAGATGTTTCCCACAGTGGCAGATTTTCTGACATATTTGCGGGGGCTGAAGCGCCAGAATCTGCTCGGGACAGCTTTTGGCTCCTATGGCTGGAGCGGCGAGGCTGTGGGCCAGGCGGCGGATCTCCTGGAAGATATGAAAGTCGAAAGGGCGGCAGAGCCGGTTCGTGTCCTGTATGTGCCTGAGGCCAAAGAGCTGCAGAAATGTCGAGAAATAGGCGCCATGATAGGAGAAAAACTCCGGCAACATTGCGTCACGCGAGAAGAAGATCATTAATAAAATCAAGCGCAGCATGAATAAAAGCATATCCCTGATTCGCCTGAAATAGGCGTATTGAATATGGAAACAAAACAACAAAAATGCGTGTTTCTGAATAAAATTGCCCTGAAGGAGCGAAGCCATGCAAAAATACGAATGCGATTTGTGCGGCTATGTGTATGATCCAGAGGAGGGCGATCCGGACAATGGCGTGCTGCCCGGGACAGCCTGGGAAGATGTGCCTGATTATTGGACATGTCCCCTGTGTGGGGCCGGCAAGGACGCTTTTTCTCCTGTAGATTAAAAGAGATAAAAGATATAGCTACAGAAAAGCAGAGCTAAGAGGAAAGCCTAGATAAAGCTGAGGCGTTTTAATATGTGTGAGCTCAGAAATAACGCCTCGGCCTTTTCTTTTTGTTCGGCAGTGCGCTGTGGATCCGATTTTATTTTCTTTGTCCTCTTGTCTTCTTTTCCTCCCGTGATAATTCAGCATCGCATTTCAAGCTTTGTTTCAGAATCAGAACGCCACATCCTGCAGATTTTGTGCATTGGAGAATAAGAGCAGCGCAACAAACGCTTCTTTGAGCTGTCAGACAAGACAAAAGCACAATTGCACTCGAAATTATGTTCCCCCGAATTATTAGGCTTGGCATATTTATTGGATTATTAGCCCGGGCCTGGGCGCTGCCCGAAAGCCCGGGGCCAGCAACTGTTTATGTCGTACGCAGTGAGACAATTTTTGTGCCTCAAGGGCTATTGGCGCCCCGCATTTTGTTCCCTGAGGGGCGCATTGACTTCAAAGCGATAGAGCGCCTTGTGGATCAGGCAATGACAAATCTGACAGGCAAGCCGTCTGAACAAGCCTGGCAGCTATTTTGCAATCCCACGGACACAGTAATAATTCTGGCGGATGTTGCCCGTTATCCTGTCCAAGTGGGCACAATAGAGGTCATTGTGGATCGGCTGCTTAACATCGGGCTTTCTCCGAGCCAAATCATCGTTTTAGGCGGAGATGAGCGAGATTTATTCAGTGCGGGCTTTAATATCAATCGGGATCCTTCATCAGTACGTGTGCTCGGGGCCGAGTCCGAAGGCTATCGCGATGGCCTCAGCCGGATTGTGAGCCAATATGGGGATGTGCTCATAAATGTCGCCAGCTTGAAAGCGGATCCTGAATTAGGCTTCGCTGGCTGTGTGGCGAATACATTGTCTGCCGTGCCCCTTGTTAAGCGAATAGAGCTGCGCAAAAATCCCGGGCAATTGCCGCAGATAGCCGCCCATCCGCTAGTGCGCCGCAAGCTGAAACTGAATTTGCTCGAGGCCTATGTGCCGCTTCTGGAAATGGCCGAGAAAAGCCGCCTTACATATCCGTATAAGGGGCTGCTGGCGAGCACGGATATTGTGGCAGTGGATGTTGTGGGCAGACGCATTTTAGAAGGCTGCCGCAGTGCCTATGCACAAAAAGAGTGGCCTTTGCCCGCGGCGCCTGATTATTTGCAAAGCGCCTGGGAAATATATCGGCTGGGACAAGCCGATGCCACGCAAATTACAGTGCGACTTATAGGAAATACAGAGCAGAGCTTTTTAAAAAATTAAGCTTGCGTTCCTTTTTTCCTGCGCGTCGTTGACAAAAAGAGCGATGTCCATACAAAGGCACAGCCCCGTTCAATCAGCGGGGCTGTGCCTTTTTTGATTTGATGTGAACAGCGCTTATGGCCAATTATTAGGGGCAAGCGGGATGGAATATCGTCCCGCCGTGCCGGAGCCAAGGGCTACCATTTTCCGAAATATCCTAAACTATAAAAGGGATCGCTGTCCTTAAATCCGATCCGCAGCTCCCATTCTTTGACAGGACGATACACGGCAATATACGCAGGCGCGCCCTGATAATTGAAAATGGCGCCGCCGAACTGAGGCGTGCACATAAATTGCAGGCCGCCAAAGAATTTTTCCTCATGCGCTTCCCAGCCATAGCCTAATTGCAGCCGCACAAGCGGATCTTGTAGCGAAGGAGCGGCTTTCGGCGTGTTAAGATTATAGGCTGTGAGCACGAAGGGAGAGATATTGTCATTGCCGGGCCAATCGCTGGATGTGAGATTTGTGGCGCCCACAATCAAGCTCGGCTGCGAGGGACTTTCCGGCAAAACACGTACATACGCATTGAGCTTGACATATGTGTCGTCATTGTGGACATCTGCCACAATAGCGTCCAATTCCAGCCAATCCGTCACGCCCACAAAGCCCTCAAAAATGTGAATGTATTGCGGGGCAGGCTTGGGGCCAAAATCCACATCCCAATAAATATAATTCACTTCAAAATTATGCGGGGCAACAAGATTTCCTGTCGGCATATCCACAATGTCGCCAGCCCAGGCTAAGCCCATTAGCCCCAGCGCCAAAAGCAGCCCAATGACAGATTTTGCTTTTTGCATCTTTCGCATCATCCTCCCTCTGAAATTGTGAAAATGTGGCGATATTGAGCAATACAATAACACAAGGCACGGAAAAATGGCAAGAAAGTTCATGATTTCACAAAGTCAAAAGAAAAAAGGAGATTTTTGGGGCGCAGAGAAGAAAATCAATCAAACACGCTTTAGATAAGAGCAAAAATCAGCCCAAAAATTAAAATATAGAAATGTGAGGCAATCATTATGGCGATAAAAACAGCTGCCCAAGCAATTGTTGAAGCGCTCCGCGCGGAGGGCGTCAAATATGTGTTTGGCTTGCCCGGCGGGCATAGCGTTGCGATTTTTTATGATGAATTAGCCAAACAAAGCGAGATTCAGGCCATTTTGGCCCGGCACGAAACAGCAGGGGCCTTTGCCGCCCTGGGCTATGCCCAAATCACGCGCGAAGCAGGCGTGTGTCAGGGCACAGCGGGCCCGGGCTTTTCGCATATGCTTGTGGGCCTGCACGAAGCCTGGAACGCCAGGCTTCCGCTTGTTTGCATAGCGCCCAATGCGCCCCTGGCCGAATACGGCAAGGGCGAGCTTCAGGAATGGCATCAGATAGAACAAGTCACAAATATCGTAAAATGGTGGTATCGCGCGGATCGGCCTGAAAAGATTCCCTGGATTATGCAGCAGGCCTTTAAGCATGCTCTAGCGCCGCCCTGTGGGCCTGTATTTGTGGATGTTCCGATTGATATTGGGGGGATGAGCGCGGAAATGCCAGAATATAAGCGAGCGCCCCGCGTGCGCTGTGTTGCGGATCCGACGGAAATTGAAAAAGCTGCGCATGCGCTTGTGGCGGCGAAGCGGCCTGTGATGATTTGCGGGCGCGGCGTGCATCAAAGCGGCGCCTATGAAGAAGTCCGCCAGCTCGCCGAGCTTTTAGCCATGCCTGTTTTGACGACGAACAGCGGCAAAACGGCGATCGCCGAGAATCATCCTCTGTATGGCGGGGGCGTGGGCTGCAATCGCACTTGCGGCAGCCAAAAGCTTCTCGAGGAGGCCGACTGCTGGCTGTGGATTGGCAGCCAGATAGAAGAATTTGCGGTAGGGAAGGGCTGGCCGGAACTGCCTCCGGAACGGACATTTATCCATTTGAATGTGGATGCGGGCCAATTTGCGCGCAATTGGACCCCTGACATCTGCTTATTGGGAGACGCGGCGCTGACATTACAACAGCTCATCGCGATATGCCGGGAGCTTGCGGGAGAGCGCGATTATCAGAATAGCGAAGCTGTGACACGCGTGGCGGAGGGCAGAAAGGCTCACGCTGCGCTCGTGGATCAGCTCATTGCCAAAAGCAAAGGGCCTGTGCATCAAGCGCAATTTTTGCGTGTGCTCAATCAATTGATGCCTCGAGAGGCTGTTGTTGTTCTGGGCGAGGGGGCCAATCGCGTCTGGACGGCTGTGGAGCTGCAATTGTCCACGCCAGGCTCCTGGATTTCCGCCAGCGATTTTGGCTGTATGGGCTTTGCCGTGGGAGCGGCTATCGGCGCGGCGCTGGGCGCGCCGGGCCGAAATGTGTTTGTGCTTACGGGCGATGGCTCCTTCCAAATGCAAATGCAGGAAATTGTCGTCGCTGCCCAATATAAACTGCCGATTACATATATCGTTTTCAATAACAATTGCCTGGGCTGGATAAAATGGGGCCAGAAAGTAGGGCGCGAAGGGCGCTATTATTGTGTGGATTTTGAGGTGAATTGGCGCCATGCCGAAGCCGCGCAAGCCGCTGGCTTAGCCGGATTTTATGTGGATACGCCGGAAAAGGCAGCCCCAGCCATTCAGGAAGCAATAGCTGCTAATGCCGATGGCGTGCCTGCCCTCATTGAAGTGATCATTCCCTGGGATGAGCCCACGCCCGGATTTTGGGAACATCATGATGTGTGCTCGATGGAAGAGGCTATGAAGCGAATGCATAGCAACAACGCGTAAGAGGCGGCAAAAGGACAATCCAAAGGCTATTCGGCAAGGCCAAAGCTATTTTTCACACACAGAAATACAGAAATTAAACGCGCGTATCCGTCCAGGCCTTTCAGTTTTCAGAACATTTATGCTTCTTCTAGCGGGCACAGGGAGGCCGCCTTATGCATCTCGTTTGTTTTCTTTCTTTCCTTTCTTTCGCCTTGTGGGCTTGGGGGGATGTGCTCACGCGTGCGCCCGTGACATATGTTCTGGATTATGGCGGCAATCATCTGGGGAACGAAAGATGGCTGGCAGAGACGATTGCGGCGCGGCCGCAGCTTTTGCATCTGGGCAAGGATGTCGTCATGACACATAATTGGGGGCCCATTCAGGCGTTGGGAGGCGAAAATCAAGCCTATGGCAAGGGAGAGCACATTCGCCGTCTTTCTATGGCTGAAACACGGGAGCGCATGAGAGCGCTGCAAGAAATGATCCGTCGCTTGCATGAGGGCGGCGTCACATGGATTATGCCGTATATCTGTGCCATGACAATCGGGGGGCATCCGGAACGTCGCACAGGCTTTTGGGAATTTTATGATCATTGGGAGGAATATGCCGCAGAATTCAAGCTGGGGCCGCGGCCGGAGGAAGATCCCGTTACATGGCTGCAAATCGAGCCAGACGGCCAGCCGCATTTCTTTTATTCGCTCACAGAGGGCAAATATCCGCCGTATGAGCCCAATATTCGTTATGCCTGCTGTATGAACAATCCCCATTGGCGTTATTGGTCCGAACAAGTTGTGCGGCTGTGTGCGGAAGTGGGCTATGACGGCGTCTTTGTGGATAATGCGGGCTCCCAGCGCTGTTTTTGCCGATATTGTCAAGACGCATTTGCCGAATGGCTGAAACAAAAATACAAAAATAATCTGGAAAAAGTCTATCCGCAGCCATTGCCAGGCTTGACAAATAATCCCCGGGATGGCCGGGCGGCTGTGGATAGCCGGCTGTTTTGGGCGGACACTGTAAAGCGGCATTTACTGGCCTTGAAGGCGGCAGGCGAAAAAATACGGCGGCCCTTTTTTGTGTTTCCCAATGGCGGCGAAGGATGTCCAGAGCATGTGTGGGAGGCCTATCCGCCTGTGGACTTTCTGCTGTTTGAACGCTCTTTTGGCACCTTTGGCACACATCCCGGCCGGACACGCCGCCGCATAGTCGCCAACATCTGGCTTTCTCATATCAATGACAATATCTTTGAAAATAAGCTTACACAATGTGTGGGAGATAATGTGCGGCCCATAATGCTGACACGGGACGGCTATCCTATAACTAATCCGGACTGGGATCTGAATCCGGATGCCGCGGCATTGGGGATGGCCGAAAGCGCCGCCTTCAGCAATGGCGGCGGATTTTGTGTGCGGCCCAATTATGAGATATTTGGCGATGTGCTGCGCCAATATCGCGCTTTTTTTGAGCGGAACGCGTCCCTGTATGAAGGCAATGAAAGCTACGCACAGATTTTGCTGGCCTGTTTTCCCCTGCAGAGACTTTATAATCATCCGCGGCATATTAATAGCGTGCGGGAATTGACGAAAGCGCTGGCGGACTGTCATTTGCTGTTTGATTATGGGCCCAGGACGACGGAATGGAACATGTCGCAAATCCAGCGCTATGCGCTTGTCATATTAGCGGATGTGAAATATATGTCCGTCAGCGTTGCCCAACAATGGCTGCAATACATCCGCGCCGGAGGCAAAGCGCTGATTGTGGGCGAAAACGCCACATGTAGCCCGGATACGCTTCTGCCGCAAGAGTCGCCCTTCAAGACGCTACAGCAAGACGGACAAGCGCATGCTTTGGGCCGAGGCCAATATGTCTGTAGGGCTTTGTCGCCCAACTGCCAGCAATTGTGGGAGATTTTGGGCCAGCTGGGCTTGCAGAAGCTGGCGCTTATGCCTCCAGACGCTAATCGCCATGTGCGTTTCAACGCCTTTCGCAAGCGTGAGGGCAAAAGCCTGTATGTGCATGTCCTCAATTATGAAGTGCCCCTGGGCATTTCTGCGCGTGTAGAAACAGCGCAGGAAGGGCTGCATATTCGTTTGCCGCTGCCGCCAGGAGCGCAAATCCGCCAGGCGATTATGCATGATCCTGAACAGACACAAAGCTATCCTGTTTTTGCCGCGCCAGATGGCGCGCTCACACTGCCGCCCCTGAGGATTTATCAATTGCTGGAATTGCGGCTGGAATGAAGGCTTGGCTTTATCGTATAGAAGGGAAATGGGAAACATAGGCATTTGGCGAGCCAGCACAAGCCACAGGCAAATGCCAGGAGGCGAAGAATGGCACGGCAGAATATCATTCTATTTTTTTCAGTGTTGAGCTTGGCCTTTATGAGCGCGCTTAATGCTCAGGAGACAATATTGCGGCATGAGAATTATCTGGCGTTTATTGGCCAGCAGGACGAGAATGTGAGCTTTGTTGTAAAATCCCTGCCCCGTGCAGCCTATCTCGAAGATTTGCGCCTGTTCATATTGGATAGAGACAGCCGCCAGATGCTGGAACAGATTATTCCGCTGGGCGGCGAAATGAAGCTGGAATACACTGTAAAAACAGAGGGCTTACATGTCCTGGGCGTGCATAGCGGCCAGCCTTTAGCGATAGTGCGGCGCTTGGAGGGGCCTTTTGCCTTGATTGCCTGGGAAATGACTCCTTTACACATTTGCGGCGGCTTTACGAAGCATTATTTTTATGTGCCCCCGGGGCTGAAGGAATTTAAAATTGGCGTCTGTGCAGATGTGACAGGGGAGGGGGCGCGGCTGGCTGTATGGGGGCCTGAGGGAGAGCTTGTTTTCGAAAAAGAGGATGATTTTGATCGCCCGGAACTCATTACAGTGCCTGCGGCAGCCGGCGCGGCGGCGCAGCCCTGGGCGCTGACATTGAGTCCGCCGCGTCACAGTAAATTAGTTTTTGATGATGTATGCCTGTGGCTGGGCCGAGGGCTGCCGCCGTTTTTATGTGAGCGGCCTGAATGGCTGCCCGCTTTTCTCGAAACGCAGCCGTCCGAGCAAATAAATCTCCGCCAGCCTTTGCCAGATGTGTCTTTGCTAGCTGGAAAGAGCGTACGAGTGACATTTACTTTAGAGGCTATCCCCCAGGCAAAAATGGCTGCCCTGCGCGGCCTGGCGCAAGATGTAGATTATCCACGGGAGGGGATGTTTTTGCTCAATGGATCGGCGCCATATATGATTCCCGTGACAGGCGATGGCGAGACGGTGCCTGTGACAATAATTATCCGCCGGGAAGATTTAAAGGTTGGGGAGAATGTGCTGGAATTCAAGCATGACGCGCGAGCTTCCACCGCCATGGGGCTGAGCCAATTGGAATTCATAGCTGGAGATTTAATAATTCAAGAACAATTCTAATTGAGATGTTATATATTTATATTCGAGGTAAACGCCAAGCGCAAAAGCCAATTATAAATCATTCTGAAAAATATTTTATAGAAAGCAAAGCGAGAGAATATAAACGGGAAAAATGCTCTAAAAATGCTTATTTTTGCATATTTCGGGGCTTATCCTCTTGACTTGACAATAAAGAATATGTTAGGGTTTAGGTGGGGGTGAAGGGGAATAACGGACGGCGCTGTCCCAGCTGGCATTACAGGTCGGGGCAGAGCTATGTATTTGTCTTAGTCGAAACAGACATTGCAGCCAACTCACGCGCCAAAGGAATGATGACGGATGACAACGCTACGCCGCTCCCCTCTATTTCATATCCTGGCAGGTCTGGCAATCGGAAGCCTCCTTTTGTTTTCGCTTGTGCCAGGCCTGGCAATCGGAGCGCCGCTTGTCGCCATTACAAAGCCTCCGCAGGGCGCTATTGTTTCCGGGCAAATATGGATAGATGTAGCTTTTAGCGCCACAAATAATCTCCCTGTGACGCGGCTGGAAATTTACATAGATGATCAATTAGCCCGGGAAGTGGATCTGGCGCAGCCCTTATTAACGGGACGGCAAAGCTTCAATTGGGATTTCAGCTATGCTTCCAATACAGTACACAAAATCAGCGCGCGGGCCATTGATGCGGGAAATAACGCAGCGATGGCGTCTATTACAGTGCAGGTGCAAAATGCAACAACAAGCGGGCCGGATGTGATTCCGCCCGTCGTGCGCATTTATTATCCGGCGCAAGGGGCGCGTGTAAGCGGACGCACGGAAATAAAGGCGGAAGCCACAGACAATGTGGGCGTTGAAGTCGTATATTTTTATATTGATGGCCGTTTGCATAAAATGATGATGAATACGCCTCCGTATGTGGCGGCATGGGATACGACAAAAGAGACAGACGGCCCGCATGTGCTGGAAGCTGTGGCAGTGGATCGAGCTGAAAATGAGGCGCGTTCGGCACAAGTCACTGTCATCGTAGAAAATCGCAGCATGACGACAATGTCTGCAGGCGGGGCGGGGAGCTTGCTGGCGCAGGGCATTAACGGCGGCTTGAGCCCTTCGCCTTTGCCCACAGCTGCTTCAGCTCTTCAGCCGGCGCCAGGGGCAGCCGCTATGTCTGCGCCGAGCCCCGCGTCTGTAGCTGAGTCGTTAGCTGTTCCTACGGCTAGTCTGGAAACGCCAAACCCTGGAGGGGCTTCCGAAGCGGCCGCAGCTACGCCATCCGAGAAAACAGGGACTGTAGCTGTGGCGCCCGGAATATCGGGGCTGCCGCAGCCGGCGCACATGCCTGTAGCTGTCTCCTCAGGGCCTGCTGGCAAGCCTGCTCCGGCGGGAGAAGAACATGTCAGCGCAGCGACTGCGCCCAAAATTGTGAATGTTGTGCCCTGGGCGCCGTTGCCCAGCTATCCCACGCCGGCACCCACAATTACATTGCCATCCATCGCTTCATCAGCTCCCCTCGCTGGACTGCAGGAACGCGTTGCCAGTTTGCCTGTGTCAGCAAGAATAACTCCAGCTACGCCTAGCTTCGCGGAAACGCCGTCGTTGGGGCGGCCTTCTGCCACAACAACACAGCCTGTTGGCGCTCCGGCAGCAAGATGGCCCGCAAAATCTGCAACGCCGGCGGAAAAGCCTGGCGTGCCGGCGGGGACATCAACAGTGGTTGCGCCACGCCCCAGCGCTCTTTCCGCTGCCTCGCCTGCAGGAACAGGCCTGGCCCCAGCGCCGGCGCTGAAAGCATCTGCTTTGCAGACGACACGGCCTGTGGCGGAAACAGGGAAGCGGCAATCTGGGCTGGGGCTGCTGGCTGAGCGCCCTGTGCCCTCCTCGCTATCTCCTATAGAGAAGGCAAGCGTGACGCCTGCAGAGCCAGCAATGACGACGCCCAGCCCCAAGCCTGTTGAAGTGCGGCCGGCATTAACATTGGCGCCGGACAGCAAAGCCACGCCTCATTCGGGGCTTGCCCGCGTGACGCCGCCTCAGCCTGCCGCAGCGAAGGCTACAGCCACAAAGGCGCCGCAGGCGGCGTGTCCGGAGAAATTAGCTTTGGGAGTGCAGGCGCCGGCGACTAAACTGATTACGGATGCTATCATTGCCGAATACAAGGGGCAGCCCATCCCGGCGGGGCGGATGTTAGCCCGTCTGCCAGAGCAGCGTATGTCTGCGGCGCCTGCGGGCGGACGGATAACGCAGCCGGATAAGCCCCAGGAGGCTGTAGCAGCGGTGCCCGTTGCCATTCATAAGATTCGGGATATAAAGATTGTGTTTGATGGCGAAGTGCTGTCGCTGCGCGCCGCTCCGGAAACGCGCCGTGGCATTTCTCTGGCGCCGCTGCGCGAAATCTTTGAAAAGACAGACGGCGTGCTTTACTGGTTCCCCGTGGAAAAGAAAGTCCACGCCGTAAATAAGGCCGTGGACATGAAGTTGCGCATTGGCGATCCGAAAGTTCGCGTCAATGGCGAAGAACGCGTGCTGGAGATTGCCCCTTATATCAAGCAAGGGCGTACAATGCTGCCCCTGCAATTCATTGCCGATGTGCTGGATGTGAGCATCACTGTGAATAGCGCCACGGGACAAATCATAATTAGCAGCAATCAGATGTAAACTGCAGGCGCATATTCATTCGCTGGGAAGTTGTCACAAGGCACAAAATGGAGCAGCCCCAGATATGGCTTTTGGGGCTGCTTTTACAACTTGCAAGGCCTGTTTTTCAGCCGGATAGAGATTTTTGCCTCAGGGAGCGGATTTATGCTTTTGTTTGGCACACAAAAAATCAATAGTCAGGGACATCTGGAAATTGGGGGCTGTGATACTGTGGAATTGGCGCAGCGTTTCGGCACGCCGCTGTATGTCTTAGACGAAGCCCTCATCCGGGAAAATTGCCGGGCCTACAAACGCGCTTTCAGCGCGCATTTGCCCGCCGTGGATATCGCGTATGCGGGCAAAGCTTTGCTGACAACGGCGATTTGTCGTTTGATGCAACAAGAAGATATGTCGTTGGATGTGGCCTCAGAAGGCGAACTTTATACGGCACTTCAAGCCGATTTTCCGCCTGAACGCATTAAACTGCATGGAAATTTCAAGAAGAAAAGCCTGCTGCGCATGGCTTTAGAGCATAATGTGGGCCGCATAGTAGTGGACAGCTTGCTGGAATTGCGGGAGCTTTCGGGCGTGGCGGGAGAAATGGGCAAGACGGCGCACATTTTGCTGCGCATTGCCCCAGGCGTTAAAGCCTCCACACATGCGGCTATTATGACAGGGCAGGAGGATACAAAATTTGGCTTGAGCCTGCGCGATCAGGCGCGCAAGGGCGTGGAGATGGCGCTGGAATTGCCCCATTTACAGCTGCATGGCCTGCATGTCCATATCGGCTCCCAGCTATTAGATACAGATGCTTTTAAGCGCGCCGTAGAAGTGATGACAGAGTTTATGGCCTGTATGGCGGCGGAATTCAATTTTGTCTGCACACAGCTGGATTTAGGAGGCGGGCTGGGGATTCGTTATCAGGAGGATGATCGGCCGCCCAGCATAGAAGAATTTGCGGAGGCAATCGCCACTACACTCAAGAAATCTTGTGCGGCGCATCAATTGCCCTTGCCGGAACTTATTTTAGAGCCGGGCCGCTCAATAGTGGGCGAAGCAGGAACGACTTTGTATACTGTCGGCGTTGTGAAACACATTCATGGGGTGCGCACCTATGTTTCTGTGGATGGCGGGCTGTCCGACAATCCCCGGCCAGTGATGTACGATGCTGTGTATCGGGCTATTGTAGCCAATAAAGCATCTCAGGAGCCCGTAATGGAAGGCGTGCGTGTCGCCGGCGCCCATTGCGAGACAGACACCTTAATTGCCGATGTGGCGCTGCAAGAAGTGGAGCCCGGCGACATTCTCGCCGTATTTGCCACCGGAGCCTATAATCATTCTATGGCCTCTAATTATAATCGCTTTTGTCGGCCCGCGATGATTCTTGTGCATGACGGGCAAGCAGATTTGATTTACAAGCGCGAGGAGCTGGCTGATCTCGTGCGGCAGGATATTATTCCGGAGCATTTGCAGATAAGCTAGCGAGAAAAGCGTTGTACATGCAGGCGGCTTCTATGTTACGCTGGGCACAACAGCTTCCCCCTGCCTATCTCGCACGTCTGGAACAAATCGGCCGCCTTGCGGCGCAATTGCGGCAGCCGGCCTATCTCGTAGGCGGGCCTGTGCGTGATGCGCTTTTAGGCCGTCCCTCCCTGGATATTGATGTTACAGTAGAAGGAGATGTTTCAGCGCTTGCGGCGGCCTTGGCTGAGGCCTTCGGCGGACGCGTTGTGCTCCATGAGCGCTTTGGGACGGCTGTCGTGGAGCTTGCGGAGGGGCATATTGATCTGACAAGCGCCCGCCGGGAAATCTATCCGCAGCCCGGGGCGCTGCCAGAAGTGGCGCCAGCTTCAATTGAAGAAGATCTACGCCGACGGGATTTTACATACAATGCCATGGCCCTGCGGCTGGATCCGGAACTGGGAGCATTATATGATCCGTGGAATGGCTTTGCGGATTTACGGGCGGGCGTGACGCGCGGGCTGCATCCCAAGACCTTTCAAGAGGATCCGACGCGGATTTTGCGGGCGGCACGTTATAGCGCCCGTCTGGGATGTCGTCTGGAAGAAAATACAAAGCAATGGCTGCTGACAGCCATTCAAGACGGCGCCTTTCGGACAGTCACGGGGCAAAGAATTTGGGGGGAACTGGCGCGGCTTCTGGAAGAAACAACATTTGCCGAGGCGCTGTGGAAGCTGGAAGAATGGGGCGCGCTTTCCGCCCTGGGCTTTACAAGCGCCCCGCATTTGTGCCTGCGGCGGCTTTATGTGGCGCAACGGCTATTGGGCTTCACAGCGAAAGAACGAGCGTGGGCAACATTAGGGATTTTAGCCGGCACGAAGACGCCTTGTTTCGCCGCTTATTTCGGGCTGGCCCGAGCAGAAGCGGAGGGCGCTTTGAGCGCGGCAGAAGCCGTAGCAGGAAAAATCAAAGGCGAGACGCTTCCCACCGCAATCTTTGCAAGAGATGTAAAAAATAGTACACTATATGCGATATTTAGCTCTTTGCCCGGAGCGGCGCTAATAACCTTATGGGCCTATTTCTCTGCTTTGCGCCCCGCTGTGGAGCGCTTTTGCCAATTGGAGCCGGCGTTAGATATAAATGGAGATGATTTGCAGGCGGCTGGCTTTGCGCCTTCGCCGGGCTTTAAAATCGCTCTGGAAGCGGCGCGCCGCGCCAAATTAGACGAACAGGCCGATCGAACACGGCAATTAGCTGTGGCTCAAGCCGCGTTGAAGCAATGGCTGCAAACACATCCCTGCGAGTCCGATTAAATGTTACGCGCATTTTTAAGAGGCGAGGCGGATTTAGGAGAATTATTAGCGTGGCTGTTCGCCTTAGCCATAGCTATTACAGTGCATGAATACGCACATGCAA
>CAZUOJ010000077.1:0-17057 GCA_964622325.1 uncultured Armatimonadia bacterium
CAATTGCGCTTGTCCCCAGGGCCGCCAGCAACAACGCAATGTATAATCCCCTGCTTTATGCGCCTTGACATCATCTATAACGAGCAGATACGCCTTCGGGCGCCAAAGCATTGTCCGTGTCCAATCGGCGCCGTTGTATTCTACAAGTGTTGTTTGCGTGCATCCGCCGCTTTGCAGCATATCCGCGCGATCCAGCCGTGTGACTGCCGGCGTCAATTCGGCCTGGCCATCGCGTATAAGGACGAGGCTGTTATGATATTTGGGCGCATTTTTGATATATTCGCCATCACAAAGCAAAGGCACGCCGCCGCGGGCATAACGAATGATGGCGTTGGCGTCAAAATGCATATGATTGCCGCGCCCAAAGCCGTCCAGCAGCACATATTCATCTTGCGGATCCCAGCCGGCGCGCAAAGAAAGCTTATTAAATGTCAGCTCATAGGGCACATTGGGCGTTGTGGGATATTGTACGCCTATGGCGCAATCTTCATAATTCGGGCGCGGCAAGGGGCTGACAACAATGCCAATATGACTTTTCGGCTCGCGCGGCTCCAATGTAAGCGCATACAATTGCCCCAGCGGATGGCGCGGCCCGCTGCTGGTGCGGCGCGCGCCCCACAGCAATTCTGGATCGCGATAATGCCACGCCGCCATTTGCATTATGTCCCCCAGGCCCGAAGAGCCCATCTCCTCGGAATGATCCCCAAACGCCGCCTGATAGCCGGCGTTATCCATCACTTGCATCGCCTCAAACGCAGCCTGGCGACAATGCCCTTCCTCAAAAAACGCCATATCCTCCTCAGCTAAAGAATAAATAGCGCAATGCATGAGGGGCAGCCACTGATAGCTGGCGGCATCTTCCATGGGCTTGCTGGTGTGTTTGAGGCCATTAAAAATGCCGCGGACAATGGCCAGCCATTCTTCGGCCCAGGGCGCCTGATAATGTCGCTGCATGTAGCGAGCGATGAACAGCAAGCCCAGCGCCGGAAATGTGTTGTGATTATGCACGATGTGCGTGTTGCTCAGCCATTTAGCGCGCACTTCGGGCCGATCGTAGCCCTGATAAAGATAACATTCCAGTCCGAGGCGCAAAACGAGATTTGTATATTCCAGCCGCTCCTGATCGCTGAACAGGCCGCTTTCCTCCAGCAAATCCCATAAAATAGCGACTTGAAAGGTCCAGGCATCGCGAAAATCGTTGTCATAGCGGCGCATTCCCTCTTCATTGATGTATCTGTCTGTGCGATAATAATCCAGCAGAGCAGCCATCAAGCCCTTATAGGCCTGGCCCCATCCCGGATCGCCGCTGCGATGAAAGTTTATTCCGGCGCGCACAAGCCCGCTGGCGCCTGTGCGGCCCTCTCCCGGACTCTGGAATGCTTTCTGATAGCGGGCGATTGTCTCCGCTGCTTCCGCGGGCGTTAGGGGGGCAATGTTTTGTTCCTGTCGCTCCTGGGGATCAAATTTCAGTTCCAGCAGCCGTCCCAGCGTCAATTCCCCGGGCCGCCCCTGGGCTTTGCAGAGCGCAGCGAAAGCTTCTGCGGCGCGCTGAGTGCCTTCGGCAAAGCTGCCGCCTACAAAAATGGCGTTTTGGCCCGTGCCGAAGGGATTATGGATGGAGCGGATTTCGTAGCCCGTACGGCCTGTGAAGCCCTCATCACAGCAGACAAAAAAATTATGATAAAGCCGCGCCACATAGCGATTGTTATTGAGATGGCCCAGCAGGATCGTCGGGCGTTGCAAAAATTCCGCGGGCGCCAAAGCTTCATCCGTCACGAGCGAAATTGTCACGCCTGTGGCGGCGGCGATAGCTTGTTGAATGGTGTGCGCGGCTTTCTGCCAGGCGGGATGGGCGGCGGTGCAGATAAGGGCCCGGGCCTGCCCATTGTGGACAAGGGGTGTCTCCAGATTGAGCGGCTTGAGCTGGGAGGGCTTTACGCAAAGGCTTTCCCACAGCGCCTTTTGCTGCGCCAATTCCTCTTGTGTGGCGGCCTGCGCCATCGCTATCATGCTCCCCACAAAAAGAAAACTCCAAATTCTTTTCATCGCTTTCGTCACTCTTATTTTTTATTTAAAATATCTTTCTCGTTCTGTTGGGCCTGTTCCTTTGTTTTTAAAAATAAATAGGCCGCAGGCTTATTTAGCCTGCGGCCCGCTATGGCGTTGGGCGGAACGTGCGGCGCTGGCTCTTGTTTTCCGCAGCTTTCGTTTTGGGGCTTTATTGATTGATGCGCAGCTGCCGCAGCGGCTGATTGTTCAGCGTGCGCAGATTGACATTGAGGCTGGAAGTATGCAGCGCATTCCAGTTCGTGGGCGTCAGCAGCGCCCGGCTGTTCGCCTGTGTTTGCACATTGCGGAACAGCGCCTGGAGCGTTTGATTGGCGGCGAATGTCTCCATGCGCACATCAAATTGGGCGCCGGCGCCTGTCTGCACTTCGAGCGTCCCGCCGGCAGCCTCATTGAGGCTGAACTGCGCTGGCGCATTGCCCAGATTCAGACTCAGCGCTTCGCCCACCCGCTGATTGCCCACAGCCAAAATGGCGCGAATGAGCAGGGGCTGCAAACTCGCGGGATTGAGCAGCTCCAGATTGCGATTGGGCGTCAGCAGCCGATTGCAGCGAATTTGCCCCGTGCCGGCAAAGCGCACTGACAGGACGCTTGCGGGCTGAAACAGGCTCAGCATTTTTTCGCCTGCGCCCGCAACGGAAAACAGCAAATTCTTGTTGCTGGCGTTGTTGAAAATGAAAATAGCCGGCCCTGTGTATTCCTGGCCTGCGCCCTGGATGGGAATAAAGCGCATGGCATTCGGAATCCGCGTCGCCGGATCCTGATTTTCGCTGCCATCGGCAGCGTAAAAGCGGCGGCCCTGCTCATCTTCAATCTGCTGCACCTGTCCGCCTTCCACGACGGCGATGACAGTCCCTGTCGCGCTGGCGCCCGGCCCGCCCGCTTCTGTGGGCAAATGCGGCGGCCGCATGCATTCGTCGTAGGACATACACACCATCTTGTTCGCGGTCGAATAGCTATTGGCATGGAAGGAGCCATTGTTCCAGTCCACATACGCCCAGCTCTTATCGGGACCCCCTGTCTCATTTTCGGCATAGGGCTCATTGTTGTCATACCAGTAAATCTTCCGCTGGCTGCCACTGATTTCCGTGCGATAGCCCACAACAGCGTGGCCCCAATGGCCTACATACCAGAAGGCAATGACGGGCTTATTGGTCAATTGTCCCACGAGCGAGTTAATCCGCTCCCAGGCCTGTTTGTGTGTTTGATTGTTCCACAAATTATTGATTGTCGCCGCCATTTCGGCACTGAGCTGCCCGCCCTGATCCTCCTGCACCGATTCCTTTGTCTCGGTCCGCCACGGATAGAACCAGCAATAAGGCTGCGGATTGGCCACAAACCAGTTGCGATGATATGTTGTCATATTCCCGTTGCGAATCCGCAAACTGGAATTGCTCATCCCATAACAGTTGCCGCCACTGCCGACCCCTTTATAGGTGGAGTCGTACCAGGCCTGGGCGGCGGGCTTATGCGTGCCGTTGGAATATTCCACCGCGGAGGCGCCAAAGAAATCACGAAACAGGTGCCATGGGATGACCGCCGCGCTGAAATTGCCAAATTGCCAGCCGTGATACCCTCGATAGCCCCGCGTCGCCACACACCGATATGTGGCTGGAGCGCTCTGCACATTAAGGGAACGAAAAACTTTGACTTCGTGATTCGTGGCTAAAGGCGTGCCGGCAGGAATCTTGAAGCACAATGAATTGGGGAAAAACTCATGACTGGGCCCATAAAAGGTCGTGGGACGCTCGGCGCCATCCCATAAAATCTTGTCTCCATTTTGCAAAAAACTTCCCATCACGATAACCCAGGAATCAGGAGCGGTGCCAAATTCGGGGAATAATTTACTGATCCTCGGATTCAGTCGAATAACTGGACCTGGACGGACAATCTCTGGCCATGGACGCGCGGTCGCTTGGGGGAGCTGAGCACTGGGCAGAGGGGGAGCCATCGCCTCCAGCAAAGTGGCCTGCAAATCCGCGGGCAACGCGCCAAATTCGGCTTCCAGCGCCGCCCGCTTATTCGCCGGCACATTCTTACTCGCCAGAATCTGCCTGAATTGGCCGATATGCTGAAGCTGCACCGGCGGTCTCAGCACCGGCTGATCCATTCCCCCCATCCCTGCCGCCGTGGATACTTGTCCCCATCCTCCTCCGGCCATCAACATCACAAGTCCCCCCACACTCGCCAGTACCCATAAGATCACTCGCCACCCTCGTGACATCTTGTTCGCCTCCCTTGCTTTTGCAGGCGGATATGGACGCCGCTTGGGCATCCGGCACACAGCGACAGGGCTCAAGCTCTAGGGCTGTGTGTCTGTGAGGCAGCTAAATGAAAATTATTTCACCTCCTTTTTCAGAGAATCAAAAAATTCTCTTACGAATATGCATAGTAATATTAATTTTTTCCTGAGTCAAGACCTCTTAAACTTATAAAAAATTATTTAAGGAGAAAATATGGAATTTCCTCCAAACTTTAAATCAAAAATATATAAATCTGGACTCACTTTGAAACAGCGTTCCTGACAATTATTTTATCGAATTGTTTAATTTCGTTGGAAAAAGAATAAAGCAATGGCAGCTTGAAACAACATAATAAGGAGACTGAAGAGGGCAGAAACTGTCCGAAGCCGAGGGGAGATGTGTTATCCTGTGATGTTATTTCTGCGCTTTGCTGGCGGCGGAACGGACACGCTTTCCTTCCAGCATTTGCAACGCTTCGGCTACGGCGTTGCGAATTTTTTCATCGGGATGCTTCGCCAGCTCTTTTAAGCGGGGGATGGCTTCTTCGGCGTGCAGCTGCCCCAGCGCCAGGGCCGCCGCCTGCACAACTAACGGCTTCGGATCATCCAGGAGTGCCATCAGCGGCTCCACGGCGCCTTTTTTCACGCCGACTTTCCCCAAAGAAGCCGCGGCATGCCGCCGCACGCTCCATTCCTCATCCTGAAGCGCCTGGACAAGCGGCTCCACACATTTCCGGGAGCCCACTTCCCCCAGCCCCCGCGCCGCTGTCAGCCGTGTCACCCAATCCCGATCCTGGAGCATTTGCGACAGATACTGCACGACATGATAAGTTCCGATTGCCGCCAGCCCCTGCACAGCGGCGCAACGCACATCTTCCTTCTCGTGTTCCAGCAACTTCACTAAATGGGGAATGACGGAGGGCTTGCCAATTTTGCCCAGCGCTATCGCCGCATAATGGACTACGCGCTCATTGGGATCGTTCAGGGCTTCAATCAGCGCGTCACGAGCTTCCTCCGCGCCGATATTCCCTAAAATTTCTACGACCCAGCGCCGCACCATAGGATCAGGATGTTTAATCGTCTTCAACAGTGCGGGCGCCGCGCGCTTGCCCACTCGTGTCAACGAAACTGCTGCCGCTGTCCGCACATCCAGACTGGGGGAAGCTAACGCCTGGATTAAGGGCTGAATCGCCACTGGACTTTTGATTTTGCCCAGCGCTTCCGCCGCCGCATGCGCCAGCTCAGCATTATCGGACGCAAGCACGCCAATCAACGGCTCCAGCGCCTTTTTGCTCTTAAGCCCGCCTAAGGCCGTCACAGCGGCCCGCTGCACTTCTACATTGGAATCATTAAGCCGTGCAATCAACTGCTGGGCGACTGACTCATCCCCGAGATTGCCCAGGGCTTCCGCCGCCCATTTGCGGGCATTCTGATCCTTGCCCACTAGCGCATCCAGCAAGCGCGGCACGGCCGCCTCGCCTATACGCGTCAGCGCTTCAGCCGCCGCCTCCTGGACATTTTTACTCGAATCACTGAGACAGGCAATTAAGCTATCAATGGCTTCGGGAGCACGAATGCGGCCCAACGCCTCCGCAGCCGCTAAACGGACCTTATAATCTTTACTTTCCAGCGCTTTTAACAAAGCCGGAACCGCCTCAGCGCCCAGCTCCACTAATTGCGCTAGGATTTCCTCGCGTGATGTTGTGCTTTTTGCTCGCAACTTGGCGACCAGCTGAGCCGCTCGTTTGCTCGTAGCCATTATTTTATCTTCTCCCGGCGCGCTATTTTCTGCAGCTGGCCCCCGCAATCCCGAAATCTGCGCCTGCCCCCGACATTTCCCCCAATATCGTTAATATTTAACGAAAGGGCAGGAGATTTGGCCTCCACAGCATAAACAAAGGGGCGAGCAAAATGGGCCCGCCCCTGAAAAATCTGCCTGACGAAAGCCCTCCTTACTGGGGCGCCGGAGCTGCCGGAGCAGCCGGAACAGCCGGAGCGGAGGGCTGAGGAGCTGGCGCTGCAGGCGCAGGCTCGGCAGGAGGCGCCGGAGCAGCAGCCGGCGCAGAGGCTCCAGGCGCCGCTCCAGGGGCGGGGGCAGCAGGAGCCATCCCGGGCGCTGTGGAGGCTTCGGGGCCTCCCGCAGGCGCTGGGACGGTTGCGCCCGGCGATTCTGCCCCCGCTGCCGGCGGCGTGGCTTCTCCGGACGGAGCCGCGCTGGGCGGATTCAGCCCGAATTGGGCCGCCAGAATATTCATCTGCTCCATCGCCGCTCCCTTAATCGCAGAAATGGCGCTCACAATATATTCCTTCTGCCGCAACAAATCTGACGCCGCGGCGACATTTCCAGAATTGTTCGCCGCACTGACCATGTTCCCCAGCATTCGCTCCGCTGTTTGCATCGAGCTGAGCGCCCCGGCAATATCCCCCTGCGCCACAGCATTAATCGCTTCTTGCAAATTGTCTTTCACCGCCTGCATTTGCGCCCGGCGGGCTTCTTCTTCAACTCTTGCCAAACGCTCAGCCTCCGCCTTGCGTTTCTTTTGCATATCAGAAACATACCATAAAGCAGCAACGATTGCTATCAGCAGCACCAGGATAATGACGGCTGCGCCTCCGCCGCCTCCTTTTTTCCTGGACGGCGTCTCCTCTAATTCAATATCGTCTATATCGCGCTTGGGCTTGGCAGATTCATTTTCAGCCATGTTATTCCTCCTGGCCTGCATTTTGGGGAAATTTCACCCTGATCCCTTAAATTAGCAATTATACGGGAGAAACCTGTAACTGTCAAGCTAACTATTATCTTTTTGGAAGATGGCGGAGGCTGCAGGAGCAGCAAACACCCGGGGCGCTGTAGAGCTTAATAAAGAAATCTCTAACTTTTCAAAACGATCTTTCAATCTTGCCGGCAATTCTTCCAGCAAAATGCCATGCTGTTCAGGATACACTCCAATAGTAGCCTGGAGCGCCACCCAGTTGTCATGCAGGGGCGTTTCGCTTGGAGGTGCCCAGCCCCTAATATAGTCCGAAAACTCCCTGCTTAAATCTTCTAAAACAGCCATTAATTCAGTGGCTGCTTTATCGCTCTTTTCCTCTGGCACTTGCACTTCCACTTTCCATTGCACATAAGGCTCCTCATAGACTTTCACGATGGCAATGGAACCGTTGGGGAAATAATGGCGATGACCATAAAAATCGCGCAAAACTGTCACGCGCAGCCCTAATTCTTCCACTGTCCCGCATACGCCGCTAATGCTCACATAATCGCCTACGGCAAATTGCCCCTCTAAAATAATGAACAATCCGCTGATAAAATCACGAATTAAGGATTGGGCGCCCAGACCGATAGCCAGCCCCGCCACGCCCGCGCCCGCCAGGACAGGCATCAAATTCACGCCCATAATGGCCAAAATCCACAATAATGCCGCCAGAGAAACAGCCCAGCGCGCCAGACTATGGAGCAAAGATATTACAGTAAGGCCACGCGCCAGCCGACGAGCTGCGAGCGGCTCTGCTTTCATCCGCGCCTGTAAGCGAGCCTGAAAACGACGCAGTGCGGCCCGAAGAAGCATATACGCCAAAAAAGCTAATAATAATGCCAGAACAATCAATACAAGGCGAGAAAGCAACAGATCGGGCCAATTCTGCCAGAATTGGCTCCATTGTTGCATAATGGAATGGGGAGCGGGCGGGGCTTCTTTTTCCTCCATAACAGCCTCCTTATTTTCAGCCTGCTTGGATGTGGCAATCCATTTCGCACAGAAATTCGTTTTCTTATTTCAAAGTCCTGCTCCGAAAAGGCTTTACGACAAATTGAAAGAAATTTCTCGTAATATCTTTGCATCAAAAAAGGACGCCCAATGAAAAAAATTATTGCTGAAGCGCCCGATAAAGTCGTTATTGCGGATGTCCCCATCCCTAGTATGAGGCCTGACGATGTCCTAATTCGGGCTGTGCGCTCTTTCATTAGCCCTGGCTCCGAGCTCAATCGTATCCGGCGCCTGCCCGGCGATCCGGACAATAAATGGCCCAATTACGATTTAGGCTATGCGATGGCAGGCGTAATTGAGGCCTGTGGCGAAAATGTGACAGGCTGGCATGTGGGCGATCGCGTCGTTACAATGCAGCATCATCAACAATATGTTGTTTCGCCAGCGTATGGAGATTCCACACGCTCCCCCATCCGAATTCCCGATAATGTAAATTGGGATGATGCTCCTTTTATCTGTTGGAGCCGCAGCTGCTACAATTGGACAATGAAAGCGCAGATTGCGCTGGGCGAAATTGTCGCCATTGTGGGTCTGGGGCTTGTGGGATTGCTCATGACAATGTGGGCGCGGCTGCGGGGCCCTGGCCGCCTAATCGCGCTGGATTTAACTTCAGAGCGTTTAGCGCTGGCGAGTCGTGTGGGCGCCGATGTGCTGATCAATCCTCAACAGCAGGATGCCCTTCAGGCCCTTGATGAGGCTACAGAAGGCCATAGAGCGGATTGCACGCTCCATTGTGCCGCGGGATCCCATGTGGAAGCCTTTGAGCTCAGCCAAAGAATTACGCGCCCCGGAGGCCGTGTTGTGCTGATTGGAATTCATTCGGCTCCGTTGACAATTCTACGCCATGAATTCTTACATAAGGATTTATTAGGAGCTGGCGCCGGCTATAATTACGATCCGCAGCTATTTGAAATCGGCGCGCGTTTTATCGCCAACGGCACATTGCCCGTGCACAAAATTGTTACACACAATGTGCCCTATACAAAAGCCCCTGAAATTTACGATATGCTCAATTTCTGCCCTCAGGAAGCCGGCGCTGTTCTCTTGCGTTGGGATGTAGAATGAAGGCAATATTTTTACAGAATTATATTTAGATTGTTGTATATTTTTTATATTTTAGACGATAGAACTTTCTTAGCTTTCTTAAAATGAAAATATATCTTTTTAAGTTAAAAGAGGAGCCCAATTATGCCGCCAATCCAGCGATTTTTCCTTCTGGGGGCATGGATTTTGTCAGGAATGGGAATAAGCGAGGCGCAAAAGACAGCCGCACAATGGATATGGTTCCCCGAACAGCCCGCCACGGACTGTATCAGAGAAACGCGCTGGCTGCGCAAAAGCTTCATATTGCCCGCCGTGCCCCTGAGGGCAAGGCTATGGCTATTAGTGGATGACAGCCACAAAATATGGATTAATGGCCAGGGGCCGTTGGAGCCCGAAGCGAAAGGCCGCGCCTGGCTGAGATATGAAGTGGGGCCCCTTTTGCGGGAAGGAAGAAATGTGCTTGCGGTGGAGGCGATGAATGCCACAGGGCCGGCGGGCCTGCTGGCGCGGCTTATTGTCCATTTAGACGATGGCAAAGAGATAATCATTGTTTCGGATGATTCCTGGCGTGCCACGAAGACAGAGCCGCCTGGCGATTGGAGAGAGGACAGATATGATGACAGCGCCTGGCCAGTTGTGCGCGTGATTGGCAGCGCTTTTGCGGCTCCCTGGCATAATCATCCTTTATTTGATGTCAGTCCTTTCATCACGCCAGAAGAGCAGGCGGAATATGAGCAATTCAAGGCAAACCTTTTAGCGCCTCCGGAGCAATTTGTGCGGGAGCGGCCCGCTGCTGCCGCTATTCATTTTCATAATGGCGCGCCCGCCCTCTTTATCAATGGACGTCCACGCCCTCTTGTAATGTATCGGGCCACATTAGATCCCTTGAGCGAATACGGCAGGCATTTGATTGCTTCCTTCCGGGATGCAGGCATACATGTTTATGCGCCCTATGTGGCGCTATCTGCATGCTGGCACGGGCCAGGAGAATATGATTGGCAGCCGATAGATGAACAATTGCGCGCCTATCTATCTGTGGACAAAGAGGCCTATCTAGTTGTTTTAGTGCGGCTTGTGCCTCCTGATTGGTGGATGCAGGCCCATCCCGACGAGATGATTCGCTACGCCACATCAGAAAAAATTGATGGCACTGATGAAGCCGAACGTGTTTTGCGCCCTTCATTAGCTTCGGAAGCCTGGCGCAGGGATGTCGGCGCGGCCTGGACAGCACTGATTAAGCATATCGAAGCACAGCCCTGGGGCAAGCGTGTGATTGGCTGGCACGCCTGTTATGGCATCTATGCGGAATGGCATTATTTCGGAAGCTGGACAAATCAATATCCCGATGTTGGCCCCGCTATGACAAAAGCATTT
This sequence comes from uncultured Armatimonadia bacterium, assembly GCA_964622325.1. Classification (GTDB taxonomy): domain Bacteria; phylum Armatimonadota; class Zipacnadia; order Zipacnadales; family UBA11051; genus JAJFUB01. Next base: position 10,495 of record CAZUOJ010000077.1, read on the forward strand.
AGAGCTTATTTGCGTGCGCGCTACAAAACAGATGCCCAACTGCAAGCTGCCTGGAACGATCCTCAAGCAACATTGGAAAGAGCTGTTGTTCCGGGCGTTGAGCCGCGCCGAAACGCGACATGGGGCGCGTTGCGCAATCCTCAACAGGAACAATGCGTTATTGATTATTATCGCTGTCAGCAAAAAATTACGGCGGATGCGATTGAATATTTCGGGCGTTTAGCCAAAGAAGCCACAAAGGGCCGGGCCCTCTATGGCGTGTATTACGGCTATTTTTGGGGCGTGCCGCCTCAAACACAGGGAGGCCATCTGGAACTGTTGCGACTGTTTAAATCCCCGTATGTGGACTATTTTGTAGCGCCCTATGATTATGAGCATCGGCTGATGGGCATGGATGGCCGCTTGCGCAGCCCCGCCTGCGCGTTTTCCTTAGCCGGCAAGGCGCATATTATAGAGGCGGATATACGGACACATTTACATCCGCGGGAAGAACATGGCCGCGTGGCCAATCTCACAGAATCGCTTGCGGCCATCCGCCGCGAATTTTCCACATCTTTGATAGAACATACAGGCTATTGGTTCGTGGATTTTGGCCCTGAGGGCTTGGGAGGCTGGATGGATGATCCTGAAATCATGCGCTGTGTGGCGGCACTTTATCGGCTAGCAGAACGAGCGCTCCAAAAGCCCCGTAGATCTGTAGCAGAAATCGCCCTTGTCTGTGATCTGGATAGTGCCTATTATCTGTCGGACGGCGAGGGGATGCAGATCGCCTATAAGCTCATATCGAATACGACAACAGAGCTATATCATACAGGCACTTCTTTCGAGGCCTTGTTGCTCCCCCAGCTCCCACAAGCCGATTTGTCTCGCTATAAGGCAATCGTTTTTTTGAACACGACAGCATTAAGCGAAGCCCAAGCCGTCTCTATTCAACAGCTTCGTAAAGCCGGCAAACACGCCTTCATATTTTTATGGGCGCCGGGCGTCACAGGGCCTGAGGGCATATCGCTCAGGCGTGTGGAACTTCTTACAGGCTTTTCTGTCATTGAAGCAGCTGAGAGAGCCTCAGGGCGTATCATTATTACACAGCCTGATCATCATTTTGTTAAAGATATGCCTGTCGCACAAAGGCTGCGCCTTGATGTCGCTTCGGCTATGCCAATAGCAGGCTTTGATGTAGCGGATAATTGGCATAATCCCCGCACGCCGCGCTACATGGAAGAACATTATCAACAATTTGAATGGAAGCCCATCCCGCAGGGCATGCGCTGGACATTGGAAACAATCGATTCGTGGAGCGACATTCATTGGCAAGGCGAAATCCCCGAGGCAACAGGCCTGGGACTATCCGTGCGTGCCACAAGCCATCTGCCTGCTTTGACATTGCATTGTGTGATAAAGGACGCCAACGGGGCGGAATTTGTGAGCCCCCTTGAAGCCCTTCCTGCAAGCAGATGGCAAGAGCTACGCTATCCTTTTGAAGCCTTTCAGAATGCGCCGTGGGCCAAAGAAAAGCCCGCAAAGCCTTCTTTCCCCCTTAGAGGGATGAAATTTGTCCTCTATGGGGTTAACGGCGCCGGCCCTGTGACGCTTGAGATGAAACAATTATGCGCCCTGTCAGGGCACGTTGTTCCTACATTAGAGCGCGCATTTGGAGAAGGGATATTTGGCCCGCTGGTGGCGCCCCAGCCAGGCCCGGATGTAGAGATTCTCGGACACATAGATGGCTGCGAAGAAGGCATATTAGCTGTTAAAAAACAGGGGCGCCAGTTTGTATTGTATTGTCCTGCCCCTTATCTGCCGCGTGAAATTTTTCGCGCTGTGTTCAAAGAAGCCGGCGTGCATTTTTATACGGAGGAGCCGTCCGATGTTGTCCGTGCCGATTCGCAATTTATCGCCATCCATACAAAAGCTGGGGGGGCACGGCGGCTTCATCTGCCTGTGAAAGCGACAATCTGCGATGCGCTCACAGGAGCCGCTATCGGGCGAGGAAAGGATATTCATATCCTGCTGCCCCCCAATTCCACAGCAATTTATGAATGGAGGCCAGAAAAATAAATGTTATTGTGGAGAAAGCCCCTTATTTTATCAGGAGGATTGATTTTGTTTTTGGCAATTGCAATAGGCGAAATTATCTGTTGCCAAGCACAATCAAAGACGCCTGATTATCCTCTGGAGATTGATTACAGCCAGATGCTGCGCGAGCTGAAGCCCACGCTAATTATTGAAGTCTCGGAAAAAAATCTGAACAGCTATTTACAGCATCATACGGCAGAGCTGAAAATCCCTGAAGGCTTTCATGAGCCACGTGTCACGCTTCGGCCTGGAGTCATTGAATTGAGCGTGCGCAAGCGCTTGCTGCTGTTTAGCGCTCGCGTATATCTGGAATTGATTCCTTCTGTGGTGCAGGGGCGCCTATGTCTGAAAGAAGGGCGCATCCGGGCCGGCGCCATTCCCGTCCCCTTTGGCCTTCATCTGAGCGTCGCAGAAAAAATAGAAGGATTTGTAAACACAATTTTAGCGCACAATGAAACACAATTAGATCATGTTGAAGTAGAAAGAAAATTGTTGCGGGCTAAAGCCAGAGTCAGGGATGATGCGGCCGATATTCGGGAGGCAAGACGATGAAGCCAAAAGATTTGTTGCGGCCTGGAACATTTGTTATAGGAGCCAATTATTGGGCCTCTCATGCGGGCACAGCAATGTGGCGGGATTGGCAGCCTGAGATTGTGGAAGATGATTTGCGGCGGCTGGCGGAGGCGGGCTTGCAAATGTTGCGTGTGTTTCCCTTATGGCCTGACTTTCAGCCGATACATTTGCTTTGGGGAGGAGGCGGAAGGCCTGTAGAAGTGCGTTTCGGCGAAGAGCCGCTGCCAGACGACGATTGGGGCCAGGCGGGCTTGTCTGCGGAAATGATGGAGCGCTTTCGTGCTTTTTTGGATATAGCTTACAAATATGGCTTCCTTGTGGATATTGGCTTGCTGACAGGCTGGATGAGCGGGCGTCTGCATGTCCCGCCGGCGCTGGAAGGGCGTAATGTCTTGACGGATCCCTGGGCCATCCGCTGGGCTGTGCGTTTTGTGCGGCAATTTGTGCGCGCATTTCGTATGCATCCGGCTGTAGCGGCCTGGGATTTGGGAAATGAATGCAATTGTATGGGGCCCGCCACGCGCGATGAAGCGTATGTCTGGACAGCGCAGATTGTGCATGCCATTCGAACAGAAGATCAGGAACATCCCATTCTTTCCGGAATGCATGGCCTGTCTCCCGAAGGGCCCTGGAGCATTTTTGATCAAGCTGAACTGTGTGATATGCTCACAACACATCCTTATCCTGTGTTTACGCCCTATTGTAATCAGGATCCTGTCAATACAATTCGTCCCATCTTTCACAGCACAGCCGAGAGTCGCTATTATTCGGATCTGGGCGGAAAGCCTTGTTTATGCCAGGAATTGGGGACGCTGGGGCCTGTTATCGCTAGCGAGTCTGTCGCGGCGGAATATGTGCGAGCGTGTCTATGGACGCTCTGGGCGCACGATTGTCACGGCTTATTATGGTGGTGCGCCCATGATCAAACAGAATTAGCGCACGCTCCCTATGATTGGCATGCCGTGGAACGGGAATTAGGCTTGCTGCGCGCCGATAAAAGCTCCAAGCCAGTTCTGCACACAATGCAAGCCTTCCGCGCTACAATGGAGCACATTCTGGAGGCTGTGGCGCGTCAGTCGCTGACGCAGAATCAAGAAGAAGCACAGCCGGGGATATTGCCGCCACGAACATGTGAAGCTGTGTGCCTTCTTACAGAAGGACAGGAGACATGGGGCGTGGCTTACAGCACATTTATTCTTGCAAAACAAGCGGGATTTGATGTGCAATTTCAACACGCGAGCCAGCCCCTGCGCGAAGCAAAGCTATATTTGCTTCCCTGCTTGAGCGGCCATGCAATGATCCCCCGCCGACGCTTGCTGGAATTGTTGCAACGCATCCAGCGTGGGGCTACTCTGTATATTTCTTTGGACACAGGCTTGCCGAGCTATTTTGAAGCGATGACAGGCCTGGAGCCACAAAGCCGGGAAAAACGTACAACAACAGAGCTTATCACATTGAAAATTTTTGGGAATATGCCGCAGATTCCTGGCGGCGGCGAATTTAAAGTGCGCTTCCGTTCGACACGTGCCGATGTTTTGGGGATAGAGGCAGATGGGAATCCTGCTTTTTCAGTGGCGGAATATGGCCAGGGACGCGTGTTTTTCCTGTCTGTCCCCATGGAAATGATGATTACACGCACGCCTGGCGCTTTCCATTGTCCCGACGCGCCGCCCTACTGGCGAATTTATCGCTATTTTTCCGAAGATGTCCGGCAGGAGCGGATTGTGCGTAAACAGCATCCCTTCTTGGGCCTCACAGAGCATCCTTGCGCCGCGGATCGCAGGCTGATTATAGGCATCAATTATTCCTCTACTAGCATACAGGACATCTGGAGCCTGGCGGATGGCTGGCGGCTAGAGGAAATTCTTTACGGCGAAGATGTGGAGCAACACGAAGGCTGGCTGGAAGTGCATGTTCCGCCCCTTGAGGCCGTTGCTTTGCTTGTAGCCTATGGATAAAGGCCTCAGAGGCGAAATTTTAGAAAAGAGATAATTTTCAAAATATTATAATTCAACAAAGACGAACAGCCTTTAGCTAATTAGCCTTGCTTAATAATTCCAATGCTTCGCCTACAATGTAAAAGGAGCCTGTAATCAAAATACAATCCTGCGGCGAGGCCTGGGCGCGAGCGCAAGAAAGAGCGAGGGGCACATCTGAAGCGATTACAGATTGCCGCCAAAAGCCCCTGGAAGCCTCAGCTAATTTTTCGGCCGGCAACGCCCGGGAGATTTGCGCCTGTGTCAGAATGGCCACATCCACATAAGGCGCCAATACACGGCAAAATGCTGTGGCGTCTTTTTCAGCCGAGATGCCTATCACAGCGATAAGGCGCTCATATGACAGCATCTGGGGCAATGCCCTGACAAGCGCCTGCGCCGCCGCCTCATTGTGTGCTACATCCAGCACAATCCAGGGCGCTCGGCTGTAAATTTGCAGCCGCCCTGGCCAGACAACATCCTTGCAGCCTTGGATGATGGCCTCCTCAGAAATGAGATAGCCCTGCTCTTTGAGAATTTCCACAAGCCCCAAAGCGACACTGCAATTGATGGCTTGATGCTCGCCAAACAACGCCAGCTGCACAGAAAGAGGGTCTGAAGGCAGCTCCACAGTCACATGCATCCAGGGCGGCTGGGGAAAGCTTGTCACAGGCGGAGCTGAGCGCAAAGGCGCTCCGACGCTATTGCCTATTTCGCGCAATACGGCTTCGGCCGCGGGCGCCTGGGGCGCCAGCACGGCTGGCACGCCAGGCTTTAATATGCCCGCCTTCTCTCGGGCAATCTGCTCAATTGTATCTCCCAAAATCTCGGTGTGATCCATTCCCAAGGTCGTAATTGCGCAGGCCAGCGGCTCACATGTATTTGTCGCGTCTAAACGGCCCCCCAGGCCTGCTTCCATTATGGCCAAATCTACTTTGTATTTGCGAAAAAGCAGATAGGCCATTGCTGTGTAGGCTTCAAAAAATGTGGAAGGATTAAGCACGGCGTTGCGGCGCAGATTTTCAATGACAGGCTGCACATGTTCCACAGCCCAGACAATGTCATCTTCGCTGGCCATCTGCCGGCCTATCCGAATTCGCTCCCGGAAGGATACAAGATGAGGGGATGTGAAAAGGCCGACATTGTAGCCGGCAGCGGCCAGAATGCTTTCCAAAATTGCTGCTGTAGAGCCTTTCCCCTTCGTGCCAGCGATGTGCACACAGGGCAGCCCTCGTTGGGGCTGCCCCAAATTTTCCAGAAGCGCGCGAATTGTATCCAGGCTCACAGTATCGGCAAAATGACGACGAAAGCCCAGCTTCTCAAAATCAACAAGCGACTCTAAATAGGCAACAGCTTCAGCGTATGTCATAATAGCTATATTGAATGGCGAAAATACAATGCCTGTAAAGATGAAAAGGCTTGAAAGCTGGAAGAGCTATAGAAAAAAATTATATTTTTTAAGAATATCTCTTTCTGTTTCGTTCTTATTTAAAATTTTGATTGCAGAGTATTGGGTACTGTTCTGAGCATAATGGAATTAACAATAATGAAAAAGGAGGCTCCAAAATGTGCGCCAGCAAAAAAGGCTGTCAAAAGCCCAAAGAGCTAAAAGGCAAGCCCGAAGAATGTTCTCCAGAACAAATTAAAAAGTGTCATGGCGATCTCAAGCCGCATCCCTGTGCGAAAAAGGCGGAAAAATAAAAAAGCGGGAAGCCACAACGTCCAGGAAGCGACTCTCAGGCTTGGCCGCAGCGTCCTGTCTTATTTGGCAATGAGCGAAAGCTGCTTGCCATTCAACAGCCATAACAGTGTGTTTCCGCCACGGCTGATGTTGACTGTATAGACACAAGCGATAGAGCCTTTTTTCATTTCCACAGCTCCGCCGCCAATAAGCTCGCCAATCACAAGGCTGAAATCTGGCTCATGCCCTACAAGCAT
>CAZUOJ010000078.1:0-16948 GCA_964622325.1 uncultured Armatimonadia bacterium
TTGAATATTTCGGCCTGGATCCGCTCGTGTTGGGAGGGCCCGATTGCAGCCTGCAGCTTCCCGGGGAAATTGTAACGGAAACGGACGAATGGAAGCTGGAACGGAACGCCGATGGCGCCCTGTTGAAAGTCTGGAAATCCCATTATGCGCCGCCGGCGGAAGTGGACCATTTAATTAAAACAAAAAAGGACTGGCAACACTATCAGGAGTGCCTGGCCCCCAGAGAAAGCCGCCTGGGGAATCTGGCGCAGACATTTCAGCAGGCGGCGCAGGAAGGGCATTTCAGCACTTTTAATCCCGTGGAGCCCTTATGGTGGGTGCTGCGCACGCTGGGGATGGAGCGCGCGCTTCTGGCCATCGCCGAAGATCCCCTCTGGATTGAAAACATGATTGCCGCCCAAACAGAGCTGGGCCTGGCGCTCACACGAATGCTGCTGGCGCAACAGGCGAAGCCGGATGCCATCTGGTTCTTTGCGGATTTGTGCTATCGCAACGGCATGTTCTTTTCGCCCCAATTTTATCGCCAGCATGTGCTGCCGTATCATCAGCGCTTTGCCGCGCTGTGCCACGAAAATGAAATGTTTTTCATTCTCCATTGTGATGGCGATGTGCGGCAATTCATCCCGCTTTTGATTGAGGCGGGTTTTGATTGCATTCAGCCTCTCGAGGCGCGGGCGGGCAATGATGTGCGAGAGCTCAAGCCGCTTTATGGGGCGCAGATTGCGCTGTTTGGCAACATCAATATGGATGTGCTGGCGCGGGGAGATCGAGACGAAATTGCGTATGAAGTGGTCAGCAAAGTTCAGGCGGCCAAGCCCGGAGGAGGCTATATTTTTCATTCCGATCATTCTGTCCCGCCGACGGTCAGCTTCAGCGCCTACAGCCTGGCCATTGAGCTCGCCCGCCAGCATGGAGAATATGGAAGTTAGCCCGGCCGGCGCTTGCCCTCAGCTGAGCTATTTTCTTTTGCCGCGCTGGCGTCCTCACAGATTCCCACGCGTGGCGTCGGCGTCCTCGCCTGCATCCATTATGGAACACAAAACGCCAGGCGACTCAATAGCAGCCGACATGGCAATAAACTCATAGGATGTGGCGCCGGCGCCATCGCAGATACATTCCCCCACGCGTGGCGTCGGCGTCCTGGCAGATATATTTCTCCCCACGCGTAGCGCCGGCGTCCACGCCTGCGATAATCCTTCAGCCCTGCGCGCACCTCAAAAATATTGTAGCGCAGGCGTCCTCGCCTGCGGCCGTTCGGAGCACAAAACGCCGGGCGACTCAATAGCGGCCGTATGTGCGGGCAGTCTCAATCATCGATAATCCTTGCCTTATCCTGCGGCGGAAAGCCAGGAGATTGGGGCGCTTCCTGGAGAAGATGTGGCGGGCGGGGACGCCCGCCCCACGCGTTGTGTGGGGATTGTGGCGCAGGCGTCCTCGGAAATATATTTCCCCACGCGTAGCGCAGGCGTCCTCGCCTGCGATAATCCTTCAGCCCTGCGCGCACCTCAAAAATATTGTAGCGCCGGCGTCCTCGCCTGCGGCCGTTCGGAGCACAAAACGCCGGGCGACTCAATAGCGGCCGTATGTGCGGGCAGTCTCAATCATCGCATAGATGTTTTCATCCGGCGTGTCGCGCCCGCATTGATCCCCTGTGGACAGAATGAAGCCCCCGCCTTCGGCGGCCACGTCAATCGCCCGCTTGCTGGCCTCGATGACGGTTTCTGGCGTGCCGCGCAGCATCACCTCTGTCGTATGCAAATTGCCCATCAGGCTCAGACGATCTCCATAGCGGCGCTTGATTTCCGCCAGATCGCAATCCCCCATGGGCGGCGGCTCCAGGGGATTGATGGAGGACAAATCCGTCTCTTCGGCGCAGATACGGACGAGATCGGCTTCGGGCCCACAGCAATGAATTTGCGAGGGAATGCCCGCCTCCTTGCAAATCCGTGTCACTTCTTTCAAGGTGGGCAGGCACAGCAGGCGAAAGATTGGCTCCGGATTGTTAATCATCATCCCCGAGCCGCCGGTCAGGATGAAATCGGGCTGCAGCTTGACAAGCTCCTGCGCCCGCCGAATGCATTGTTCGCCGTAGCGCTCGCAGCGCTCTATCACGGCCCGTGGATTGTCGTACCATTCATAGACGGCTTCCGGCGACAGGCCCAGTTGCGGCGTGCCGACGCTCACGCCCACTACTCCCGCCTCGCCCATCAGCTCTCGTGCCCGCTTGAGGGCTTCGCTGCCGCGATACATCTGCCGCGGCTCCACTTCCTCCCAGCGCTCCGGCGGCCCCTCGGGCAGGCCCACTTTGCGCAACGGCACATTGTGCGTGGGCGGATTGTCAATGTAATACACAGTGCAGGTCTCGCTCCAGCGGCGCTCGCCGCCGCTGAGGGCATAGTGCCGTGTGTAAATGCGTTCGGGCGTACGCCATACTATGGCTTCGCGCCATTGGGGCTGGCTTTCCACCGCTTCGCGCTCAAAATCAAGCTCCACGGGCACGGACGGCAGCCAGCCGTCAAAGCCAAAATGTTTACAGCAGCGGATATACGCTTCCCATAGCGGCGGATCCTGATACAGATAAATGTCCCAAAAAGGCTTTCCCGTCAGCCGGCAGGGGATCATATTGGAGGTATCCGGCGCCACCGGCACCATATCCGGCTGAGCATTACGCATTGCTATAAGCATCCGCTCCCGCGAAGTCATTAATGCCTCCAGAGAATGTTTTTCAAACTGTCATAATTATTTTCAATTCTCCAGATAGGCAAAGAAGAGGCGAAGGCCTGCTGTCGGTCCGTCAAGCTGCGTTTTTCACATTAGAAACTTTCCGCAGGCCGATTCACATACAGCCCAGGCATGCTTTCGCGTGTTGCGTGTTTTTCTGACGGAGATTTAAAGGCCCAGCAGGTGTTCGGCGGTGCCGCGGAAAAGGGCATATTCAATGTCCGGCGGAAGCTGCATTTCTCGAATCAGGCGCAGAGTCACGGGATCCTGCATATAGCCGCCCACAAAGCGATCCGTGCCGAACATCAATTTATCCGCAAAGCGCTGCAAAAACTGACGGGCATAGGCCAAATCACGCGTGAGGGCGCGATAGCAGCTATAGGCCGACAAATCGGCATACATATTGGGATAGCGATCCAGCAACTCTGCGACGCGTCCCGGCTTCAGCACGGGGCGATCGGGATAATGAGTGCTTGTTTTTTCTTCAGCCCGCACCTCCGCCGCCATTTCGCCCCAAAAGCCGGGCCCATGGCCCACGAAAATCGTATCCGGAAATTCCTGCAAACATTCCTCCAGATACGGCAGGCCCGGGGGATCCTGCACGCCCGTCGTGCCCCAGCGAAAATCAAAGACAACAGGCCAGCGCAGCCGCCCGCAGGCGGCATATATGCCTTTCATCCGCGGATCATTTGTGGGCAAACTGGCCAGGATTTCCCCAAAGCCCCGGCAGCCCAGCTCGGCGTAATGCTGCAGCAGCGGGAAAAAGTCATAGTGGCCATCATTGCTGCCCCGCCGCGGATCTACATTCGCAAACGGAATGAGCCGATCGGGATAACGGGCGCAATCCTGCAGCGCCTGCTCCGTTGTGTAATAATAATCCTCTTCCTCCGGATTCACGAGCGGGAGCACAACGGATTTTTCAATGTGATGCGTGTCCATAAAGCGCAATAAATCTTCCACTGTCAGCGGCGGATGAGCATGCATGACTTTGCCTAAATGGGCGTGAACATCAATGATTTTGTAATCCATTTGGCTGACATCCCTCGTAAGTTATTCGTGAAGTCAAAGACGCTTCATATCTTTAGCCTGCCGGGGAACTTTGCTGCCCTTTGTCCCCTACAGGCCCGGGGAGAGAGTCACATTTGGCGAGGCAATTTCTTGCTTTGTGCGCATATTTTCCACAACATTCCCCGCGGAGACGACGACAAGGCGCCTGTCTTCGGGCGCTGTGAAATAAAAGCCGGTCCCGCGCGGCGCCTCCCGGGAGGGCCCGATCAGGATATTTCCCAGCAGGCTGACTGTGCCCACATTATAATTCACCGTGATGCCGAGATAGCGATATGTGGACTCGGGATTTTTCTCGCCGCCAAAATTAAAAATGCGATTAAAGGCAATCACGGAGCCGACGCTGCCCTGCAGGCTGGCAAAGAGGCCATGCCATATCCCGGCCTGGGGGCTGGCGCCGAAATCCTCAATGTAATTGTTGCAGATGGCCGCGGCAAAGAGCCGATGGGCATACAGGGCGTTCTGCTGCACGCCGTAAATGTGATTGCGCTCAATCGTCCAGCCCGCCGTGTTGTCCAGATGTATGCCATCGGCGCCGGAGCTGGCAATCCAGTTATCCGCCAGAATCCAGTCCGTGCAGGCATTTTGCGTATCTTCCACAAAGATGCCGTGGCGGCCCGTGCGCTCAATAAAGTTGCCCACAATGCGGCCATTGACTTGTGTCGTTTTCAGCCCCGTGCCATTCAGGCTGAGATTAGTAAGCCGCAGGCCATCGCCGCCCATATTCACAATCGTCAGGCCTTCGACGACGCTGTTCCAGGAGCGCAAGATGAGGCCTGTCGTGGCGGCTTCAGGATTGCCTTTGCGATTGCCATCCAGCGTCAGATTGCGCACCGTCAGGGGCTCGCCCGTGTAATCGGTGTTGTTCAAAAAGACATCCGAAGCCATCAGCGCGACGAGATTGGCGCCATCGGCCTGCCGCAATACAGTTCGATTGCTTTCGCCGCGATAGGAACGCTTCCCCCGCAGCCGAATTGTTTCATTGAGCAAAAAAGTGCCCCGCAAGATAATTTCAGCGCCTTCCGGGCTTTGCGCAATGGCGGCATTCACGGCCGCCGCATCCGCCAGTGTATTCGTGCCGACAATGATGAGGGGGCTGGGAGCCGCCGCCGGAGGCTGCGCCCGGACTGGCTCAGCCCCATATAAGCCCCCCGCCAAAATCAAAACGAAGAACATTCGTAGGCTTATCTGGCGCCTGTACATCTTGTGAGCCTCATTTTGTCCGGGCTTTTATTGTGCCTTCTTCTTATGTCTGGGGCGGATCGTCATTTTCATAGGGAGGCAGCCGCACAGGCTTGCCTGTTTCCGCCGATTGCTTGGCAGCATTCATAATCCGCAGCACACGGACCATATCCTCAATTGTAGCCAGCGCCGGACGTCCCGCCCGGAAACGCTCCAGCACATCCTGCGTGTACACGAAATAGACATCATCAGGCCCGGGCCCTGTGACATCCTCCCGGCGCCCATCCCGCCATAGCACGGTCATATGGCCCATATCCGGGCCTCCGCAATGCAAAGCCGCTGTGTCCAGCGAAAAATAGCGCTCATAGCCCTCAGGCATAGTGTAGCTGATTTCGCCGACGCCGATTTCCCCATTCGCTCCAATCATTGTCAAGCTGCATAAATCCTCAATAGCTTCCCTGTGCAGGCCATGGGTCCAATGTGCAAAAACTTCTCGTATGGCTGGCGTGCATAAATAGAGGAATAAATCCACAACATGAGGCCCAAAATTAAACAGGGGCCCCGCCCCCGCTTTTTGCGGATCCAGCATCCAGGGCACGCCCCATTGCCGATAACGCCCCGGATCGCCCGCAAACAACCGATAATAATAATGAAACACGCGCCCCAGCTGCTCCTGACGCGCCTTCAGCCATTGCACAATCCCATAATAGCGCGACACGAGCGCCACACTTGTAAATACGCCTTCTGTGTGAGCTAGAGCCGCCACAGGCTCCAGCTTACGCCAATCCACGCCCATCGGCTTTTCCATATGAAAGGGCAGATGGCGCCGCACGAGCCAATCGGCCAGCTCCGTCATTTCATCATGCGGCGCATGGGCAAAAATAAAATCGGGCTTTTGTTCCCTGACAAGCTGTTCGTAATCCGTATAGCGGGGGCATTCCACTAGCGGAGCGACAAGCTCTACAAGCTCGGGCGTACGATCCGCTACGGCAACGATTTCCACGCCCAGCTTCTGCAGCGCCTCAATGTACATGAGCTGCACATGCCAGTGGCTGGCGCCCAAAATCGCCACACGCATTTTGCTTTCTCCTCCATTATTCCCTTATTTTGTGTATTCCTGTGTATTCCTGTTCAAAAATTCACAGCGCTTCAGTCGGCGCCTATTTCTCTCCCCTGCCGAAAGCCTCTTTTCCCAGGCATTTTTGAGGATGCTGAAAATTAAGATTGTTGGGCTTCTGCCAATGTGGCAAGAATCTCCGCTCGCCGCTTCAAGAGCGTTTCGGGCAGCCTGTCCCAATAATGAGGATGCACAAACACAGCGGGCACAGGATTGAGCAACGCCTGCAGCTTTTTGGCGCGGGCGCCTTTAATTTTGCCCGATTTGATTAGCGCCTGAGCAGCACGCATTATCGCCAGATCCTGCATTCCAGCTCGCAGCACTTTCAGGCGTAAGGAGGGCAATACAGCGCCCCCTTCTGTTTGCGGCGGATACACCAGGAAATTGTTCCCGTTATGGATGCCGCCATAAGGATAATTGCCCGGCGTTTGCTCCAGCTCCAGCGTCTGCCAGAAATCGTCCTTTAAGCCGCTCGCGACAAAGCCCGCCCAGATGAACACGCCTTTTGCGCCATAATAATGGGACATCCAGAGCGCCAGCCGATGCTGCAGTGCCTCGTTGTCTACTTCCATATTGGGCGCCATTGTTAAGGGCGCCCGGAATTGCACATGTATCGGCAGATGACAATAATAATGCCATAAAACAGGCTGCTTCAAATCCCGCATCGCCTCCGGATCATAGCCCTCTGTGGACAAATCCGTCATCCAGATGTCGCAGCCTTTTTCCATCTGCGGATGATAGGCTGAAGCCAAAAAGACTTTCAGGCCGGGATATTTCTGTTTGAAATCCTGGAAAAAGGGAACATTTTGTGCATAAAATGTCTCCCGCAACGGCTCATCCACATTGCTGTACACGAGCGCCTGTTCCAGCCAGCCTTTCGCCTTCACATGCTCGTACAGGAGCTTATAATCAAATTTGTTGCTGGGGCGCTCCAGCTCAAAAACATTCTGTCCCAGGCGCGCCAATTCGTCGTGGATGGCGTCAAATTCGCTCGGATCCTCGGGCTTAAAGCGCCCGACAAGAATGTCCATCGCCTGCATATGATGCGCCAGCACAAGCCGTGCCATATCCAGCATCTGTTGTGTGCTGAGCGTCTTGCTCCCATAGCGCGGGCGAAACCATGCCACGAGCGGAAAGTCTTTGGGGCGCAAATTCAGCCCCGGCACAACGCGAAAAGGCGCCACAACAGCCGCTTTTTGCTCGCCATCCGTCACTTCTACGCGGATTTTTATGAGGCCGGCAGGCACATCCGCCGGCACAGAGACATCAATCCAGAACACGCCGCAATCCAGGCCTGATACGCTCACTTCCTGGCCAGGCACAAGCGGATCGGGCCAGCGCTCCACAGGATAACGCGGATAGCCCGGCGGCGCTGTTTTGACGAAAATTTCCCGGAAAATTTCAACAGTGACGCCTGCGGGCCCCTCGATGTGGGCCTGCACACGATATGTCGCTTCAGGGGCGCCCAGACGGGGCAAAATGACAATTTGAAAGGCGACAGTTTCGCCCGCCGCCGCCCATTGCGGCGCCATTTCTAATACAGGAGTCTGTGCGGCCTGGGCGCTCACGCTGGGCCCGCGAAACCAATATTTATTCGGCCAGATTTTCACAAGATCATGCGCCACGCCCACCGCAAAGCGGCTCTCCGGCGCAAATCGCTCCTCAAACGCTCGCAAGGAATCGCTGAACGCAAGCCCCCAGGGATCCACAGTCCCGGCGATTGCTTTTTCTGCCGGAGGCAAATCATCCGGATATTTTGCCGCTGCCGGCCCGTCCCAAAGCACACATAACAACACAAGCCAGATCAGCACAAGCTCGCTCATCTTTCAGCCTCCTCTGTGAGCTGCATTTTATATTTGCCCCAAAAGGGAGGAATTCCTTCTCTTAAGCAGCCGTCCTGAGGAGGAAACAATTACGGAATAAGCGGCTCAGCGGCAGCCTGCAATGCTGCCTGCATATCGCGAAACGTCAGGAACTTTTCCTTTGTCATTAAAGTTTTAATAATGTTGTGCTACAGAATATAGTAAAAATCCGCAAACATTAAAATCGTGGGGAGCTCAAAGCATGAAGAAAGGATGCTGTTTAAAGCAAGCCATTTGGCCTCTGATAGGGGCGGCTTTAGTCCTCTCAGGAATTGTGTGGGCTGCTGTCACGCCGCAGCAAGTGGCGACGCGTCTGCGCAATCGCATCGCCTCCGCCTGGCAGCCTGTAAATCTGCGCATTTCAGTTGTCCCTTATCCGGGCAATACGGACTTGGACAAAGGCGCCTTCCGCCATATCGGCTTTTCGGCAGACAGCATTGTGATAGATGGCGTTAAAATTACAGAGGTGCGCGGCGGCGCGTATGATCCCGTCCTGGATCTGGATAAGCTCACGCGCCTCAACAAAATCGTGCTGCTGCGCCGCAGCTCCACATATATTTATGGACGCGTCACAGAGCGCGAATTGAATAAAGCCCTGACATATAAGAAGAATACGATTGAAAATTTACGCGTCAAAGTGGGCCAGGGCACTGTGTCCTTTACGGGCACTTTCAAATTTGGCCTGTCCACGAATTTATTTTTAGAGGGGCGCTTAGAAGTCCCCGATGGCTACAAAATTAATTTTGTGCCCACGAAAGCCTCTGTGGGCGGCATTCCCCTGCCGGCCGCGCCCTTGCGCACTGTCCTGAAGCGGATTAATCCGCTTCTGGATTTCCATAAAGTGATGTTTTCGCCCAAAATCAAGCGGCTGGAAGTCAAGCCGGGCTGCATTACGCTGATTGGCTGATAAGGCCAAGATTTCTTTGTCGCCAAAAGCCCGACGCTTTTGTGTCGGGCTCTTTTTTTCTTAAGGCAGAAAAGGCAGAAGCGCTAATCCAATTTTCTGGCATAATGCCGCGTGCAATGCCAGAGCCATTGGGCGGGCGGGACAATGTGCGGATCCTCAAGCGGCACAGGGCCATGCGGCACTAGATAGACAATCTGTCCCTGCGGCTTTGTGATTATCAGCTTTTCGCCCCAGAGATTGCGCACTTCAATTCTGTCGGCGCCATCGTAATAGCGTGTGACATCATATCCCACAGAAGAATAGGCCGCCTCCCAGCGCCGTTCTATCACAACGCCCAGCCCGCCGCCCCCGTCGCTCATAAATGAGGTCTCCAGCCAGCCTGCTTTGCGGGCGTTCTCGGGGCTGGGCGCCGCGCCTAAATAGCCAAAGAGCAAATCCCGATATGCTGAGCTGTCCTGCAGTTGCCCCCGCCCTACAGGCCCGCCGGCGCCGGCCTGCAAGGCATATAGGCCGCCCCGCTGGGGCATCTGGCAGCCCTCCACAGAGTTCGTGATGACAAGCTCCTTTCGCGGCGCCAGCCAGCGCTCGATCCGAATCACAGGCGCTTCCGCATAAAAGAAATAACGGCTGAAGCCTTCGGCCTCGGCGTTGGCGAAGGGAATCGTCACAAGCAATCCAGCGGGCGTTTCGGCCAGACTGGCGGGCGCAAAGCCTGTATAAGCCGTACAGGAAAAGCCCCAGGGCGAGCCCAGCAATTCGGGCGCATGATCCGCTGTCCGCAGAGACTCAATTCGATCCCTGACTAAATTGAGGCGAGCCTGATAGAAGCCTGTCGCAATATGCAGCAGATCTTCCGCGCGTTGCCATTGGAGCGCAGATTTGGGGCGAGCCGCTTGTTTTGTGAGGCAAAAGGCGCGGGGCAAACGAAGCTCACGGGGCAGGGCAAGCCATGTGGCTATGCCGCCCGGCTCATCGGGCAGCCCGGGCAAAGCAGCCGCGGCCTGCGCGGACATCGGAGCGCCGTTATCTCGCAGCCTCATGGCCGCTTTTGCCTGAAAAGAAGCCGGCACACGGGCAAAAAGGGGCAAATCCTGTGCCGGCAGCTCGCCGGCAAGCTCTGTTAGGGCGGGCTGCCAGAAAAGGGGCTGGCGCGCCAAAGACGCGGCGGCAGCCATTGTATATAGCTCCTCATTCAAGAGCGTGCTGCCCTTCTGGGGCATAAGCCGCACGCTCAACACCTTTACGCCCGCCGGAGCGGGCCCCTGGCCGGAAACTGTCGCCTTTTGCAGGGGCGCCAGCGCAGGAATGATTTTCTGCCCAGAAGAACGGAACGCCTCGCCGTAGCCCCAGCCGAATTGCACTCCGATATGGCGCGCAGTCATCCCGCCATTATTTTGCACGGCTGCCTGCCACAAAAGCGTTTTGCCCTGGCGACGAATCTGAAGCGAATCCGGCACGAGCGTCAACACGGGCTGGATGAAATATTCCTGACACAGTTCGTCGGCGTATTCCGCCACGCCGGGCGCCGCCAGATCAGAACCAAAAAATCCTACGCCCGGCAAATCCGGAGCGATACTTTTTAAATAGCGAATTTGGCGCAAAACATCTTCTTTGGTGGGAATGACACGCGGCTGCTTGTGTTCATCGTGGATGATGTTAATCCCCAGCCCCAGCACAGTGCGATCCGCACATCCCACTTCCTGTACACGGCGCACATACGCTTCAATTTGCCCTAAATGATTGCCTCTGTAATTTAAATAGACTTCCGGCACAAATAAATCCACACAATCGCGATATTCACGCCAGTAATCATGGACGCCCATAAACCAGATAAGGCGAAAGCCGTGCGGATGCGTCTGTTTGTGAGCGCGCACTGCGGCCATAATTTTCTGCCCGGCTTCATCCAGCGCGCCCACTTCATCGATCCCAATCCACGGCGAGCTTTGATAATGTTCTATGAACTTCTCTGGGGGCCATTCCTTATAGCAGACGCCGCCGCGCCAGGCGCAGGGAATCCCCCCGCGCCAGAGCCACTTCTTTTGATCCGCCTCCTTCACTGTAGTCGGCACATTCGCCCATCGGAAGGTCAGGGGCGCCCCAAACCACACAAAATAGAGGGGACGCGCCGTTACAGGCACTAGACGCGTGATTTGGGCTCCGGGCCCCGCTCCGTTTGGGGCCTGGAGGGAAAACTGCAGCCTGTGCCAGCCATCGCGTGTGGGCGTCCAGGATAAAGGAATCTCGGCGGTTTGTGCCGCGGCCAGCTGCAAAGGCAATGTTTTGTGCGCGACAATTTGCCCGGCAATGTGCAGGCTGGCTTTATAGAGGCCTTGTAGAGGCTCTTGGGCGGCCGCACGCACACGCAGCGTGTATATTACGGTCTGGCCCACACTCGGAATCCACACAGAAGTCCCGACATCCTCAATCTGCACAGGAGAAGCCCCAAAGAGCTGCCCTGGCCCTATTATTACGGCAAGGAAAGTCAGCAACAGAAATAGCCGTAACAACACTTTTTGCCTCCTGATCGTTTTAGAGATTGTTCGATTTTACAGGAAGATATCCTGCTGGCCCTGCTCCTAACAGGGAGCGAAGCACAAATGCAGGAGCACGCCAGAGACATCTGCTTGCCTTGCCGACTTATCCGTAAACTGCTAAACTATTTTAGACAAGGCCCTCGAGGGCTCAACA
Organism: uncultured Armatimonadia bacterium; assembly: GCA_964622325.1. Classification (GTDB taxonomy): domain Bacteria; phylum Armatimonadota; class Zipacnadia; order Zipacnadales; family UBA11051; genus JAJFUB01. The sequence continues at coordinate 11,543 of CAZUOJ010000078.1, forward strand.
GGAGAGCATAATTAGACGAAATAATAAACAAAATAAAAAACAAAGCAAGAATTTTGGGGGCAAACATAATGTGCCGAAGGGAGGCAGGGCTTGCGCCATACATATGAGCAATCCTTTGGAAAATGAATCTGAACTGCGGAAGGACTCCATTCTTAATCGCTGGGTGATAATCGCGGCCTCACGCGGCAAGCGCCCCACTGATTTTGCGCCAGCGGAAGAGCCGGAGAAGTCCGCCGGCTGTCCGTTTTGTGGCGGCAATGAGGCCAAAACGCCCGCCGAAATTTATGCGGTGCGGCCGCCCCACACGGCCCCCAATGGGCCGGGCTGGAGCGTGCGCGTCGTGCCCAACAAATATCCCGCCCTGACGATTGAGGCCAGCTTGCGGCGTTCGGGCATTGGCCTGTTTGATCGGATGGGGGGCTTTGGCGCCCATGAAGTGATTATTGAAAATCCGGATCATGATAAGGATTTGGCCATTGCTTCCGTGGAGGAGATTAACACTGTGTTTGGCGTCTATCGCCAGCGTCTGATTGATTTGCGGCGCGACCCGCGCTTTCATCATATCATTATCTTTCGCAATTATCGCGCCGCCGCCGGCGCCTCGCTTTCCCATCCTCACACGCAGCTTATTGCCTTGCCCATCGTGCCCTTGCTCGTTAAAGAAAAATTAACAGCGGCGCGGGAATATTTTTGCCACAAACAGCGTTGTATTTTTTGCGATCTCGTGGAGCAAGAATTTTTTGTCAACGAGCGCATTGTCTGCGAAAATGACGATTTTGTCGTCATTTCGCCCTTTGCTGCCCGCGCGCCGTTTGAATTGCTCGTGTTGCCGCGGCGTCATATGCATGATTACGCGATGATGACGGAAAAAGAGCAATATCATTTTGCCGCCATCATGAAAGATGTGCTGCTGCGCTATCGCAATTTGCTGAAAGATCCCGCGTACAACATGATGCTTCAAACGGCGCCCGTGCCCGTGCCGCGGCCGGGCCATCCCGAATATTGGGGCACGCTGGAGCTGGATTATCACTGGCATGTGGAGTTGATGCCGCGGCTAACGAAAACGGCGGGCTTTGAATGGGGCACGGGCTTTTACATCAATCCGGTCGCGCCGGAATATGCCGCGAGATATTTGCGCGGCGAAATCTCGGAAGAAGACACAGCCGCTTCTTCTGCCGTCGCCTCGGCATAAAGCGGCGCCTGTGAGGCTCATTACAATGGGTACGGAACAACACATCCCCAAGGCGGAGCCGACCGAGAAGCTCAGCGATGATCGCTGTTTGGCTGTGCCACGCAATCAGCGGGCCGAGCTGGCGCAATTTTTGCAGCGGCAGGCGGCGGAATTGACACAGCGCTGGATTCACGCCGCCGCCCAAAATCCGGCGCTGGCGCCCCCAGTGCTGGATGTGGCAGCCGCGCCGCCGCCAGTGGAGCTTTCGCTCTCCGCCCTGATTGAGCATCTGGAAGCCGCGGGGCCGGATACAGAGCTTCCGGCCCATAAAGCCTGGCTGGCGCGCTGGCATGAAGCGGGCAGCGAACGCGCCCATGTGCGCGATCATTTTTACGCCTTAAGAGATTTTGCTGTCGCCGCGTTGCAGGAAACAACGGAAATTCCTGAAGCCGAAAAAGAAGCCCTGCGCGGGCTTTTGGAAGCCGCGATTCGCAATTTGCGCCTGGAGACGAATGAAGTGGAGCTCCGGCGGCTGCTCCACGAAGCCGAAGAAGCGCGCTGCCAGTTTGAGAGCATTTTTGAACATTCCATTGAAGCGATTTTGATTGCGGATCCCCAGGATGAGCGAGTTATTGCGGCCAATCCGGCCGCCGCCGCGCTGTTGCGGCGCCCCCGGGAGGAACTGCTGCAAAAGACGCTGAATGACATATTGCCAAATTTAAGCGGCATTGTGCGGGAACAATTGCAGGCGGCACAGCAGGATCAGCGCACGCCGCAGATTTTAACGGTGCCCACGCCCCAGGGCAACGAAGCCTATGAAGTCAGTGCGGCAGGCCTGGATTATTATGGCCAGCCGGCGACACAGATCTTTTTGCGCAATGTGACGGAGCGCGTCCATTTCAGCGAGGCTCTGGAGAGGCGGGCCGAAGAGCTGCAGGCGGAATTGAGCCATCGGCTGAAGGAAGTCGAACGGCTGCAAGTCTTTTTGCAAAATGTTATCAATGCGTTGCCCACGCGTTTGCTGGTGCTCAATGAACAGCTCATCATCTTGCACGCCAATGAAGCTTATTTGCGCCAGCGCCGCCTGCCGCGGGAGCAAGTGGAGGGCAAGCACATTGCCGAAGTGTTCCCGCACTCCTTATTAGAGGAAGCCGGCTTGCGGCAGGCGATGGAAAATACGCTGCGCACGGGCGACCGCGTGCGCTGGGCCGGCTTTCGGCAGGCCACGGAAGATCATTCCGAGCGCATTCTCAATATCGGCCTGGATCCGTGCCCAGGGGTGCATGGCGAGCGAAATCTGCTCGTGACGCTGGAAGATGTGACGGAGCGGCATCGGCAGCTTTATGAACGCTCCATTTTGCATCAAATTGTCCAGGCCATGCTGGGCATGCGAGATTTGCCACGGCTTTTGCATGCGATTTTGACGGGCATCACGGCGGGGGGCGCGATTGGCCTGGGCTTCAATCGCGCCATCTTGCTGCTGGCGGATGAAGAGGAGGGGCTGCTGAAAGCCGAGATGGCGGTGGGGCCAGAAAGCCCCGAACAGGCGGGCCAGATCTGGTCCGAGCTGAGCCAGCGGCGCTCCCTGGAGGAGTTCCTGGCGGCGTTTGATCGCTTGCCGCCGCCCGAAGAACGGCCCCTGCGGGATCTCGTGGCGCGGCTGCGCTTTCCGCTGGATGATACTTCAGTGCTGCCGATGCTGGCTGCTGCCAAGCGGGAAACCGTTCATGTGTATGATGCCCCCAACGATCCGCGGGTGCCCAAAGAACTGTACGAGGCGCTGGGCGTGGAGGAATTCGTCGTGGCGCCGCTGGTGGTGCAGGACAAAATCATCGGGGCGGCGATTGCCGACAACAGCATCAATCATCAGCGTATCACGCAAACAGATGTGCAGTTGCTGACGGCGCTGGCCAATCATGCAGCGCTGGCCATTGACAGTGCGCGGATGTATGCCGCCGAACAGCGCCGGGCCGATGAATTAGCCGAGGCCTATCGCAAATTAGAAGCCGCCACGGAGCGCCTCGTCCGCTCCGAAGCGCTGGCTGCCATTGGCGAAGTGACGGCTATTGTGGCGCATGAAATTCGCAATCCGCTGTCCACGATTGGCGGCTTCGCCAATATGCTCAAGCGCCGGGCAAATGATCCGGAGATTGTGAAACGGAACGCCCAGATTATTGTGGAGGAAGTTGCCAAGCTGGAGGAGATCTTAGGAGAGCTGTTGGATTTCACAAAGCCGGCGCGGCCGCAATTTGCCTCCTGCTCGCTGCACGAGATCGTCGAGGGCAGCCTGAAAGTCGTGCAGCCGCGCGCCGATAGCCGCAAGGTGAAATTAGTCGTGGACATCCAGGATAATCTGCCGCCCGTGTGCCTGGATGCGCGCCAGATGCAGCAAGTATTGACGAATTTGCTGTTCAATGCCATCGACGCCATGCCGGAGGGCGGAGTGGCGACGCTGCGCGCCTGGAATGAAGGCAGTCTCGTGCGTATCGCCATCTCCGATACGGGACAGGGCATTCCGGCGTCCCATCTGGAACAAATCTTTGATATGTTTTTCACGACAAAGCCGACAGGCACGGGACTGGGGTTGGCGCTCGCGCGTAAAGTGATTGAAGATCACGGGGCAACGATTTCCGTCGCCAGCGAGGAGGGGAAGGGCACGACCTTTACTATAACCTTTGATCTGGACAAAACGCCGCCATCGCCTTCGGAAGTAATTCGGCTGCGCAAAAATGAAAGGGGTTCCCGGAATGGAAAAGCCCACGATCTTAGTCATTGAGGATGATGAGCATCAGCGCCTGCTGTATCAAGATGAACTCACGTGGCGTGGCTATAATGTAATAGTGGCGTCCAGCGGCGCGGAGGGCTTGAGAGCGCTGCAAGAACATAAAGTGGATGTCGTGCTGCTGGACATCGCCATGCCCGGCATGGACGGCATAGAGACATTGAGCAAAATTTTGGATTATGACAATCAGATGCCTGTAATCCTCAATACGGCCTATTCCAGCTACAAAGATGATTTTATGACATGGGCGGCGGAAGCCTATGTGATTAAATCTCACGATCTGAGCAATCTGTTTGGCGCGGTGGCCCAGGCGCTGGAAAAGCGCGGCCTGCAGCCGCCCCCTGCGCCGCCGGAGGCGGAAAGCTGACATGCGGGGCTTGAGCAGCCGCGCCTTGAAATCCGTGACCGTAATGGTGCTGGCCGGGGGCGAGGGACAAAGGCTGCATCCTCTGACGGCCAGCCGCGCCAAGCCGGGCGTGCGTTTTGGCGGCGCCTATCGGATGATTGATTTCACGCTGAGCAATTGCATCAATTCCGGCTTGCGCCGCATACATCTGCTCACCCAATATGCCTCCACCTCCTTAGCCCGCCATGTGCGGCGCGCCTGGGGCCCGCGGCTCTCGGATGATATGGATGAATTTATCGATTTCGTGCCGCCCCAGCGGCTTTTTGCCGATCGCTGGTACGCCGGCACGGCGGACGCCATATTCCAAAATCTCTTCATTTTGCAAGAAGAACGCCCCGAAGTCGTGCTTTTATTATCCGGCGATCATGTGTACAAGATGGATTATGGGCGCATGCTGGCGCAACATTTCGAGACAGGGGCGGATTTGACGATTGCGGCGTTCATGGTGCCGCGCGAGGCCGCCACTCAGCTGGGCGTCTTGCATGCGGACGCGCAAGGACGCGTCATCGATTTTATCGAAAAGCCCGCGGATCCGCCCGGATTGCCGGACAATCCGCAATGGGCGCTCGTGAATATGGGCGTGTATGCGTGGCGCACGGAAGCGCTAGTGGAAGCGGTGGTGGCCGACGCCCGCACGAATAGCACCCACGATTTTGGCCGGGATGTAATCCCCAAGCTCGTGCGGGAAAAGCGGCCCGTGTATATCTATCGTTTCAGCGATCCCGCGGAAAGCCCGCAGCCCTATTGGCGGGATATCGGGACCTTAGAGAGTTATTGGCAGGCGCATATGGATCTGGTGGCGCCGCTGCCGCAACTGGATTTGTATGATCCCTCCTGGCCCCTGTACACTTATGTGCCGCCTTTGCCGCCCGCCAAAATTGTGAGCAGCGGCGCCGAGGAGAAAGCCTCTGTGCGCGATTCTTTGCTCAGCGCAGGCTGCATTATCAGCGACGCGCGCGTCATTCGCTCTGTGCTCTCCCCGCAGGTGCGCGTCGACGCCGGCGCGGAAATCAACGAAAGCGTTTTAATGGATGAAGTCACAGTGGG
>CAZUOJ010000079.1:0-16903 GCA_964622325.1 uncultured Armatimonadia bacterium
CCAGCGAAAGCCTTGACGAAGTGGCTAGGCTGCTGTAACATAACACACAACGGCGCTGCGGGAAGCGGCGCTGCATTGTATTTGGGGAGAGAAGAAACAAATAACAGCCCCTTAATAAGCCAAATGTAGACATCTTTTCATCAGCGCTGGCCAATGGATTTTCCGGGCTTTTATGGTAAGCCGCGATTGTCAAGGCGTTAAAGACAGAGAAGAGAAAATGGATTATCGGAAGACGCTCAATTTGTTGCAAACAGATTTTCCGCTCAAAGGGAATTTGCCGCAGCGAGAGCCGGAGATTTTGCGGCTGTGGGAGGAATGGAATATTTATCGGCTCGTGCGGGAACGGCGGCGCGGCGCGCCCAAATTTGTGTTGCATGACGGGCCGCCGTATGCCAATGGCAACATTCATTTGGGGCAGGCTTTAAACAAGATTTTGAAGGACATTACAATTAAATATAAAACAATGCGGGGCTATGATTGCCCCTTTGTGCCGGGCTGGGACACACAGGGGCTGCCCACAGAGCAGAGCGTGGCGCGGGAATATGACATTGATCGACATAGCGTGTCGGCTTTAGAATGGCGCGCGAAATGCCGCGAATTAGCGTTGCGTTATGTGGATATTCAACGCGCCCAATTCAAGCGTCTGGGCGTGCGGGGCGATTGGGAACATCCCTATCTGACTTTGAGTCCAGAATATCAGGCCCGGCAGATAGAAGCCTTTGCGAAAATTGCCTTGCGGGGGCTCGTGTATCGGCGCTTGCGTCCCGTATACTGGTGTTACACATGCGAGACGGCATTAGCCGAAGATGAAATTGAATATACCACAAAAGAAAGCCCCTCTATCTATGTGTCTTTTAAGGTGCCGGATGCCCGGCGCGCGTTTCCCGAATTGCCAGAAGGGGCCACGGCCGAAGCCGTGATATGGACGACAACGCCCTGGACATTGCCCGGCAATACAGCCACAGCTTTAAATCCGGAGGCGGAATATGTGCTTGCGCGCGCGAAGGGGCGTTATTTTATTCTGGCGCGGCCGCTGGCTGAAAAAACAGCCCAGATTTGTGAGCTAGGGGAGCTGGAAATTTTGGCGGTGCGGCAGGGGAAAGAATTAGAAGGCCTGACGGCTGTGCATCCGCTGTATGGACGCCCCTCGCCGTTTGTCCTGGCCGATTATGTGGATATGGAGTCGGGCACAGGGCTCGTGCATACGGCTCCGGGACATGGGCTGGAGGATTACACAACAGCGTTGAAATATAATTTGCCAGTTATCAGTCCTGTGGATGATTTCGGGCGCTTTACGGAAGAGGCGGGCGAGGCGCTGGCGGGCAAAATTGTAGATAAAAGCAATCACATCGTCATAGAGTGGCTCGAAAAAGCGGGCGCCTTGCTGTGTGCGGGGACAATTGAGCATGAATATCCCCATTGCTGGCGCTGCCATTTGCCTGTGATTTATCGCGCCACAAAACAATGGTTTATGGATATAGATCAATTGCGGGAAAAGGCGCGCGAAGAAATTCGGCGTGTGCAGTGGATTCCGGCATGGGGGCAAAGCCGCATTGATGCGCTCGTGCAAGCACGTCCGGATTGGTGCATTTCGCGCCAGCGCGTATGGGGCGTGCCCATTCCTGTGTTTTATTGTGTGGATTGTGAAGAGATTTTGTTGACGGAAGAAAGCACAAACGCCATCCGCGATCTTGTAGCCCAATATGGGGCCGATATATGGTTCGAGCGGGAGCCCGAAGAGCTTTTGCCGCCGCACATCACATGTTCCAAATGCGGCGGGCGCAATTTTATCAAAGAGCCGGATATTATGTCTGTATGGTTTGATTCCGGCGTGTCCCATTATTGTGTGCTGGATACACATCCGGATTTGACGAATCCAGCGGATTTGTATCTGGAGGGGGATGATCAATATCAATGCTGGTTCCAGACTTCCTTGTGGGCGGCGGTCGCCTTAGGCCGGCCAGCGCCTTTTAAGACGGTCGTCGGCCATGCCTTCTTTGTGGATGAAACAGGCCAGAAGCTGTCCAAAAGCAAGGGCAATATCATTGATCCCCGGGAAATTTATGAAAAATATGGGGCGGATGTGTTGCGGATGTGGTTCACATACGCGGATTTCCGCCGCAAGATGTACGCTTCCGAAAGCATATATCAGCAAGTGGCTGAAGCCTATAAAAAGATCCGCTTCACATGTCGTTTTATGCTCCAGAATCTGGCGGATTTCCATCCCGAAACGGACGCCGTGCCCTATGAGGAAATGCTGGAGCTGGATCGCTGGATTTTGGGGCGCCTGCACTGGCTGTGCGGCCGGATGACGGATGCTTTTGACAATTGGAATTTGCATTTGTTTTATCATGAAGTGCATGGCTTTTGCGCCACGGATTTGAGCGCTTTTTATCTGAATGTGCTCAAGGATCGGCTGTATACGGAATTGCCTCATTCGCATTTGCGGCGATCGGCGCAGACGGCGCTATGGGAGATTTTACAGGCGCTTGTCAAAATTATTGCGCCCGTGTTGACATTTACAGCGGAAGAAATCTGGCAGCATTGTCGGAAAATTGATCCGCGCCTGCCTGTGAGCGTCCAGCTGGCGGATTGGCCCGAGCCGCTGGCGCAATGGGATAATCCGGAGCTGCAACAGCGCTGGGCGCAATTTTTGAAGGATCGCGATATAGTGCTGGAGGCGCTGGAACAAGCCAAAAGCCAGGGGATAGAAAATCCTCTGGAAGCGGCAGTTATTATTTCCGCGGATAAAGAAAAATTGGCCTTTTTGCGTTCCTTTGGCGAAATGTTGCCAGTTTTATTCGGCGTGTCGCAAGTGGAATTGCAACTGGCTGAGGAGGCGGAAGCCTTTATCGTAACAGTGGCGGCCGCCGCAGGCGAAAAATGTGCGCGCTGCTGGATGACATTGCCGTCTGTAGGCAGCGATCAAGAGCATCCGGGGCTTTGCGCCCGCTGTGCAGCGAATGTGCGCGCCTGGCCGCTATCAAGCTAAATAAATAGCAGATATTGAACAGCAGCCTAGAAAAAGAAATGCAACGAAAAGCTAAAAAGGCAAGCCCTGTTGTGTAATGACGCCATAGGGCTCCCTATTCAGGACGCCACTAACATTTTGGAGGAGGGCAATTTTTGTGGCACAGAAGCGCAAGCTGGATCTAAAGAAATATCGCGAGGCGCTGGAGGCGGAACGGGCGCGATTATTAGAACAAATCCGGCGGATCGATGATCGGACAGCGGGCAGGGATCGTCTGGATTCCCAAGTTTCAGCGGAGGATTTTGATGAGCCAGGAGGGGATGCGGCTTCGGACACTCTGGAGCGCACGCAGGCGATGGCTATTGGCGAAAATTTTCGGGATTTGCTGGCTTATGTGGAACACGCGCTGGAAAAAATGGATAAGGGCACATATGGGCTTTGTGATGTGTGCGGCAAGAACATCCCCAAAGCTCGCTTAGATTTTTTGCCCTGGGCGACAATGTGCGCGGAATGCCGCAAACGCCTTTCAGGCTAACGAAATTCCTATGTGGGCTCCAGTTGCTCCCCTTCACGCTGCCTCACAGCCGCGCTTATGGCTCTATGTCGGCTTCGCCCTGGCATTAATGGGGCTGGATCAATTCACAAAGTGGCTTGTCATGCGTCATCTGACGCCCTATCAGTCTTATTCTGTGTTTCCCTTTCTGGATTTCACCTTTACAATAAATCGGGGCGTCGCTTTTGGCTTATGGGCAGACGGCGGCCCCTATCTGTCCGTTTTGACCGCAATTTGTCTTGTAATCCTGATTTTTGTGGCTGGATTCTATGCCGTGCGTTCACATTGGGCGGCCAGCGCCCTGGCGCTCATCAGCGGCGGCGCTTTAGGCAATTTGTGGGATCGGGTGCGCTGGGGCTATGTCATTGATTTCATCGATTTCAAATTCTGGCCTGTCTTCAATTTAGCCGATGTCTGGATTGTCCTGGGCGCTTTTTTACTGCTCGGATACGGCTTATGGGGACAGCAGGAGAAAGACAAAAACACGGAAACGCCATGTAGTGTGGAAGAAGAGGATCTGTAATGCGCCCCACGCTGCTTGCTTTAGGGCCGTGGCCTCTTAATGTGCTGCCCATTTTATTTGCCGTTTTTTATCTGTTCGCCTTGCTCTGGCTCTGGGGGGAAGCGCGCTGGGGCGGCGGCCCGCCTGTGACAAGCCGCCGGGCGCTGTGGGCATTGTTGCCCGCAGGCCTGCTGGCGGGCGTAGTGTTCGCGCTCATCCATCAATTTGGCCCCATAGAAATCAAATCCTGGGGCACAATGCTCGTTCTTGCCTTTGTGGCGGGATCGGCCTATATGATCTATTACGGCGATCGACGCGTTTTGACGCCTGCCGAATGTCTGGATGTTGCTCTATACACGCTAGTAGGAGCCGTCATTGGCGCTCGCCTGTTATATGTGGCGCTGGACTGGCCTGTTTATTCCGCCCGCCTTTACGCTCTATTTAATGTGTGGGAAGGAGGGCTTTCCTTTCACGGCGGCTTAATTGGGGGCATTTTGGGCGTGTGGATTTACTGCCGACGACGCCAGAAATCTTTTGGCGCCGTAATGGATCAGGGGGCGCCAGCCGTCGCCCTGGGCTATGTTTTCGCCCGGCTCGGCTGCTTTCTCAATGGATGCTGTCATGGCCATGAAAGCCATCTGCCCTGGGCCATGCGTTTTCCGCATGGCGAATTGCCTAATGTGCCCGTCCATCCCACACAGCTATATGCCGCACTTTCATCGTTAGTGATATTGGGGATTTTGCTGCAGCTGCGGAAAATTATGCGCCGGCCGGGGCATTTATTTGTGGCTTATCTGGGCTTATATTCCATTGCCCGCTTTTTATTAGAATTCACGCGCGCCGGGGCGACAGGACGATTTATGAAAAGCATTCCGGGACTGACAATAGCGCAATTCGCTTCGCTTATTATCCTAGTGGCCTCAGCGAGCTGGATAGCAGCGACATGGCCTCGTTCTCATAGCCAAAAGCAGACGGCGGAGGGAAAGAAAAAGGCTGCCCGGAAATAGCAGGATGGATGTCTTTTGGGAAAATGAGGTGCCGCCAGAATGGGCCGGAAAGCGGCTGGATCGCATGCTGGCGGCGATGCTGCCCTATTTAAGCCGTAGCCTCGTGCAGCGGCATATTAAGGAGGGCTATGTGCTTGTCGAGGGGCAGCCAGCGCGGCCAGCGGAGAAAGTGGAGGCAGGCCAGCGCGTGACATGGCTGGCCCTTGTGTCGGAGCCATTGACATTGCAGCCAGAGGCCATGCCTCTGGATATTGTGTATGAAGATGAGCATTTGCTTGTTATCAATAAGCCGCCGGAATTAGTTGTGCATCCCGGCAAAGGGCATCTTTCGGGCACGCTCGTGAACGCCCTGCTGGCGCATTGCCAGCTGAGCAGCCGAGGCGAAGCCATTCGGCCGGGAATTGTGCATCGGCTGGATCAACATACATCTGGGCTGCTGCTTGTGGCTAAAACGGATCAGGCTCATGCGGAGCTGAGCCGCCAAGTGGAAGAGCGAAAAGTGCGACGAGAATATCTGGCGCTTGTCTGGGGCCATCCACTGCCGCCCGAAGGAATGATTCGGACAGGCTTTTCCCGGCATCCCCGACATCGCACGATTATGACGGCACGCCCCTGGGGCCAGGGAAGGCCGGCGATTACAGAATATCGCACAAAAGAACGCTATCAGTGGCTGTGGCGACCTGGAGGCGCCGAGCGGCCCCGGCAGCGGCAGGCCGCGCTCGTGGAATGCATATTGCACACAGGACGAACGCATCAGATCCGCGTCCATATGCAGCATATAGGCCATCCTCTGTTAAATGATCCTGTGTATGGGGATCCCGTGCGCGACGCGGAGGAGCCGCCGGAAGTGCGGCGACTGTTAGAAGCAATTCCTGGCCAGGCGCTGCATGCCGGAAAGCTTGTGTTTTGCCATCCCATTACACAAGAGGAAATAAGCCTGCAGGCTGATCCGCCGTCAGGCTTCCAAGCGCTATTAGATTGGCTCAGGAAGGAGGCATTATGTTGAGGCGGGAACATAAGAAAGCAATTGCAGGCTGGCAAGAAGAAAAATCACGATAGGAGTGTGCAGACAATGGCAATTCGAATTGGCTTTATTGGCGTTGGCGGCATAGCTCAGGGACATATGAAGCGGCTGTCGGAGATGGAAGATGTGGAGCTGGTGGCATATTCGGATGTTGTGAAGGAGCGAGCAGAGAAGGCCGCAAATGAATTTGGCGGACGTGCGTACGATAATCATCGGGATATGCTGGATCAGGAGGAGCTTACAGGCGTCGTAATCTGCACGCCGCCTTTTGCCCACGGCGATATTGAGCTGGCCTGCTGTGAACGAGGCCTGCATATGCTCATCGAAAAGCCCGTGGCGATAGATTTAGATATGGCCAAGCCCATTCTGGCGGCTGTCAAGGAAAGCGGCGTGGCCACTGTCGTGGCGTACAAATATCGCTGGGATGATCATGTGCAGAAAGCCAAGGATATGCTTGCGGATAAGCGGATTGGGCTTGTGTTTGGCAATTTCTGGGGAGGCACGCCCGGGGCTCCGTGGTGGCGAGTTCAAGCCCAATCAGGGGGGCAATTCGTAGAACAGACAACGCATATCGTGGATATGGCGCGTTATCTGTGTGGCGAAATTGTTGCTGTATCCGCCTGGGAGACGCATCTGGTGATGCATGAAGTGCTGGAAAATTATGACATTGCCGATGCCGCTGTCGCTAATGTGAAATTTGCCAATGGCGCCATCGGCACAATATCCAACACCTCTATGCTGGCGGGCTGGGGGCAAAGCTCTCTGCGCGTAATGGCGCATGAATTTACATTGCAGATTGCCGGGCATAATCTTTCCTGGGCAGGCAAAGACGGCAGCGGCGAATATCAAATGCAAGCGGATGGCTATACAGGAGAAGATAAAGCCTTTGTGGCGGCCTGCCGCGGCGATCGCTCGCTTGTGTATTCCGATTATGAGGATGCCATTAAAACATTAGCCGTGACAGTAGCTGTGAATATGTCAGCGGCACAGGACGGCAAGCCTGTTAATCCGCTGGAGCTGCTGGCCTAATGTTTTCGTGGGACACAATAGGGAGATAGGGAGGAGGAAAGGCGTTGTCCGTGTTTGCGGAGGCGCGCTGTGTAGTGGCTTTGGGCTGGGATTGTGAGATGATTGGCGCCTATGCCGACACTAATCCCTCAGGCCAGACACATGGACATCTGGATGAACGCCTCCTTGAATATGTCTTCAAGCTGGCGGCGCAGGCGGAACAAGCTGGGGCGCGCTTGCAATTTTTTGTGCTGGGACAAAGCCTGGAACAGCCTGCGGAACACTGGAAAGAGCTCGCCGCACGGGGACACGCGCTGGATCAGCATACATACAGCCATGTGTCCTTGCTCACAGCGTCTGAGGAGGAAATTGTTCAGCAGATAAGCCGCACCAATCAGCTATTTGAGGAAGTGCTGGGCTTCCGGCCCCTGGGCTTGCGGGCGCCAGGGGGCTACAAAGAAGGGCTGGAAAACTGTGAAGCCGTGCAAAAAATCATTTTGCAGGCAGGCCTGTATTATGTGAGCAGCCATTACAGCACAAAAAGCCCCAGCGGGAAATATGATGTCGTGGCGGACAAGAACGCCTACATGATGATTAAACATTTACAGCCGCGCCGTTATGCCAGCGGGCTGTGGGAAATTCCCATGATGGGCTATTCGGATCGGCACTGGTTTGATAGCCTGCAGCGGGATCTGCAAGGCTGGATTAAGCACTTGCAAGATTGCGTGGATTTCGCCTACGATATAGGAGGCTTATTGTTTGCTCCGGATCTGCATCCGGATACGCATGCACACTATGATCCGGGGCTGGAAGTGCTTCCCGCGCTGTTTGCGCATATCCAGCGCAAATATGAGCCGGTGCGCATAATGACACATCGGGAAATTGCCGCAGCGCTTTTGCAAGCACAGCCCCATGCTTAGGGCTCAGGGGAGCGGCGCTTTTGTATTAAGGATAGCTTGCCATTGGCCACAAATAGATTTATCTTTTTATCGTGAAGTCATCGAAATCCCGCAAGCGTCTCGGGAAGGGTCCAGAGGAGGCTTTGCCTTGAAGCGATCGCAAATTAATCAGCTCATTCGGGAAAGCATTGAATTTTGTCGGCAAATGAATTTTCATTTGCCGCCTTTTGCCTATTGGAGTGCGGAGCAGTGGCAGGGGCGCGGGCCTGAATATGATGAGATACGCGATAATATGCTGGGCTGGGACATCACGGATTTTGGCTCGGGAGATTTTGCCCGTGTCGGCCTTGTGCTTTTTACAATCCGAAACGGCAACGCCCAGCAAAGCGAGCGCTATCCCAAGCCGTATTGCGAAAAGCTCTTAATCGTGCGGGAAGAGCAATATACGCCCTGTCATTATCATTATAATAAGATGGAGGACATCATCTGCCGGGCAGGAGGCAATCTGCTCATTAAGGTGTGGCAGCGGGATGACAAAGATCAGCTTTCCGGGGAGCCTGTCGAAGTGAGCTGTGATGGGCGGCGCTTCACAGTGGAGGCGGGAAGCATCATTCGTTTGCGCCCCGGCGAAAGCATCACATTGCCGCCCTATCTGTATCATACATTCTGGGGCGAAGCGGGCTGCGGGACAGTGCTCGTCGGCGAAGTGTCCAAAGTCAATGACGATCTGACCGATAATCATTTTCTGGAGCCCTTGCCCCGCTTTTCGGAAATTGAGGAAGATGAGCCGAAAGCTTATTTGCTTTGCCATGAATATCCGCCAGCTTGAACGCATCACATATCTGCATCGTTTTAGCCCCATGCGTTGGCCCAGGGGGTGTCATCAGGGCGGCTCTAGTCAGCCCGGGCCTGTCCCGGGCATATAAGCAAGGCCTGCTTGCCCTATTAAGTGGAGCAGGAGTTTAGCCGCAAAAGCCGCTCGCGCGTGTCTTAGGCACGCCAAATTAAAGCCTGTGAGGCTGCATTTTAAAACGCCAGAATATTTTGCGCTGGCAATCAAATTCAAGCGAAAGAAAAGGAAGGAGTTCCCCCTATGCATTTGGCCAAGCGTATGGAAAGACTCGGCACAGAGACTGCCTTTGAGGTTTTAGCCCGCGCTAAAGAGTTAGAACGACAGGGCCGTAACATTATCCATCTGGAAATTGGGCAGCCGGATTTTGATACGCCGCAATATATTAAGGATGCGGCCTGTGAGGCTTTGGCGCAAGGCATCACAGGCTATGGGCCTTCGGCCGGAGATCCGGAATTGCGCGAAGCAGTGGCGGAGCATATATCGCAAAGCCGCGGCTTCCCCGTGGATCCCTCGGAAGTAGTGATTGTGCCCGGCGCCAAGCCCATCATCTATTGGGGCATCACCGCCTGCGTGGATGAAGGCGATGAAGTCATTTATCCCAATCCCGGCTTTCCCATTTACGAGTCCATGATCAACTTTGTAGGCGCCAAGCCTGTGCCCATCCCCCTGCGGCAAGAAAACGATTTTCGGCTGGATCCCCAGGAGCTTATTTCGCTGGTCACGCCCAAGACACGAATGATCATTATCAATTCGCCGCACAATCCCACAGGAGGCGTGCTGGAGCTGGAGGATCTGGAGGCGATTGCGGAAGTCGCCATCAAGAATGACATCATTGTGATGAGCGACGAGCCCTACGAGGCCATTTTGTATGAAGGGAAGCATTACAGCATCGCTGCTCTGCCCGGAATGAAGGAACGAACAATTCTGCTGGATTGTTTTTCCAAGACATACGCGATGACAGGCTGGCGTTTGGGCTATGGCGTTTGTCCCAAGGAAGTGGCAGACGCCATTGCCAAGCTTGTCACAAACTGTGTGTCGTGCACGACCGTGTTCGTGCAGCGCGCGGGCCTGGCGGCTTTGCGGGGGCCCAAGGAGCCCACACAGAAAATGGTCGCGGAATTCAAACGGCGCCGGGATGTGATTGTGGACGGCTTAAATCAGCTGCCGGGCTTTGAATGTTTGCGGCCCAAGGGCGCCTTCTATGTCTTCCCGCGGATTACAAAGACAGGCCTTTCGGCGCGGGAATTGGCCCGCCGTTTGCTGGACGAGGCCGGCGTGGCAGTGCTTTCGGGAACGGCCTTCGGCGAATATGGCGAGGGCCATCTCCGTTTGTCGTATGCGAATTCAGTGGAAAATATCCAGGAGGCGCTGCGGCGGATGGCCGAATTTCTGGCTGCAAACGGCATCGGCTCGTAAATCCAATCCGTAAAAGATGAGAAAACAACGGGCGGGGCGTTAACTTGTAAACAGCAGAAAATCTCATTTCATAGCCCCGCCCGTTGCGCAGGCGGAGGGCAGTGGCAATGATTTTAGTTCTCTGCGCCAATGCCGGCCTGGATCGCACATACGAAGTGCCCCATTTTTCCGTGGGCATGTATCATCAGCCGCGACGGTTTCGCGTGCTGCCGGGCGGAAAAGGCGTAAATGTGGCCCGCGCTCTGCGTCTGTTGGGCCATGATGTTCTCGTCACGGGCTTTGCGGGCGGGCACATCGGCGCGGCAATGATTGCGATGCTGCGCGCCGAAGACATTCGCACCGAATTCGTCAAAATTGCCGAAGAATCGCGGCTGTGCCTGGCTATCATTGATGAAACTTCACGCACACAAACACAGCTGGATGAGCCGGGCCCGCTTGTGTCTCCCTCAGAATTGGAGCAATTACGACAGCAATGGCTTCGCTTGCTCCGATATGCTCATGTCGCAATTATAGCGGGCAGCGCGCCCCGGGGCGCGCCTTTTGATGTGTATGTGGATTTCATTTTTGCGGCAAAAGAGCGTCGTTTGCCCGTGCTTTTAGATGTGCGGGAGCCCTATTTGTCCAGCGCCGTGCAGGCAGGGCCCACAATTGTCAAGCCGAATCTTAATGAATTGTCCGCGCTTGTGGGCCAGGAATTAACAGTGCCTGAAGGCGTGATTGCCGCCAGCCAAAATCTGCTGCGCTATGGCATTAAGATGGTTCTTACTTCCATGGGCCGCGAGGGGGCGATTGCCGTCACAAGCCAGGCCGGGATATGGCGCGCCCGCCCGCCGGCAATAGAGACATACAGCGAAGTGGGCGCCGGAGATGCGATGCTCGCTGGCCTTGTCCATGCCACCTTAGCCCGTCTTTCTTTGCCAGATCGCTTGCGCTGGGCAGTGGCTGCTGGCGCCGCTGCCGCCCAGCAATTGGGCGCCACAATAGGCTCGCGGGAAGAAGTGGAGAAACTAGTGGCGGATGTAGCCGTGGAAGCTTTATCAGCAGGCCGAACGCCTGAAACGCCATTTGCCAATCCCTCCGCCTCTATTTAAGGGAACTTTAAATACTGTATAAAGTCTTTAAAATAAAAATGTGCCGTTTTCAGGAGGCCCACAATGTTTGGCTCCATCGGCCCCAGCGAAATTCTACTCATTTTGTTGATTGTCTTGTTATTGTTTGGGGCGAAAAGAATTCCCGAAATTATGCGCGGCATCGGGGAGGGCCTGCGCGAATTCCGCAAAGCCGCTTCGGAAGCGACAAGCGAGATTAAACGCGCCGTCGACGAAACAGAGCCTGCCGTAAAAAATGAGGAAAACAAGCATGCGCCAAGCTAATCTGTATCTTTTTTATCTTTTGGGCTTCTTAAGCGTTAGCTTTGCGGAACAGAATATTTTAAGCTATTTTCCGGGAAGCGGCGTGCTCGCGGGCTGGGGGATTGTGGCAGGGGCGGATCGGAAAGGAAATACGGAAAAAGCATTATATCAGATGTATGATGGGGCAGCCCCTGCGATGATTGACGCCGGCATCATCGCAGCGGGGCAACGCGTCTATCAAAAAGGCGCCAAACGTCTTACGGCCGATATATTTCGTTTTCAGTCCTTGACACAAGCGCAAGCCTATTATCGGCAGCGACGGGCCGAAATTGCCGGGCAACAGGCTTTTCAGGATAAAAAGGCGACAAATTATGCCTTATGCCGCGCCAGCAGCGGCGCCACTAGTCTCGCCTATTTGTGGAAGGGGCGTTATGTGTGCGCGTTATCATTAAACGGCTCTACGCCCACGGAGCTGAAAACTCTGGACACTTTTATGCAACATATTATTAAGCGTTTGCCTGTAGCCTCGCGCTGAAATGAGACTATTTTACTTAAATTATAGACGCAGCGAGACACTCTCTTGCTGCGTTTTGTTTGCGGAGGGATGAGATGAGATTATACAATTCTCTGACGCGTCGCTTGGAAGAATTTACGCCCCTGGAGCCCGGCATTGTGCGGATTTATGCCTGTGGGCCCACTGTGTACGATTTTGCTCATATCGGCAATTTGCGCACTTTCCTTTTCAGTGATGTGCTCTGCCGGACTCTGCGTTATTTTGGCTACGAAGTGCGCCTCGTAATGAATATCACAGATGTGGATGACAAGACAATCGCCCGTTCGGCCGGCGAGGGCGTGAGCCTCAAGGAATATACGGAGCGCTACACCCAATATTTTTTTGAGGATTTGCAGACACTGCGAATCCAGCCCGCCTGGAAATATCCGCGCGCCACTGAACACATTCCGCAAATGATTTCCCTGATTCAAAAGCTTATGGAACGGGGCCACGCCTATGTGAGCGAGGGCAGCGTCTATTTTCGTTTGGAAAGCTTTCCCCACTATGGGCGACTTTCGGGCGTGACAGCCCAGGAGCGGAGCGTTACAGGGCTGGCCCGTGTGGATACGGATGAATACGATCGGGAAAGCGCTCAGGATTTTGTATTATGGAAGGGCGCCCGAGAGGGGGAGCCAAGCTGGGAGAGTCCGTGGGGCCCAGGACGTCCCGGCTGGCACATTGAATGCTCAGCTATGAGCATGGAATATCTGGGGCCCACATTGGACATTCATGTGGGCGGCGTGGATTTGCTTTTCCCGCATCACGAAAACGAAATTGCGCAAAGCGAAGCCGCCACAGGCCAGCCCTTTGTGCGTTATTGGCTCCATGCGGAACATCTACTCGTGAATGGCCAGAAAATGTCCAAGAGTCTGGGCAATTATTACACTTTACGCGATTTGTTGGCGCAAGGCTATGAGCCGATGCCCATTCGGCATCAACTTTTAACAGCTCATTATCGCCATCAGCTCAATTTCACATTAGAGGGCTTAAGACAAAGCACACAGGCAATCAAACGGCTTTGGGATTTTGTGGATCGACTCACAGAATTGCCGCCTTCGGAACAATTTAATGAGCGCGTCTCAAGCGCCGTCAGGCAGGCCCAGCAGGCTTTTGAGGAGGCTCTGGCGGATGACATCAATGTGCCTGCGGCAATGGCGGCCGTATTTGAATTGATGCATGATGTGAATCCCGAATTGCTGGCTGGACGATTGAATGCCCAAAATCAACAGGAACTGCGTGCATTTTTGGAAAAAGCAGATAGCGTGTTGGGCTTTATTGCACATGAAAAGGAAATGTTGGATGAGGAAATAGAGGCTCTCATTGCCGAACGCCAGCAGGCACGAAAAGAGCGCAATTTCGCCCGAGCGGATGAAATACGCGCGCAATTGTTACAACGCGGCATCATTCTGGAGGACGGGCCGCAGGGGACACGCTGGCGCCGCCTATAGGCTGCGCTAGCTGAAAAGAGAGGCACATCTCTTGACAAACAGCAACAAAGGCGTATGATGCCCTTGTAGCTCCTATTCTCGCAAATAGGAGGGAGCATTATGATCCGCCTCCGGCATTATAGCCTCTTGTGCGTGGCAATATGCCTTTCTTCTGCCCTCTGGGGCGCTCAGACGCTGGATTTAATTTCCGGACTCAATTCAGGGCAATTGTGGGCGGAATTTCGCGGGGCCGGGGATCGCGCCGTAACAGGCGTTATAGGGCGCACAATAGATGCCCCTCTCGATGTCACAATTCCTGCCGGAACAATGTTTTTAGCTCAGGCCGGAGGCCGCCAGGGCCAAACGACAATTGGCCCCCGCACCTTCGGACTCCGCGAGACAAAAATCGCGCAAATTACGCTCCACACAGCCTGCACTAACATCCATCTCCCCGCTCCTACGCCGCAGGACATTATGATTCCTGTCAGCCCCGAGCCGCGCCTCGCGCGGCTATTGTCGTTGCCGGGAATCGAAGCGCAGCCGCACGCAGCCATTCAAGCCGCCGTCTGGGCTATTATGAATAATGCCTCCGCTTCTCGTGTGCGGCAGGCGCTGCGGCGCGAGCCAGGAATCCATACGGCAGAACAAATAGCAGCCATATTAGGGCTGGCGGCGGATTTGCTTCGCCAGGCGGGAATGGAGCCTCAACAGTTCCGTCTCTTCCGCTAGCAAAAAAGGCAATTGGGGCGTCATTTGTCAGCGAACTAGCTCTGGCTCAAGCAGGGCAAACAGGAAAGACAAGCCCGATAAAAGCAATATGGCAACAAGCGCTGTGCGCAGGGCGTGAACGAATGCTTCCCGGCGGCTGATATGATGGCGCATTTCCCGATATGTAATCAAGAAAGCCATGAGGCCAGCCAGGCCTGTAAAAGGCAGGAGAAGGATAAGCAGGCCGGACATAATAGTCGCCTAGGCGGACAAATCATCCAGAGCTGCTCGGGCTTTTTGAATGCGTGCAGCTAATTCTGCGTGAAGCGCTTGAAACAGGGCTTTATCGGCCTCTCCTGTGGGGCCATATTTGCGCATTTGTTGGGGCTGCAAGCCATCGACGGCCGCGCGCATTTTTTCCAGCAAATTCGAAAGCCACACACGCGTGTTATGCACACTTTGGGGCTGTTCAAAAGCAGCCAGCTCGTTGGGCGCCAGAAGTTCGGCCTGTTGGCGGAGAATCGCCGCCAATTCCCGAAGCGGCGCACAAATGGCTTGCGTTTCCTCAGACGGAAGTGGCGTGAGCGGCGATCCCACGCCCGTCGGCGAACGCCCTTCCGTAGCCGCTTCTTCCATTTGCTGCAATAGATGCCGGATTGTGGAATAAGCAGAAATTAAATGGCGTCGTTGGCCGCTATTCAGCCCCATATTCGGGAAAGCCTCCTCCGATTTTACGCGCTGCCCGCTGCCAGGCGTAGCGTTCGTCGCCTATCGCTTCTGATCGCCGCTGATAATCTGTTTTCGCCACAAATTCACGGCAGGATGCAGCTAAGCTTTTGCATTGTTGCGTTTCATATTCATAAAGGCGAGATAGCGCCGCGGCATACATTTTGCGTTTCGGCAATTGCTGCAGATGCTCGAGGCACAGGCCATCGCTCTGGCAATAAGCCTGCCATACATCTTCTTCCAAAAGATGTTCCAACAACACATTCAGTGCCCGTTGGCCTGCCTGACTGGCGACAAGACAGGCCGGACAACGGCGTATCTGGCGAGAGGCAAAAAAAGCAGGCGCTTGTTCCAGCAAATCGGCATAAATGATGGAAGAGCCCAGAGCATCGTTAATTTTCAAAATGTTTTGCGTATGCATTTGGCAGAATCCGCCCATGCGGCGAAGCGTCTCTCGTGTCGGCGGATCGTTGACATTTTCGTAAAATAATGTCTGCAAAAAACGCGCTGCGGCTCTGTCCGCCAAACGGCAGGCAGGGCAGCCAGGCTGTGCTAAGGCTTCCATCAAGGCAAAAAAATCAATATGCCGCCTGCGCTGAGGCATGAGGCCTCTCCTCGTCCAATACACATTGCAAAGCCTGCATCAAATGGCTCAGACGCTCTTTTTGCGCATACAAAGTCTGCTGTGTGGCTTCTGCTTTCTCGGCTGTCTGTTGCTTGAGCGCGATAGCGCGCTGGATAGCCCGATCAATCCCTGCAATAGCTTCTGTCAGGCTTCGATTTACAGAGCGCACATAATCATCAAAGGCAGCCTGGGCGCGTTCGGCGAAATCGTAACGCAAGCGTCCGCAAGCTTTGTCGTGTTCTTCCAATAGTTCCTGTTCTATCGCCCGCAGCAGCCGTTCGCGTGCGCCCGGCAGCCACGCGCCCAGCGGCGAGCCGCTCAGGCCTGGCCGCGCTTCCCATTGCCAGTCTTGCCAGCGAAAACGAGAAGGCGCGGCGAGATAGCCTATTGTTTCCACGGAACGCGGCGGCAGTTCAAAAACTTCCCGCGCCAGCTCGTAAATTTGCGCTAATGTCTCGTTCGCGCGCCGTGTAAAGCGGGCTAATGTATCCGCTAATTTCTCCTCCAGACGCTTTTCTTCCGCCTCGCGCCATTTTGTGAGCACATCGATTAATGTCTCCCGAATAAACTGATTGCCCCGAGCCAACAGCTCTGTTGTCGGGATTTCTTTTTGTTGCGCGGCCCATTGCGCAAAAAGAAGCCGTAATTCTTCCGCGCGTCTTGTGCGTTCCTGTTCGTAATCTTGCTGCAATGTTTGGGCGATGAGCTTGCGGGCTGCCGCCCGAATAAGCGTTGTGTCATCCTCGCGTTGTGTCAAAAGCTGATCGCGCCGCTGATGGAATTCCTCCGTCCGCCGTTCAATCTCTTCCACGCTCATATGCATGGCCTGCCGTTCCAGCTCCAGCCCCAATTCTTCGTCAGCAGCTACTTCTTGAGCGTTCCGGATCACAGAAATCAATAATGTATAGGCCTGTTCTTCGGCTTGAAAACGCTTTAATTCCTCAACAAAGGCTAATAGGCCGCTACGCTGCAAGCGCTCTGTATCGCCTGTCAATTGCGCTTCCAGCGCTTCCCGCGCCGAAAGCGCGAATACTTGAATCTCTTGCCCCAGAATCTCTTCCAGGACGCTCCGCGTAAAAGCTAACGATTCGGCCGCTTCTTTCGGCGATAGCAAATCAATCTTGTTTTGCACAACAAACAGCCGCGCCACATGTGGCCGCATTTCCAGCAAAAATTCGCATTCGCCGCGGCTTATGGGAGGATCAGAGGCCACAATTAAAATGGCGCCATCCACATGCGGCAAAAATTCGCGCGTCGTCTCTGTATTGTGTTCATATAC
>CAZUOJ010000080.1:0-16830 GCA_964622325.1 uncultured Armatimonadia bacterium
GGCGCTGGAGCCGACATTGTATCTCTCCGGCAATGGCACTGCAAATGGCGCTCCCGGCGGCCCGCCGCTGCGGGTCACAGGAGCCCTCAGCTATGTCGCCGGGCAAAAAGGACAGGCGCTTTCTTTGCCCGCAGGCTGTTTCCTGACATTTCCCTCCAAAAGCCTTCTGGATAAATCCCAGGGCGCCGTGGCTTTCTGGCTGAAGCCAAATTGGAATGGCGATGACGGCGAAAATCATGCCTTAGTGGCCGATGTGTCTAATTTTGATGACAAGCTGCAAAACACGCTATATCTGTGGAAATGGAGCACAGGCCTTTTGCGGCTGGATTTACGCTCTCCGGCAGATCAATATGTAACATTCGATGTGCGGCATTGGCGAGCTGGCGAATGGCATCATATTGGAGCGAGCTGGGATGTAAAATCCAGCTTAGCGCTGTTTGTAGACGGGCAATGCGTCGCCCGCCGACAAGCTGCTTATGAGCCGCGCCTGTGGCCGACTTTCAATATTGGGGGAGATTGGGCAGGCCGGGGGACAGGCGATTGCGTCATTGATGAGCTGTATTTGTATAATGTTCCTTTGCAAGCAGCCCATATAGCGGCCTTAAAAGAGGGTCTGCCGCTGGAGGAAATCGCTGCTTTGAAAATTGAGGCGCCGCCAACTGTAAAAATAAATGAGCCGTTCCTTGTGTCCGTTCAGGCTCAGGCCCTACAGCCGCTTACACGCTCATATCCATTGCTCGTGCTCGTGGACGGCGTGGAAATCGCCCGCTTTCCACAGATGCCTGAAGCATTGCAAAAGAAGCCGCTCCAGGCTCTGGCTTTGCCCCCGCTAAGCGTCGTAATCCCTTCTTATTTACGTGTGCCGCCGGGCAAACATCATTTGACAGTGCAATTTGAGGGAGCGATAGAGCCGCCTGCAGTGCCCGCAGCCAGCGCTCTTATTAATGTATTGCCCGCAGCCGGACAACGGCATGAACACAAATACGAAATTAGCAGCCGTGGGGAAGCGCTGCGCAATCGTCAGCCTTTTATTCCCGCCAGGCCCAATGAAGGCTTTTTGTATGAAGGCGTATTTTACACAAATGATGAGGCAGGACGCGCTAAAGCCTGCCAGCTTATCCGCGAGGGCAAAATCCATGACGCCCTGCGCGTACGGCTTATCGATAGCGTGGATTGTACACAAGAAGATCATCATTTTCGGCAATGGGGCGCCTCTTCAGTGCAGGAGCTTTTGCCTGGACATCGTTTCCGAATTACAGGCCCGCCCGAAAGTGTGCAGGAGCAAATAGATGTCTATGGGCAAAAGCGTCCCGTGTTGCCTGGATTTGCCTACACAATGGCGACAACGCCAATGCCTCGGCCGCATATTCTAGTGGCGGAGTTGCCTAATGATCGGGAGCGTTATACAGAAATTGCCATCGACGCCGCGGCAGGCAGCCGTCTGGCGCCTCATCTCGCCCTGTCGGGCCCGGGCGATACGCGTCTGATTAATCTTTCTGTACTCTATACAGGCCGCGAATATCCCTGCAATCAAAAGCTCTTGCGCCACTGTATTGTGTTTTATCCCAAAAGCGATGCCTGCGATGTCATCATCACGAGCTCCAATCGTGAACAGGAGCGTTCGCTTACATCTGGCGCTGCTGTGTCTCGACTTGCTGTGTATGAACTTCTGGATGACGAAACACAGCTTTATAATCCGATTGCGGCGCCGCCGGATTTTCCGCAACGCAGCGCCGCGCTGTTTTTCCCCGAACATCGCTTCTTGTATACACAATGGGGCTTTTCCGGCGAAGGCGATCAGCAGCGGCGGGCGTCGCTGCTGGCATTGTTTGATTATATGAAATTTCTAGGCTTGAATCGCCTGGAGTTTCATCCTGTGAGCTTTGGGATGAGCTGTTATTACAATGGGGGGATGTTGCCCAACGCGGCCGCCTATGATGTGTTTGAGGATATTTTGCCTTTGGCAGAAGAGGCGGGCATACAGATTGTGCCAGCTCTGGATGGCATGGCGTTTTATGATAAATTTCCCGAATTTACAGAGGAAAGCTTCCAATTGGATCGGGATGGCCTGACATATCGCCATTATTTCGGCAAAGTGCCAGATCCCTTACGGCCCGAAGTGCAGGCGCGCTTAATGGCTTTCATGTCCGAATTTCTGGAAAAAACGCACAAGAGCACGGCTGTGCCGATGATTTCGTTCAAAGTCGATGGGAAAATGGGCACTTGCTATTCTGGCGATAGCCCGGAGCATCCCGCCGAAGATGCCGGCTATAGCGAATGGGATATTGCGGAATTTGAAAAAGATACAGGGCTGACAGTCGGCGGGACAAAAGGGGAAACGCGGAGTCGTTATGAATGGCTGCGGGCGGAGCCGGAACGCTGGCAAAAATGGATGGATTGGCGTTGCCAGCGAACGCGGGAATTTTGGCTGAAAGTGCGGGATCTCGTCGTTTCCCGCGGCAAGAAAGCCTTGCTCATTAAAACAATTTTGCCTGACAATCATCCCGGCTATTTTAATTTCTGGCAAAAACGGCAGCGCTCGCCCTTAGAAGTGTTGCGGGGCCATGGCTACGATCCGCGTCTGTTTGCTCAGGAGCGGGGCTTGCGTTTTACGCGTTGTTTGCTTGTGGGCTCAGATCGCTATTTTGGCCAGGAAGCGAATAAAACATGGCAATACGACGACACGCAGGCTGATTTTTATCGCACAGCCGAAGGCACAGAAACAGAAATTTATTTTATTTATTGGGAGCTGCCCAATCATCCGCAGGGATTTCGCGTGGGGCCAGCCTGCGGGCCTGAGAGGGCTTTCTTCGAGCCGCTCACATACACGCTGCGCATGCATAATCCCTACAACATTACCTTCTATAATTGGTATCCGGGCACAATCGGCCATGAGCTGCAATTGCGCCGCTTTATCCGTGCTTATCGGGCTTTGCCAGCTGTGCCAGGCCGCGCTTTCGCAGGACAGATTTTTCCCCAAAATCCGCGCCTGTGCGCCCGCTGGCATGGCGAAAGGCTTGCTGTAATTAATGATACAAACAAGCCCTGCACAATAAGATTGACATTTCCCGAGCGCTTTCCTTTGGGCACAATTGTGAAAGATGTGGGCAATAATGTTTCTGTGCCCTATTCTTTGGGACATTCCACATCCCGCGTTGAAATTGCGCTGGAGGCGTGGGATTTGGCCACATTAGAAATTCTTGTGCCGGGCCAAGGCCGCCCGAAAATATATGCTCAATAAAGTCCAAAAACTTTTAGCGCTCCCCTATGTTTGAGGAGCGCACGCAATAACAATAAGCTTTGCCGCAGACGGAAATTTGCCAGGGCGCAAACACAGGATCAACAGGAATCGTTAGATGCGGCTTAGCCCAGATGGCGCCATGTCATATTGACGACTTTCCCGTCCCGAAAAGTGAATGTTTTGCGCCAATCGGATTGTGCGCCGCCCACACTGACTGTACATTCTACAGTCAAAGTGCCATTGCCATCTGTAACATTATTGTTTAAGACATCCATCCGCACTGTGTCTTCCCCATAATGTGTTTTGAGATATTCCTGAGCCTTGCGCAAAAGCTCTTGCAGATTGTCTGATGTTGCCATCTCGAAGGCCTCCTTTATTGCTTTGAGAAATTTGGGGGCAATTTTGCGTTTTATAATTGGCGTGTGTCTATTCGCCAAATGCGTCTTTAATCCTTTTTGCGCTACGCGCTGCTTGCTTGACAGACACGCTTGTTTTACAATGAAAACAAGAACAAAGCCAAATGCGTCTTATAGGCTATACATCGTTGCGGGAGAGAGAATTATGCGCCGTCGGCTCAATCCTCCTGTTCGGCCTGCAGAAGCTGTAATTTTCTGGAGCGTAGTGCTGTTAGGCTGTGTATTGCTGTTTGTGGGGGCTTTTTTTGCGGGGAAATATTGGATTGGAGGGCTGATGGCGCGTGCGCCGCTATCTGCCGAGCCGAAAATTGTTGTAAAAACAACAGCAGAAAAGGCAGAGGCAAAAACAGAGGAGGCGGCAAAACATGTTCAGCCGCCACCAGAAGCTGTCGTAAAAATGAAAGAACGAGCGCCTACAGAAGCCGAAAAAAGCGAAATTGAACAGATGTATCCCCAGGACGCAGCGCAAATGCATGAGGCTGGCCAAACTGAAAAGACAGATGAAAGCGTCGGGCCCGATGAAAAGCCAATTGCGGCCAAGACAGAGAAACAGCCGCCAGAAGAGGCGAAAGCCGTTGGGGGGCGTTATCATGTGATAGTGGGTGCATTTCGTTCAGAAGCCAATGCCCAGCGGGAATTGGAGGCTTTGCGGGACGCCGGCTATCCCGCACGCATTGTGAAAATTGAACGGGAAGGCAAAACAATGTATCGCGTTATCGCCGGCAGCTATAATAATCGCGCGGAAGCAGAAAAAATTCAGGAACAGCTGCAAAACGAAGGCAAATCCGCATTAATTAGCTCACGATAAATTTCTACAAATGCTGGCTAAAATATGGGAGATTTTTCACGCACAGAAGCTATTGCGCTTTTTGTGGCTATTTTATTAGCGTTAGGGCTTGTCAGCCTTTTGGCCTCGTACAAGATGGCAGAACGAGGGCTGTCGCTCAAGCAGCGACGGAATTTGTTAACAGGCATCTGGCTTTATGTCATTGGCTGGACAGGCTTATTGCTTTTTTTACGCCAGCTCAGCGGGCCCATAATAGGAGGCGTGCCGGCGGCGGGCAATATGTGGATTGCCACACAATCGCCTCGTCAATGGCTTGTGTTAGTTGTGGCTGGGATATTATTAATCAGCTTTTATTGGGGGCTGCGCCGATTGCTGAAGCCATTGGCCCATCTCCCCCGCGCGCGGCAAAACGAAGAATTGCCAGAGAATGAGCCCTCTTGCTCTTCTCTTCAAAAATATCAAGAAGAGGAAAAAGCTTCGTGTTAGCGTTTGTGCTCTGGCTTTTGGCAGGATTAGCTATCGCTTTTGTAATATATTCTTATTACATCGAGCCGCAACAATTGCGCGTAACGCGGCGTGTCGTCCCTATTGCGCGTCTGCCAGTTGAGCTGGAAGGCTTGCGGATTGTGCATTTGTCTGATTTCCACATCAAAAGTCCGCGGCGGGCTTTCCCGCAAAAAATGGCGCGGCGGGCTGTGGAACTGACAATACAGCTTGCGCCTGATTTTGTCTGCCTCACGGGAGATCTAGGACATGCCTCCCGCTTCGTTTCCGTAGCTACAGAATTGCTGCGGCCTTTGGCGGAGCAACATTTTGTGTTTGTTGTTATGGGCAATCATGATCATGATAAATTATTGGAAACGGAAATCGGAGCTTTTCCCGAAGAGCATGTGGATATAGAGCAATGGCGTTCGATTGTCCAGGCCGCGGGCTTCCATTTGTTGCATAATGAACATATAGTCTGCCGCTTTAGGGGGCGTTGTGTGATAATCGCGGGCGTCGGGGATCCCTCGTGCGGCTGGGACGATTTGTCTCACGCTTTGACAAATGGCTCCGCACATAGCTTGCCACGGGGAGATTTGCATTTGTTGCTTGTACATTCGCCAGATTTGCTGGATGATCCCCAGACGGATTGGGCGGATCTTGTTTTATGTGGGCATACGCATGGCGGACAATTCTGTTTGCCCAAATTGGGCACGCCGTGGGCGCCTGTATGGCGCGATCGACGCCGGGCCGCGGGACTATTTCGGATCGGCCAGACAATCTGTCATGTGACACGGGGCGTAGCAGCGGGAATTCGGGCGCGCTTTTTGTGCTGGCCCGAAATTTGTGAGCTGATTTTGCAGCGAGGAGACGAAGCCTTGCCGTGTTTGCCGCGTTATCCGCTTAATGGCCAATGAGCTACAGAAAGCCAAATAATTTCTTAGTTCTTGACAATAAGTGCTTAAAAAGTCCGGCGATAGCTTTTGAACAATACGGAAACAATGAGTCAAGATAATAATAATGCCTACTGACAAATCAGGAAGGATGCTATGAGAGGACAAATAAAGTCGCTGGATCGATTGCTTGTACGTTTGAAGCTAAAACAGCCGGGCGGGGGCTTGACGCGGGAACAAATTCTCCACATATGGCCTGTGCGCAATCCGGCATTGAAAACATATTTTTCTGAGGACGGGCTTGTCACATTTGAATTGCCCCGGCGAAAAGATTGGATGGGCAAGCTGCTTGGCTTTCTTTTTTCAGTGCCCGAATCCAAGCCCGTCCAGCTTGATGAAGTGGGGACTTTTGTGTGGAATCTGTGTGATGGCGATCACACTGTGGGCGATATCGTGGCGGCTTTAACGGCGGAATACAAGCTCAATCGGCGCGAGGCGGAAGTTTCCCTCACGCAATATCTGCAACAATTAGCCAAACGGGGCATAATTGCTTTTGCCATTCCGCGGGAGATTGCGGAAGCGGCGGGCTTACAGGGCGCGCTCTATGCCCCTGAGACGGCTCCTCCGTCCGATGAAGCTGCTTTGTCCCCTGAAGCTAATGCGACGGAAAAACAATCCGCCGAAAGGGAAAATGCCGTTGTCGTAGATGCTCCTCCCTCAGCCCCGACGGAAGAATTTTCTTCGGACGGCAAGGCTGTTGAGGAAGCCGTTGCCGAGCGTGAGGCAGCGGCGCCAATTTGTGAGGCCATTGAGGCGCAACAGGCCGCAGAGGATACACAGAATCTTCCTGCTATATCTTCTGAAGCCTCCTCCAAAAATCAGGCACTGACAAATAATAAACTGCCAGCAGAGGCAGACGATGCTTAAGAACATTTTTGTGGGCTATAATGGGCGACAGGGCTCACATGTGGCGTTTCGTTTTGCTGCGGATCTAGCGCAGGCGGCGCGCGCGCGGCTTCATGTCGCCTATATCGAGGCTCTGCAGGCTCCTGTGGAGACGCCCCTTGTTGGGGATGATATTCCTGCTCCCCCAGAGATCTCTCGCGTCATACAAGAGGGAAATTTGTCGGGAGCGGCCGAAGAGGAAATTCAGGCAGCGTTGGAATCGGAAATTCTTTCCTATGTCGCCCGACAATGTATGGAAGAAAACTTACATTGCCATTTCATTTATCAACATGGCGATCCTGTGGAACGGCTTTCACAATTGGCGCGGATAGCTAATCTTATCGTGCTGGGCAAACATGATGAGCCGCCTGCGAGGGGCGCTCCGCCTTTGGGGCGCGTGCCGCGGCGATTGGCCATGCGGATGCCTGCGCCCCTATTATTGACAGCGCTGGAATATTTTCCCATAAAAAGCCTTACGCTTTTTTATGAGCCTACGCTCGCAGGCGGCCGTGCCTTAAGCCTAGCGGGAGAAATCGCTCATTGGCGCAATCTGACCTTGAATCTGCTTGTGGCGGGCCATAACGAAATTCCGTCTGCCGCAGCGTTGGAGGAAGCGCAAATGGCCCTGCGGGCTTATCATGTGGAAGGCGATTGGCTGCTTATCGAGGACAAAGAGCCGGAAGGGCTGTATCGGGCTTTGCTGCCCTGGAACGATCCGCTTGTCGTATTGCCAGCGCCGCCGCGGCGTTTGTTCGGACGGCCCTTCGAGCCGCTGCGCCCGCTTTTAAATCAATTGACGCTGCATGTTCTGCTCGTGCCATAAGGCGTCAGCGTCGCCGCTGCCGACCCGCTGAGAAATATATTGCGGCATGCCCCTTACAATCTCTGTCAGCTAAACAGATAATAGCGCCTCTTTCAAAATATCAAGGCCTTCTTGTGCTTCTTTTTGGGACAGGATGAGCGGCGGCGCCAGGCGAATGAGCTGTTCTTGCAATTTGTTGACAATTAAGCCACGCTCGCGGCAGGCGGCTTCCACGGCGGCGCCTTTCGGCTCGCTCAATTCCAGCCCTAAAAGCAAGCCGCGCCCCCGCACGCCCGCTATAAGCGGCACAGCCTCGCGCATTTTTAGAAGCTGCTCCTTAATAAATTTGCCTCTTTCCGCCGCCTGCTGGGACAAATCTTCTTCCAAAATGACAGACAGGGCCGCAATGGCCGCAGCGCAGGCTAAATGATTGCCGCCAAATGTGGAGGCGTGATTGCCGGGCTCAAAGGCCGCGGCGACATGCTCTTTTGCCAGACAGGCGCCAATCGGAAAGCCGCCGCCCAGAGCCTTCGCCAATGTAAAAATATCAGGCTCAATGTCAAAATGTTCATACGCAAAGAGCCTGCCAGTGCGGCCCAGGCCTGTTTGCACTTCATCCAGGATTAACAATATGTTTCTTTCATCGCACAGGCGGCGGACGCCCTGCATGTATTCCCGCGTTGGCTCAATTATGCCGCCCTCAGCCATAATGGGCTCCAGCATTATGGCACAGACAGAATCATCCATTGCCGCCTCCAGGGCCGCTAAATCATTATACGGCACATATTTGAAGCCCGGCGGCAAAGGCGCAAAAGGCCTATGATATTTTTCCTGGCCTGTGGCTGTCACAGCGGCTAATGTACGCCCATGAAAGGAATGAAAGGCTGTGATGATGGTACGGGCATTTTCGGGCAGATGCAGAAGCGCCCATTTGCGGGCTAATTTGATGGCTGTCTCATTGGCTTCGGCGCCGCTGTTGCAAAAAAAGACTTTATCGGCACAGCAATGCTCCACTAGCAATTGCGCTAATTGCGCCTGCGGAGCAATACAAAACAGATTGGAAGTGTGCATAAGCTGGGCTGCTTGCTCGCAGATAGCCTGCACGACTTTGGGATGGCAATGGCCTGTGCCCACAACGGATATGCCCGAAAGAAAATCCAGATATTCCTTCCCGTCTGCATCCCATAAACGGCAGCCCTGGCCTTTTACGAAGGCCACAGGCAAGCGGGCGTATGTGTTCATCACATATTTTTCGGTCAGCGCGGCGATTTGGGCATTCGTCATAGCGGCTTCTCCTCGGCAATCATTGTGCCAATGCCTGCATCCGTAAATAGCTCAATCAAAATAGAATGCGGCAAGCGGCCATCAATCAAATGCGCACGCGGAACGCCCCCCTCCAGAGCCTGCAGACAGGCTTGCAGCTTAGGAATCATTCCCGCACTGATTTTGCCCTCCTCCATCAGTCTTTGCGCTTCTGCCAGCGTAAGCTGACTGATCAATGTTGTTTCGTCCTGCACGTTTTCCAGCAGTCCGGGCACATCGCTTAATATAATCAGCTTTTCCGCCTGCAAAGCCTTAGCAATGGCGCCGGCGGCTGTATCCGCATTAATGTTATAGCTTTCCCCTTCTTCGCCAATGCCAATCGTGGAAATGACAACAACATAGCCGGCATTCGTTAATGTATCCACGACGCCTGTGTCCACAGCCACAATGTCTCCCACAGCGCCCAAATCGCCCCCCGGATGTTGAAGCTTACAGGCCTGAATCAGCCCGGCATCCTTGCCGGAAATTCCTACAGCCCTGCCGCCGTGCTTTTGGATCAGAGATACAAGTTCCTTGTTAATCGTGCCAATCAGCACCATCTGAGCCACTTCTAATGTCTCCGCATCTGTCACACGCAGGCCGCCGACGAATTTGGGCTCCAGCCCCAGCCGTTTCATCATATCCGAAACTTGCGGCCCCCCGCCATGTACGACAACAACACGTATGCCTACATAATGCAACAACGCCAGATCCTTGGCGACAGAATTGCGCAACACAGGATCATCCATGGCGGCGCCGCCGTATTTGACTACAATTGTCTTGTTTTGCCAGCGCCGAATATACGGTAGCGCCTCCGATAGA
Source organism: uncultured Armatimonadia bacterium (assembly GCA_964622325.1). Taxonomy (GTDB): domain Bacteria; phylum Armatimonadota; class Zipacnadia; order Zipacnadales; family UBA11051; genus JAJFUB01. The sequence goes on from CAZUOJ010000080.1 coordinate 9,692, forward strand.
ATGTGCATCCGTTCCCGATAACTGTCATCTAACATTTTCGACTCCTCCTGAGGCGGCAGGACATAATGAACATTGGCTTTCGGCTGCCCTGTTCGGCACATAGACTAATGAGCATTATAATCCACATAGCCCGGCGTGATGTCACATGTCCAATATGTGCAGACAGCGTCGCCGCTTTTCAAATCAATGACAATTTGCTGTTCCTTTTCCTGCATTTTGGCCTGCGCTTCGGCCGGATCATACGCCTGCGGCTCGCCATCTTCCCAGCATACAATCCCCTGCCAGGAAATGCTCATCTTTTGTGGATTGATAGGCAGCAGGCTGGCGCCTAAAGCAGCGGCGATGCGCCCCCAATTGAAATCTCCGCCATAAAGGCATGTTTTGAATAAAAGATACGAAGCCAGCTTCTGGGCTAAGCCGTGCGCGATTTCATATTCCGGCGCGCCCCGCACAACAATCTCCACAAATTTGCTCGCCTCTTCCCCATCCCGCACAATTTTTTGCGCCAGATCTTTTGTAACATATCCTAGCGCTGCCCGAAAAGCCGCATAGCCCTCATCGTTTTCGCTGCGCAGCACAGGATTGCCGGCGGCGCCGTTTGCCAGAATCACGACTGTATCATTTGTGCTCATATCGCCATCCACGCTGATGCAATTAAAGCTGTATTTGACGGCCTCTTGCAGACTCCGCTTGAGCAAGGAGGCCTCAATCGCCAGATCTGTTGTGATAAAGCATAACATCGTGGCCATATGAGGACAAATCATCCCGGCGCCTTTGGCGATGGCCCCCAGATGGACAGGGCATCCTCCCACGCTGAAGCGCGTCGTGCAGATTTTCTCCACTGTGTCTGTCGTCAAAATCCCGCGGGCAATCCTGACAGGATCCTCGCGGGACAATTCCCGCACAAGCGTGCGAATGCCCGCCTCCACTTTATCCATCGGCAATTGCACGCCAATGCGCCCTGTGGAGCATACAATCGTATCTTCCACAGCCACGCCTAGCAATTCTGCTGTCAGCTCCGCCATTCGCTGCGCATTGGCCCGCCCCAAAGAGCCCGTGGCGCAATTGGCATTGCCGCTGTTGACGATGATTGTTTGCGCCACGCCATTGGCCACAGCCGCTTCTGTGATGTATGTAGGCGCAGCCCGAAAGACATTCTGCGTAATTGTGGCTGCCGCCGCAGCAGGCCGTTCCGAATGAATGAGCGTCATATCCAGGCTGCCATCGGACTTTATCCCTGCCGCTGTGGCTGCCGCCATAAAGCCCTTTGCCGCTAAAACGCCTCCCTCAATAATTTCAAAGTGCATATCCCGCCTCCTGTGTAAAAAATGCGTTGTGTTGTTTCCGGCTCTTTTTGTGATGTGATTAGCTTCCGCCAAAATGCCTGCAGGATGTCAAAGCTTCTATTTTTCAGGGCCACATCGCTGTCATGGGCAGCCCTGATGTTTCCTCGTAGCCACACATGATATTCATACATTGCAGCGCCGCGCCGGCCAGGCCTTTAATCAGATTGTCGATTGCGGAAATGACAATCAGCCGCTGACAATCCATATCCACAGCCAGGCCAATATCACAGCGATTTGTCCCACATACGGCTTTTGTATTGGGCAGCTCGCCCGGAGGCAACACGCGCACACAGGGGGCCTCCGCATAAAAATCCCGATATATGGCATATATCTCCTCCGCCATTAAGGGCTTCAACAAATCCCCATAAGCTGTTGTCAGAATGCCACGCGTGATGGGCACAAGATGCGGCGTGAATGTGACTTTTATTTTTGCTTCTTCAGTTTCCGCCTCTCCTGTGGCGCCCGATGGCTTCTTACAGGCCTGTCGCCACACATAAGAAAGCTCTTGATTGATTTCAGGCGTGTGCCGATGGCTGGCCACTTTATAGGCGATAAGGGCTTCATTCACTTCCGCAAAATGACTCCCTAAAGCCAGTTTCCGTCCCGCCCCGGAGACGCCAGAAAGCGAATCCACAATCAGGCTTTCCCCCCGGACAATGTCATGCGCCACAGCAGGCGCCAATGCCAGGATTGCACTTGTGGGATAGCAGCCCGGCACAGCCACAAAATTTGTCTGGCGGATGGCCTCCCGATGAAGCTCCGGTAGGCCATAGACAGCCTGCCCAATCAATTCCGGCAGAGGATGCGGGCCATAATAACGCTCATAATCCGCCTGGCTTTTCAGCCGAAAATCGGCTGAAAAGTCCAGCGTCTTTTTCCCGGCTGCCACAGCCTGCGCCACAAGCGCTGTCCCGTCGCCAGGATGCAACGCAAAAGCCATGACATCTGCTTCCGCTGCCGCAGAAAAATCCTGCGGCTGGATTTCCCAATCCGCCAGCTCCGGCAAATGCGGATAAATTTCCCCAATTTTCTTGCCGGCAGATGTATGCCCGCCCAGATAGGCGAGCTCAAATTGCGGATGGGCGGCAATCATGCGTGCCAGCTCGATGCCTCCATATCCAGAAGCACCCATAATGGCGACTTTGAGCATATATTTTGCCTCCTGAGATATTTATTAGCCCCATTTCCACGCTTTCTATACATCAACAAATAATGTTCTTGTGCCGGCGAATTTGGCATTTCAGGCAAGCTTCATTTAAAGTGCAGCCAGAGCCAATTACGGCCTGAACAAGGACGGCGGCGCAATAATGGGCAAAGTCCCGGGAGGAGCTCACACTTTTCCGTGTCTTTTAAAAGATTCCCCGTTACATGTGCCCAGGCCCTGGGCGGCATATGCGCATTGCCTGACACAATCCCCATAGCAAAAAAGCCACCCCAAACAGCGGGCGGCAAGGCCTTATCGCTTGCCTGATGTGCAATCGTAACAGATTGTGCCTAGCTACGCCTTGCGCGGCCAGGAAAAACTCTCTGTAACGAAATACACACCGGCAAAGAATTCATTGTATTTCTCCGTTAGGGCAAAATAGCAGATTTTTCTATAAAAAGTCAAGAGGCTTGAATAACGTTATGTTCTTTCATCAAGCCAATTATTCTTGAGACGCCAAATAAATAACAGTAAAAGCAGGAGCCGCTAAACAAGCAGCTCCCAGCTTAATTCAAACGAAAAAAACAGCCTATTGTTCGTAAGGAACAGAAAGAGGCTTCCCTGCTTTTGCTGCGCGTTCGCCGTATTCAATCACGCCAATCACGCGACGGGCGGCTTCTGGCGTCACGATGAGCGGCGCCCCATCCAGCAGATGCGCCGCGATATTTTCATAATATTTGTGATGCTCGCCGGGCAAGAAGGGCACTTTCATTTCTGTCGGCAAGCCCTTGATTTCTGTGTTCACAAGCCAATAATCGCCCTGCGCTAAGATGGCGCCCTTATCCCCTAAAATCCGCCAGCGCGGCTTGCCCACGCGGGCAATCTGCGATTGCTGAAAATCGGCGACAGTCCCATCCGTAAAACGAATAATAATTTGCATTTGATCCTCATTTGTCATCTGATGCCAGACAAGCTTTTGGCTAAAGCCCATCACATACGCAATGGGCGCCGGCACCAGCTGAAGCAACCAATAGATAAAATGCGCGCCCCAATCGTAAGCAAGGCCGCCGGAAATTTTCTTGTCGTCGCGCCACCAGCCGCGCGGCTCATGCCAGCCGCCCGCAAAAATTTCCACATGAAAAATGCGGCCAATAAGCCCGTTTTCCACAATTTGCCGCAAAGCCAGAAAATCCCCATCCCAATGCCGATTATGATAGACGGACAGCATCACGCCGGCCGCACGCGCCTCCTCAATCATGGCTGTGGCTTCCTTTACTGTAAGGCACATAGGCTTTTCGACAACAACATGCTTGCCGGCTTTCAAACATTGCAAGGCCACTGGCGCGTGCAAATGATGCGGCAAAATAATCACGGCCAGATCAAATGCGCCCCATTGTAAAAGCTTTTTGACATCGGCAAATGTGTGAATGTGTTCCCCGAGCTCCTCCTGCGCGGCAGCGCGGCGCGCTGGATCCACATCACAAACAGCAACAACACGCATTCGCCCTGTCGCTTCCATCGCATTCCGATGATGTAGCCCCATATTGAACGCTCCGCCGTAGCCGACTAAGGCCGCTGTGATTTCTTGTTTTTGGGCCATCGCTTCCATCATTCCTTTTCTCCAAAATGCGCACAGATATATTCTGCTTGATATGGCATTCTGCTTGAGCGCGTCAATTCCTGCCTGCATGCCAAGACAATCAGGAGCTGTTGGCGTTATCTTTGCTGCTAAAACGATGCGTTCTTAATATACATCGGGGAAATAGCTTTCAAAGTATTGTCCCCGCGCGCCGATGCCAAATGTTCTTGTTTCGCTGGGGAAAGCTTTAATGCCCAGGCCAAAACGAATTTCTCCTGTTGTGTAGCTATAACTGAATTGGGCAATCATACAATGCAAATCCCGCGTGAGGCGAATATCGGCTTGATCAATTCCGCCATATTGGCTAAAGCCGCCTAAAAATTGAAGGCGCCATTTCCTGCTGGGCGTCCAATCCAGATCCAGGCTCACATTTGTCAATTCTCGACGATCGATGTCATAATTGACGGTCAGCGCCGACCACCAATTATGCTCTGTGGCGAAAATCCAGCGCAGATTAAAAGGCCGAAATTGCCCCAGGCGCACGCTATAGCCTGTCTGCAGCTCCAGACGATTGCGCAGGCCTAACATAATTTCGCTGCGCAACAGCGCATCATAATAATAGCCATTCTGGATATCGCGCCCAAAGGACAAATGCAGCCGCATATGATCAGGCACAAGCCGCACAGCTTCCAAATAGGCTACAGCTACAGGGCTGGCATAATCCAAACGCAGGGGCACAAAGCCTTCGGGATGCGCATAATTGAAGCTCAGGCGTGTTTGCCAATGATCGGGCCATTCCTGGCGATATTCTAATTGTGCTTCGCCCAGCCAGCGCGCTGCCCCGGCGTAAAACATCTGTTGAAAACGTGCGGCTGCTCGTACGCTCCCCTTTTCCCCCAAACGTTTTGTCCAGCCGGGCAAGCGAAGCTCTAATCCCGCCCGTTCGCTGGCGATATTTTCCGGCTCCTGAGAAAAATAGCCTAAATAAAAGGTCGCTTCTAAAGGATAGCCCGCGATTTTCCCCGCGCCCAAACGCACGCTGTCTGTCCGCAACACAATATCGGGCAGCCGCTTCAACACAAAATAATTGTTGTCGCCTGTGTAGCGGCGGCCATCCACATCATATCGCTGATTTGCCATCATATTGAGCGTAAAGGGGCGGAATTCCTGGCGCCATGTAAGCTGCGTTTCAAATTCCTCATCTGCCGGGCTGTCGGCCAAAAAAGCCGCGCTGGAATATGTATTGCGGATTTCCCATTCTCCTCGGCGGCCCAATTGCTGACGAACATTAAAGCTAGAAGACATGCGCCGGCTTGTGCTGTAGCCGCTGGAAAAATATGAATATTGCGCTCCCCATTCGGATTGCCAATCATTGGCCGCATAACGCAACGAAAAATTGCCGGATAGAGTGTCTGTGGATACGCTGTAGCCGCTATGGCGCTGGAAATTTAAGCTGAGCTGGCTACGCCAGGGCTCGCCATAGCGCCCGCGATACAGCAGCCGTCCTGTCCAGCTGCCCTGCTCGGGCTCGTTAAAAATAGAAAATTCGGCAAATTGCTGATGGGCCTCCCAGGAATGTAAAATCCCCCAGCCCAGCCCGCGTTTTTGTGTTAATTGGAAACGCAAAAAGCCCGCATTTTCCTCTGTCAACATATAGCCGTAAGCTAATTTAGCATAAAAGCCTTCGACATCATTCTGGCCTATTTCCGGAAAAAAACGATTTTCGCGGCGGCGCAAAGACAAATGCAAATCCCAGGGATAGCGAAACAGTCGCATGCCAAACATATAAACGGCGGGACGGCGAAAAACGACGCGATCCTGCGCATACAGCGCCACTTTTTCGCTTTGCAGCATCCAATGAGGGGAGGGCCATTTATCGCAGCTTGTCCCGATGGCTTTTTGCGCTATAATTTGTTGCGATTGCCCGTACATCTCCTGCGCCCGCACATAAAGGGGCGCCAGAACTTCTCCCTCAAAAAATTCAGGCTCAATTTTTGCCGCAATATCATGAGCGCTGAATTCCTCTGTTTCCAGGAGAACGCGCACATTTTCCGCTAAAGCGCTGTAATGGGGCGCCTGCAGCCTCACTGCGCCTTCAAAAAAGCCCCATTTGCGCTCCTTATCAATATGGCCCTTATCCCCTCGCAACACGATATCCTGATAGCGCAATTCCACATTCCCTTCCGCTTCCAGCGCCCCTTCATGATAGCGCACGCGTTCTGCCTGAATATGTACTTGTTCAGGATTTTTAGCTGCTTCTGGGGAGGCTTGGGCTGTTCCTGCAGCGCCTTCAGGGCGTGAAGGCTCTGGCGATGTTTCCGTTTGAGCCGCCGCAGCGGCTTCAGAAGGCTTGGCAGGCGTTTCCTTAGCCTCTTCAGGCTTGCCTGCGGCAGCGTCTGACGGCACAGCTTCTGTGGCGATTAGGCGCAAACGCTGCTTGTCCGGCTTATTGCTCAACGAAGAAGCATCCCCGCGCGTCACAGGATTTACGAGGGACGGAAGCGCAACAGGGGCTGGCTGCATGGCCTCTAAAGCCGCTTCATATTGATTGTCGGCGCAAAAGGCCAGCGTCGCCCTAAGCAGCAGGGATATTCCCAGAGACAAAAGCCCCCAGGCCAGCCCAGCAGCCGGATTGCGTCGTGTTGGATGGAAAAACATCGCACGCTTATAATTTGCAGATTTCAGCTGCCAGAGAGGCTCAAACATGGCCAGGCTATCGTTGTCGCCATAACAAAACAAAAGCGGCAGCGCCAAACAACATATTGGGCCCCCAGGCAGCCCAGACAGGCGCCAATATGCCCGAATTCCCCAGCATCCGAAGCCAAAGCATTATTATAAAAAAGACAAATACAGTAAGCAGCGCGACAAGCACGCCCACAAAGCTCTGGCCTCGCCCCACTCGCCATGTGACAGGCCCGGCAAAAAAGGCAAACACGAGACATGTCCCAGCTAATGCCAGCCGCGCCTGCAATTCCAATAGATAGGAGCGCTTTTCTGCGGGGCTTGGCTGGGCGGCAAAGGCCTCTTTCCATAGCTCAGCCATTGTCATATCTTTAATCTGGCTGCTTCC
>CAZUOJ010000081.1:0-15011 GCA_964622325.1 uncultured Armatimonadia bacterium
CGCCCTCGGCACAGCAATTGGCCAGCGCCTTCGCCCGCGTGCCTTTTGCGCCAGCACAATCTTTTTACGAAGCGCTTGTCGCGTATAATTTCCTGTTCTATCTGGACGGCTGCGATAATCTGGGGCGGCTGGATCAGGAATTATGGCCTTATTATCAGCAGGATAAAGCTGCCGGCCGCCTCACGACGCAGCAGGCGCTCGCGTGGATTGGCCAGCTATTCCAGAATGTGGATGATGCCAATGCGTGGAATTGCGCCATTGGCGGAACCGCTAAAGATGGCTCCGAAGGCAGCAATGAGCTCACATTGTTGTGTTTGCAGGCGGCGCGGGGGCGTCGCCGGCCCAATTTGGCTCTGCGGCTGCGCCGGGATACGCCCGAGGAAATCTGGCAGCAGGCTTTTGAGACAATCGCCGCTGGCACGGGCTTGCCTGCCCTATACAATGAAGAAGAATATCTGCGCGCCCTGCGCACGATTCCTCTCGGCGTTCGGCCAGAAGATATGCCCTATTTTGCCTTTGGCGGCTGCACAGAGCTGATGATACACGGCTGCTCGAATGTGGGCTCGCTGGACGATACTTTCAATCTGGCCTTGTGCTTTGAGCAAAGCCTGCATCGCCATTTGCTCCATTGTCCCACATTCGCGGATTTTATGGCGCGCTTGAAAGAAGACATCCGCCGCGACATCGCCGCTCTATGTGCCAATGTAAACGCTGATCAACAGACGAAGGCCCTGTGGCAGCCCCAGCCTGTTCGCACCCTGCTTGTAGACGATTGTCTCGATAAGGCCCAGGAATTTAATGCCGGCGGCGCACGTTACAATTGGAGCGTGATTTGTATTGCCGGGCTGGCGAATACATACGACTCCTTAGCCGCCATAAAGCAGATGATCTATGACACAAAAGCTCTTTCGGCGGAGCAATTGCTGCAGGCCTTGCGGGACAATTTTGTCGGCCATGAGCCTTTACGGCGCCGGCTGCAATGTTGCCCGCATTTTGGCAACAATAATCCTTATGTGGACGACATCGCCGCAGATGTGGCGACATTTGTCTTCACAGAGTTTCTGAAACATACGCCCTGGCGAGGCGGACGCTTTCTGGCTTCCTGCTTAATGTTTGTGACATACGGCATATTGGGGGCGCAAGTGGGCGCCACGCCCGATGGCCGTTTGGCCTATACGCCGCTTGCTGACTCCGCAGGGGCCGTGCAGGGACGGGATATCTCGGGCCCCACGGCGCTTTTGCGTTCTGTGACGCGGCTGCCGCATTATCTGGCGCCCGGAACTCTCGTTGTGAACATTCGCTTCACAAAGCGCTTATTTGAAGATAAGGCTTTGCGGCAGCAGCTGAAAGCCCTGATCCGCACTTATTTTGATTTGGGCGGAATGCAATTGCAGATTAATGTCGTGGATCAGCGCCTCCTGCGCGAAGCGCTGGAAAATCCGGAAGCCTATCGCGATTTAATTATCCGTGTCGGCGGCTATTCCGAATATTTCCATCGCCTGTCACGCGATTTGCAGCTTTCCATTCTGGAGCGCGTGGAACATGAAGGCGCATGAAGCGTAAAATCGCCCAAACATAATACGAGGCGCGGGATTGCGACTAAATTACGAACGCTGTGGATATTTGTTTGCAGGCTTGGAGACTCTCTTTAGTTAGCGGCAGGCGGCCTCGATGCTTGGCTCCAATATTCCTCCTCATACGGCAAGGGCAATGTATGCTTCAATGCCGAGGAATGTTCGGCTGTTTCCAATACAGCAATGACACGGCGGCCAAATTCCCCGCTGACAGGGACGGGCGCCCCGCGCAGCAAATGATCCGCAATCCCTTGCCAGTAGGCAGGCCAATCGGACTCCAGATAGGGAATTTCCTCCTCGCTTCGCCCCTTTTCGTCTATCCGCACAAGCGTCAGGCTGCCGCCTGCAGGCCCGCGGATTTGTTTTTCATAGCCAATATTGCCGCCGCGTCCTGTATCCAATATACCGCCTCTTGTGCCCAGGATGCGCCATAAAGGCTTGCTGACTGCACTGATAGTTGTCCATTGAATATCTGCCACACAGCCGTTCGCAAATCGCAAAATCGCGCGTGTCTGCTCTTCATTGCTGATCTCTGGCCATAGCAGCTTGTGAAAATAGCCATCCACGCTGATCACGCGCTCGGGAATGAGATTCAATATCCAGTCCACAGCATGCGGACCCCAAAAATAAAACGCGCCGCCTGATTTTTGTTTGTCCGCATACCAGCTGGGCCCCGGCCGGCCGAATCCGCCCGCAAAAAGCTCAATATGAAACACATCTCCAATCTCGCCGCTCCACACAATTTGTTCAATTCGCCGATAATTGCCGTCATAACGCCGATTGTGATGCACGGCCAGCATCTTGCCCGCCTTTTTGCTGGCTTCAATCATTTCTGTCGCTTCCGCCACATTCAGACACATGGCTTTTTCCACGACAACATGTTTGCCGGCGGCAAAAGCCTCCAGCGTCAAAGGGCAATGCGTGTGATGTGGCGTCACGATCGACACTAATTGGATTTCTTCATCATTCCAGACCTCTTCCGGATCATTATAAGTCCGAATTGAGGGAAATGCTTGCTGGGCGGCGGCTGTCCGGGCCGGATCAATATCGCACACGGCCACGAGGCGCAATTCGGGCGTCGCCTCAATCCAGGCGCAATGCGCCCAGCCAAAATTGTGCTGCGGCCCATAGCCAATCACAGCGCAGCCGAGCGGCGCTTCCAGCTTCTCGCTATTGCCTGACATTGCTTCTTCTTCCTTCTCTTAAGCTTTTTGACAGCACAATAATCGTGCTGTCCCTATGTATTGGGGAAGCGCACAACACGCCCTGTTATGGGAAAAGCAGGATCCTGATAGCCTTTGCCCGCGTGTTCCCCGGGCGGAACGAGCTCATCTATCGCCGCTTCTATATCCGGCGTGATGGCGACAGATAAGGCTCCCATATTGTCAGCAAATTGTTCCCTCGTCCGTGGCCCAATGAGGACAGCCGTAACTAATTGATTGGCCAGCGCCCATGCCAAAGCGAGCTGAGAGGGCGTGCAGCCCATTTGTTGGGCCAGAGAGCTAATTTTTTCCGCCAAAAGCAAATTGGCTTCCCGATATTCCGTTTGCAGCATTCGCACATTGCCCCGGCCCGCCCGCGAATCTGGCGGCGGCTCCTCGCCCAATTTATATTTCCCTGTCAAAACGCCACGGGCCAGCGGACTGTATGTGCACACGCCGATGCCCAGTGCCGCACAGGCCGGAAGCAGCTCTACTTCAATATCTCGATTCGCCAGATTATAAAGCGGCTGTACAGCCGTCAGCCTGTTCCAGCCGTGTTGTTCTTGCAGCCCCAGGACACGGACAATTTGCCAGGCGCGAAAATTGGACACTCCGGCATATAAAATCTTCCCCGCCCGAATTAGATCTTCTAGCGCGGCCAGCGACTCCTCCAGCGGCGTTTGGGCGTCGTATGTGTGCAGATAATACAAATCAATATAATCTGTGCCCAAACGCTTCAGGCTCGCCTCGACGGCCTCGCGGATGTGTTTCCGGCTAGTTCCGGCGGCATTGGGCCCTGTGCGATCGACTGCCAGCCCCACTTTTGTGGCCAGCACAACTTCCTCCCGGCGCCGTCCGGCAATAGCCTTCCCGACAACGCGCTCGGACGCTCCCGCGCCATATTTGTCGGCTGTGTCCAGAAAATTAATGCCCTGATTAAACGCCTCATAAATTATTTCCAGCGATTCTTCCTCCGAAGTAACATCGCCAAACATCATACAGCCCAAACATACGCGCGAGACTTGCAGCCCCGATTGGCCCAGATGCCGATATTCCATTCTGAAATCCTCCTCCCTCGCGTGCTTTTTCTTTTGGCCCTGATCTCCTTTTTGTGTAAACAGCATAAGCCGAAATATGTTCAAGATGGCGCTGGCGAACAACATAGACAGACGCCTGGCTCAGGGCCACTTTTTTTACGCTGCCATCAGCTTTCTAACGGCAGCCACAATGTCGTCCACTTGTGGCAGGACATAATCCTCCAGCGGCGGGCTATAGGGCATGGCTACATTTTTAGAGCCTAAAACGACAGCGGGCGCGCGCAAGGGCACAGCCCGTTCCGCTACACAGCGCACAATTTCGGCCCCTGCGCCCCCTCGTGTGGGCGCCTCATGAACAACGAGCAGCCGGCCTGTTTTGGCTACAGAGGCTGCTATCGTATCTACATCCAGAGGCACAAGCGTCCGCGGATCCACGATTTCCACGCTGATTTCTTCCGCCAGCGCTTCCGCCGCTTGCAAAGCCTTCACCAGCGCATAGGAATACGCCACTACTGTAATATCTGAGCCTTCCCGCTTCACATCAGCTTGCCCCAGCGGCACTATCCATTCTCCTTCTGGCACTTTTTGCACAAGCGGATGCAGCAGCCGATGTTGGATGTATATCACAGGCTCCTCGTCACGAATAGCCGCTTTTAATAGCCCCTTGGCGTCATAAGGCGTCCCTGGCATGACAACTTTTAGCCCGGGCGTATGCATGAACCATGCCTCTAGACTCTGGCTATGATGGCCGCCTTCGCGCGTCCCGGCGCCGGCTGGCGTCTTGATGACAAGCGGCACTGAAAATTGCCCCCCGGACATCAGCTTAATTTTGGCCGCCTGATTGCAAATCATATCCATACAGCATGTCACAAAATCGCAATACATGATCTCCACAACAGGCCGCAAGCCCACAGCGGCTGCGCCCACAGCCAGCCCTGTGAAAGCCGCTTCGGAAATGGGCGTTTGCCAGACGCGCCGGGCGCGAAATTGCACAAACAAATCCTCGCCCGGCTCCCGTACAGGCCCAATATCCTCTCCGATCAAAAACACGCGCTCATCCCGCTCCATCTCCTCCCGCAATGCCTCCGCCACGGCGGCCGCATATGTAAGCTCCCGCCTGGCTGTCTTTGCCTCTCCGCTAATTTTCTCAAAAGACATAGGCGTCTGCCTCCTTCGGATCGGGCATGGGGCTGCTCAAAGCAAATCGCTCTGCCTCGTCGATTTCTTGCCGCACGGCTGCATAAAGCGCTTGCACTTCTTGTTCCGTCGCGATGCTTTCCGCTAACATTTTGCGCTTTAGCAATTCAATCGGATCCCGCTCCCGCCAGCGGGCGCATTCCTCTGGCGCCGCATGTTCGCTGGCGCCGCCACAATGCCCATAAAAGCGATATGTCTTGGCTTCGATAAAAGTTGGCCCCTCGCCTTGGCGCGCGCGCTGCACAGCCTCCCCTGCCACTTCATAGACGGCCAGCACATCCTGCCCATCCACGATATGCCAGGGCACGCCAAAGCCTGCCGCGCGAGGCGCTAAATCAGGCAACGGCGAGGCGATGCTGATGGGCGTTGTGGCGGCATATAGATTATTTTCGCACACAAATAGCATGGGCAGCTTCCACAAAGCGGCTAAATTCAGCGCCTCATAAAGCGGCCCCTGATTGATGCCGCCATCGCCAAAGAAAGCCACAGATACGGAATCTGTCCCGTTGTATCTGGCGGCAAAGGCTGGCCCCAGGGCGAGGGGAATTTGCGCGCCTATTATTCCGTTGCCGCCCAAAAAGCCTTTTTGCGGATCAAAAAGATGCATGGAGCCGCCGAAGCCCCGCGAAGCGCCCCCGCTGCGCCCCATCAGCTCCGCCAGCGCCGCGGCCGGACTGCCCCCTTTGGCCAGAAAATGCCCGTGGCTGCGATGCGAGCTTGTAACATAATCATTATCCCGCAAATGCGCGCATACGCCCACAGCCACAGCCTCCTGGCCCACATACAAATGCACAGCCCCGCCGATCATCCCCGCACTGGAAAAATCGTAAAGCGTGCTTGTCAACAAAGCTTCTGTTTGCATGTCTTCCTGCGCTTTGATTGTTTTTTCAAAAAAGCCGTGATAGTCGTAATATTTTCCCGTGCGTTCTTCAAATTCCCGAATGAGCATCATTGTCCGCAGCAATTTCAAAATTGTGGGCTTATCCAGCGCCATTGTGCTTCCTCCTCTTTTCTCACGGGGGGAGATGATGACTGAATTATTCTCCACGCTCCCCCTTTATGCCTCCTGCAGGAATTTGCCTGAAAAAGAAGAATGTTTGGACAACGCAAAACAAAAAGGAAGTTTAGACAACGATGCACATCAAGCCTGCTCGTCCCTATCATGCACATCCCAGTGGCACAGCTATGTATCGCCAGGGCCCACATGCCTTCAAAATCTATTATGTGGATATTATTGGCCGCGATCGTCCCGAATTATATGAATGGGATGCTTGCGGGCGTAGCCGCGACTCAATTTTGGACGCCTTAAAGCAAGACAATCCCGAAGGCATTGGCTTTGTGATTGCTTTTCCCCATATCACAAAAGTTTTTCGGTTTGCGCCCAGTGCGGAAACAATCCTGCATGTGCGCGCCTACAATACGCCCGATTTTTCCGCCATCAGCCTGGAGCGCGAAGACGGCTATCTGGAATTCGCTTGCCTGGCCGAAGCGCTGATTGCCGCAGCCGAATATCAGTTCTGGGCTGAAGCGGCATGTGTCGAAGATTATTTACAATGCTGGGCGCAATGGCAGCCCGCAGCTATTGCCAATCCCGCCAAATTGCGCGCATATTTTGCCGCCGGGAAATAATTCTCTGCTTTCGGAAACATTCAATTCCCAAATCGCGTTTTCCCTGTAAAGCTAAATGTAAAGAAAGGAGAGGCATAATGCCAGAGCTCAAAGGAACGCGCACAGAGAAGAATCTTTTGGCGGCTTTTGCCGGCGAATCCCAGGCGCGCAATCGCTACACATTCTTTGCCAGCGTCGCCCGGGAGGAAGGCTACGAGCAGATTGCGGCTATTTTTGAAGATACAGCCAACAATGAAAGAGAGCATGCGAAAGTCTTTTTCAAATATCTACAGGGTGGGGATGTAGAGATTACAGCAGCCTATCCGGCGGGCGTGATTGGGGATACGCTCACAAATCTGCGGGCAGCCGCAGCTGGCGAAAAGATGGAATGGGGCACGATTTATCCCAAATTTGTGAATATCGCCAGAGAAGAAGGCTTCCCGGAAATTGCCAATTCCTTCTCCCAGGTGGCGGCGGTGGAAGTGGAGCATGAGCGCCGTTACAACATTTTGGCCGCACGCCTGGAGAAAGGCGAAGTGTTCAAGCGCGGCGAGCCAATTAAATGGCGCTGCCGCAATTGCGGCCGTGTGCTGGAGTCGGCTGAAGCCCCCAAAATTTGTCCCGCTTGCTCTCACCCCCAGGCCTTCTTTGAGCCCTTTGTGGAAAATTATTAATATGGGCACATAGAAAGCAAAAAAGATGGCGCAGGCTGGATTATAGCCTGCGCCATTTTATTTGTCTTGTGAATGTTAATTTATTTTACAGCCTCTAACACGGCTGGGCTGGATGCGTCGATGTGTGTTTTATCGTCTTTTCTCCGCCCTTTTCGGCGCATGTCATTTCAGACACACAACCTCGCCGCCCTGCAGCCCAATAAATATGGCGCCGCCTGCCACCGCCGGGCTGGAAAACATCTTGGCGCCCAGATCCAGCGCCTGCAGGATGGCTCCATCGCTCTTGCGGACAACATAAAAATGCCCGTCATGATTGCCGAACAGTAGCTTATCGCCCACGAGCGCCGGGGAGCTGTCCGCCACGCCCCCGAGCTTTTGTTTCCATATCTCCGTCCCATCGGAAAGCCGGAGCGCCAGCAGTTCTGTCGCGGAAAGATAGCCGCTCACGATGGCGAAATACACATTTTGCTCATCACAGACGGGCGTGTGCAAGACCGAGGAGGCGCCACTGTATGCCCACAGCTCCTGGCCGCTCTGCCGATCCAGCACGAGCAGGCATTTAATTTTCGGCGGCGCCAGCGCCGTGGGCGACATCACGGGCACGATGAGACGCTCGCCGGCGACAACGGGCGCGGCGATAATTCCGCCGGCGGTCTGCTGACGCCAGAGCAATGCCCCATCGGCGCACTGACGGGCGATAATGTGGCCTCCCTCGTCCCCATAATACAGGGCTTCGCCGGCGCTGGCAGCGGACGCGCTTATCCCGGCGTTTTCGCGCATGCGCCACAATTCTCGCCCTGTGGCGGCCTCCACACAGCGAAAAGTGCCGTCCATGCTCCCGCAATACACGCGCTCGCCCAGAACAAGCGGCGAGGCGACAACAGGGCCTCGAGTGCGGAGCCGCCATAGCAGCCTGCCATCGGCGGCCTGGAAGGCGTACAGACAGCGATCAGCGGAGCCCACAAATACGCGCCCCCCGGCGACGGCAGGCGAAGACATCACGGCGCCTCCTGTCTGGGCCCGCCACAAAATGCTGCCATCTGCCGCCCGCAGGCAGATTACAGCCCCCGTAGCGCCGCCCACATACAGACGGTCGCCGACGACGGCAGGCGAAGCATCCACGCTTTCCTCCTCCACTTTAACGCGCCAGGCCACTTTCAGGGCTGATATATCCCATGCTTCCGTCGCCACGCCCGAACGCGCCGCGTCGCGATGGAAGGTCGGCCAGTCCTCAGCTTGAATGGCTGTGGCTGTCAGGGAAAGGATAGCCCCCAGAACTCCCCACATTCCGCGCATGCCAGAGATCCTCACAAAATAAAGCCGCCCTCCGTGAGGACGGCGTTATGGCTTAACTATGATATTCTTTCCGCTCCACCCTGTGCTGAATACGCCCCATCTTTTTCTACAGGATTAGCTGATTAGCTGGGCGGAAGCGGGGGCTGATCCTGCGCATCAATCAACAAAATCGGGGCTGGCAAATTGGTCACTTGCCCCGTCACTATAGTCACCTGCGGCAACTGCGTGCCCGGCGCCAAAACTAAGCCTAAAGCAGGCGGAATTTCAACCGCCAGAGTGTAGGTCCCTGCCGGAATGCCGCTAATCAGAAAATTCCCATTAGCGTCGCTGGTCCCCTGTGCCACTACTGTTGCGCCGTTCATCACCTTAATGGTGATATTCCCGATGCCCTGGGGAGTTTGCAGGCCTGTCACTACGCGCCCGGCCACGCTGCCGCCGGTTGTGGGCACAATTCCGCCATCCCCTCCGCCTCCGCACCCGCTCATGATCATCAACAGCATGAGAGCCATCCCCAACCCGACAATACTGGCTGCCTTCATCATCTGTCACCTCAACTGCTTCCTATTCGGGATGTTGTCGGGGCTGGCGGCTTTCGCCAGCCCCCTGGACGCTATCGTGTCACCCGTACGGTCGTCATGCTTTGCACGCGTTGCCCATTGTCGCATACCGCCTCAATTTGCAGCAGATAGGTGCCGGCCGGCACGCGCGTGCCATTCGCGGCATTCAGGTTCCACAGCTCCTGTTGCTGCCCGGCGGCAACTACCTTGTCGCTGACTAGCGTGCGAATGCAGCGCCCCGCCATATTCAACACCCGCACCGTCACATTGCACGCCTTGGTTACGGTGTAATTCAAAGTCACGAGATCCGCCCGCGTCTGGGCAGCGGTGGCGGACACGCTCAGTGCGCCGATGTTGCGCGGCTCCACGATGAGCTGGAAGGCCCGCTCGCTGCGCGCGCCCTCGCTGCGATAGGTATAGCCGTTCATCGTGCGGGCGTACAGCGTGCGGCCCGTCTGCTTGTCTACCAGCAGCACCTGCATATCGGCGGGCACAGTGCTCAGATCAGGCAGCGTCAGCGTCACCTGCGCATTCGGCACTTCGCAGGCCACGACAAAGTCAAAGGTCTGCGCCTTGAGCTCCGAGCGCACATCATGCGCCAGAGGCACGCCCGCCGCGTTTGTAAAGTACAGGTCCACTCCTCCGGCCATCGCCGGCGGATTCTCCACCGTGTGCTGCGCGCCTGCGCCAGGCACTACGCCCGCCAACGAAGTCAGATCCGCGCTCTTGCCCGCCCGCACCTGGATCGGAATAATCCAGCCGCCTTGCAGGTCCGCCTGCTTCGGCTGCTGGCTCGCCTCCTCTTCCTCCGCGGCCGCACTCCCTACCGCGCCCAGCGCCAGCGACACGCCGCCGCTCGTGGCGCGCACCCACGCGCCCTCCCAGCCCAGCAGCTGATTGCGCACCGCGCCCAGCGTCCCGCTCGGCGCCACCATCAGATAGCTCCGCGTGGCATTGTCATACACGAAGGCGAAGGGCCGGATGCCGCCAGGAATGCTGGGCACGATCTGGCTGAACCTCAGCGGCGTGGACCGCGGATTGGCAATCATGTTCCAGCCCTCGTTCAGCCCCACATTCACAACCTGGCCGCTGCCCGTGGGATTGCCGGGGATATGCAGCGTCTTCGGCTGTTCGAAGTACACGAAGAACCCGCGGCCCGGCTTCACCTGCAGCAGCTCGGACGGCCAGTCCGCGCTCGTGTAATACCGCTTCGGCACGCTCGCCGGATTGTAGCGCCACACCTGCTCGCCCGCCTGGGTATTGAGCTGGAACACATTCAGCGGATTATTGTCGGTCGGCACGCCCGGAACGCCGATCAAATTCAGCCCCGCCGGGAGCTGCACCGTCATATCATAATAGGCGGTGAAGTCCACATTGGCGGCACTGGGCGGCACGGTAATCTCCTGCTGCGCCGGGCTGAACAGATACCCCGCCTTTGTCGGCGTCACAGTGTAATTGCCGGCGCGCAGACCGCTGAGCAGATACTGCCCCTGGGCATTTGTAACCGCCGACTTGTCGCCGCACGCCACCTGTACGCCCTGCAGCCGATTGCCGGCGCTATCCTTGATGGTCCCGGAAATCGTGAAGGTATCCGCCACCGCCTCAAAGTCCACGCCCGTCACATTCGCGCCGGCCACCTGCACTGTGCGCGACGGCGGCTGGAAGTGATAATTGGCCAGGCTCGGCGTCACCGTGTGCGTCCCGCTCGGGATGCCCGCAATTGTGTAATTGCCATTGTAATCCGTCGTGGCCGTCTGCCCAAAGCACGCCACCTGCACGCCCGCCAGTCCGACGCCGCCCTCTGTGATGCGGCCACTGATGCTGTAGGTGCGCAGCGTCCCCACGAAATCGGCCGCGCCATCATTCGGGCCCAGCACCACATTGGCGTTGGGCGGCTGGAAGTCGTATTCGGCCTTGCTCGGCGTGACCAGATAGGGCCCCGCCACCAGACCCGTAATCCGATAAGCCCCATAGCCGTCGGTCGTGGCGGTGCCCGTGGCGTCTCGCCCACCCTGATGCACGGCCGTCACCTGCACGCCCACGAGCGGATTGTCGTTGGGATCCTTGACAAATCCCCGGAGAACATAGGTGGGCTCCGCGATAGTCGTGAAGTTATAGGTGAGATCCGTCACATTGCCCACCGTATCTTCCACATAAATCCGCACTTCCACCCGGGTGCTGTAAGGCAGATCCTGGGGCGGATTGTAGGTGACGAGCATAGTCGTCGGATTGACAGCGTCCGCCGGATTCTTGACGATAGTCAGGTCGGGGCTGCCCGTCACTTCCTGGCCTGCCACCCACAGGCGGAAGCTATCGCCCTTAATGCCCGCCTGGGTGTCGCTGAGGCGGAAGGAGATATTCGTATCAATCGGCACATTCACCGCGCCGCGGGCGGGGCTGAACTGGTCTACACCCACGCCAGTGGCGTCCTGCACAGTAGTGAAGTGCCACTGCACTGGCCCCAGCACATTGCCCGCCACATCCGCCGCGGTCACCACTACTGTATATTGCTTGCTGTATTGCAGGTCCGCGGGCGGATTGTAGCGCACGCGCACTCCGCCGGCAATCGGCGTGAACAGCAGGTCCACCGACACATCCTGGCCGTCAAACAGCACCTGCACACTGCTCGTATCAATGCCCGAATCCGTGTCATGCAGGGCAAAGGACAGGCTGCTGGTGACCGGAACATTCGTCGCGCCCGGCGCCGGCGATTGCTCATCCAGAGTCGGCAATTCATTGTCCGTGACGGTGGCGAAGTTCCAGTTCGTCAGCAACAACCGGTTGCCGTCAAAGTCCTGCACATCCACGGTCACGGCAATCGCGGCGTTCCACTTCAGGGGCTGCGCCGGTTTCACGGTCACCTGCAGAGAATACTGATCGCCCGTGAAGGTCGGGGCCTGCAGCGGCACGGCCTGGCCGTTTTGCAACACGGTGACGCAGAGCGTGTTTTGATTGACGCCCACGCCCGGATCGTCCAGGAGGAAAGTAATCTCCGTATCCAGCGGCACTTCTGTAGTGCCAGGCGCCGGCGACTGACCCGCAATTGTCGGAGCAGTGGTATCCAGCGTACGCCCCTTGACCGGCGTAACACTCGTGCGCTCCAGCGGCACCTCATCAAAGGCCGTCACCGCAAACCAGTAATTTGTGTTCGGATTCAGGCCGGTTACAGTAAAGGTCTTTGTTCCGGCGGGCAAAGTAACGACCGGCGTCATTCCAGCCGTGCTGTTGAAGTTCGTTGTGTTCATCCACACATGATAGCCCGCCACATCCACCTGGGCGTTTTCATCGTACGCCGTCCAGTTCAGGTCCATCGTTCGCCCGTGGGGCCCGCTTTGCAAAACGAGCACAGGGTTCACGCCGCTCGGCGGCGTCGTATCCACGACCTGCGCTGCGTCGCTGACCGTGTCCGGTGTCGGATTATCGTAATCATCCTTATCCGTGTAAGTGGCGGTAATGGTCGCGCCGCTGGCGCCAGCAATGACATTCAGCACACCATCATCTGGAGCTCCGGCGCGGCCCAGCGAAGCGATTGAGCCGCGGAATATGCCCGTATTGGCGGCGGTTTCCGTCAGGGTCACAGTTTCGCTTTCGCCACTCGGCGCCGTAATCGTGACCTGCACCGTCTCGCGCACGGCGGGATCCAGATTCTCATCCGCATCCGTCACTTCCACCCAGATGGTGGCACCCTCCTCATACTGCGTGCGGTCAGCTCCGGCTGCATTCGTGAAGCGGATGGCGCTTGGCGTGCCCAGCACAGGGCCCCGCAGAAAATCGGTCAGTATGTCGGGCAGCCGCACTCCGCCATCACACAGGAAGGCATGGCCATGGGCGCCCAGCCCCAGCTGATTGCCCGCAATCCCCACCACATACTGAATCCCATCCGTGGCATTATTGTCCGCGGGATTGACCTTGCGCATTTCCAGCGGCCCCACGCCATTGTCAAACACGACCTGCACCGAAGTGGGCAGATCATTTTCCGGATCGGTGTAGGTCACATACAGCTCAAAGTAAGTGTCCAGGGCGCCATGCAGCGGCGTGACCTGCGGATTGCTCAGTGTCGGCAGTTGATTATTTGTGTTCACATAGAAGTTCTGCACTTCACTCCACGCCGACTGCGCGCCCTGCCGATCCACGGAGCGCACGCGCCAGTACCAGCGCGTCAGGTCGGAAAGCGGCGTCGTCGGCGTAATCTGCCGCACATTCTCCGCCGTCGTGTAAGTATAGGCGACGCTGCTGAAGTTCGCCTGCTTGGACAGCTGCAGGATGTAATACAGCGTCTGTGGCGTATCGCCGGGATCCGGATCGCTGCCATAGCCCCACTGGATCAGCGGCGTTTGCGAGGACACCGTGCGTCCATTGGCCGGATCGAAGTTGGCGTCGGGCGGCAGCGGCGCCTGATTGGCCGTATTCACATAGAAGTGCTGCACGGTTGTCCAGTCCGAAGTCGCCCCCTGCTGATCCACCGCCCGCACGCGCCAGAAGTAATGGCCATTGTCCTGCAGGTTGACGGGATTGCCGTCTTTGTCCTGCGTGACGGCCCACTGCTGGGCGCCTGCCGCCGTGACATATTCTATAATTGTCCCGGTCGTGAAGTCGCCATCGTCTTTCTTGAGCTGGACTTCGTAATGGATCGTGTCAATCGTGTCCGAGGGGTCGGGATCCGGCGGCGCCGGCATCTGCCATTGCAGTACTGGATTGGCCGTCGTGACGATAGCGCCGCCGCTCGGCACATAGGGCGCCACCGGGACTTCCGGCGCGCGATTTTCCACCGGCCGGAACCACACTATAGGCGCACTCCACGGCGATTGCGCCCCGGCCCGATCCATCGCCCGTACGCGGTAGAAATACCGCACGCCCCATTGCAGGCCGTCGGCAGCCTGCACATTGTACCAGTTCTGATCTTCCGGAGTCGTGACATTAATCAGCACGCTGGAAAAGTCGTTGTTGTCGTCCACCTGGAGCTGATAGCTCAGGGTGTTCTGCGGATCGCTTGCGTCCGGATCCGTGGACTTATCCCATTGGATAAGCGGCGTCAGGGTGTTGACGGTCGTGAAGGCCGGGCTGAAGCCACTCGTGATCTGGGCCGGCGGCCGATTGGTCACGACCCGGAACTGTTGCGTGGCCGACCAGGCGGAGGTGGCGTCCTGCGGATCAATGGCCCGCACGCGCCACCAGTAATCCTGGTCAAAGGTCAGCGCCGTCGTCACATCGTAGCTTGTGACGCCCTGGCCCGTTATCGCCGACATGGGATTATTGAAGCTGGCGTTGTCCGCAAGCTGGATTTCGTAGCGCAGCTTATCCGGCGTATCCGCTGCATCCGGATCGCTGGCGGCGCCCCAGCTCAAAGTCGGCGTATTGTCGCTGATTTGCTGTCCGCCCGAGGGGCTGAAAGGCGCCTGCGGCGGATTGGGCGGGGTGTTGGGCAAGATGACATTGACGACCAGCGAGTTAATCGGCCAGCTCGCATCGGGCGCCCGCCACTCCACATAATCCTTATTCGGATCCGCCTCCGTCACATTATTAATCAGCTGGACATAGCAGGTGTCCTGTGGCTGCGGCCCCGGGGTCGTGAATTTCACGCTGAGCTGGATATTTTTCGTCGTATCTGCCGAAGGCGCCAAGGAAACCGTCAGGAACAGAGTAATGGGCGTCCCGGCGTTAATCTGCAGGTTCAGATTCGGGAAAGTGGCTTGTTGCAGGCCGCCCACGACAGTGAAGCTGGAGGTGCCCAGCGCCGTGTCGGTGCTGGCGTCAAAGACGCCGTCGCCGTTGTCCAGATAGAGACGGCAGTTCAACAGATCCGCCAGCGCATTCGCCGTGCCGATTTGATCCACTTTAATGCTGTTGATGCGCACGGAGCCGAGCG
>CAZUOJ010000081.1:15111-16720 GCA_964622325.1 uncultured Armatimonadia bacterium
GAAATCTTGGGATTGATTTGCGCCTCCGGGGCGATGTCATAGGCAATGAAGAAGGTCTTTGTCTCGCCAAGCGGGATCTTGAAGCCCAGGCCGGTGGGGCGTCCGAACACGGCGAATTTCGTCCACTGGCCCGAATTATCCACGGTCACGGATTGCAGAAGCGTGTCCGCGTCCGGCTCAAACAGGCCGTTTCCGTTGCTGTCCAGATATAGCTTGGCGGCGGCGATGTCGGTCGGGCTGCTGCCCGCGCCCGATTGCAGCACATACAGCCGCTCCAGATAGACATCCTTAATGGACATCTTCGTGTAATCGGCCAGGCCCGCCGGGCTGCGGCCATCCGGATTTTGCAAAGTCAGGCGCAGGAAGCCCACATTTTGCTGGCCCTGCTGCACAATGCCCGATTGCGCCGTGCCTCCGGCTCCTAGGCTCACTGCATCCTGATTGGTCTGGCGGAAGGTGAACACATTCGGCTGACTGGGATCGCACTGGATAGTGAACACGCCATTCAGCGTGTTGTCCGCCACGCCGGATATGCTCACGGACTCGCCGCAGTTGAAGCCATGCGCGGCTGTCGTCGTGACGGTGACGAGATTATTAGGCCCGGCGGAGCGCACGATGCTGGCGATATTGGCCGTGTGGGAGGTAATCAGGCTGGCTGCGTTGCCGGTAAACTCCGGCACGAGCTCCGCCGGCTCCACATACAAATCGGCCGTCATCACGGGCCCGGTGCTGCTGATTTTGACAATGCGCGTGAAGCTGTCGGTCTCTGTGCCCGGAATGAGCACATTGCTGCCGCCGTTCAGCTCCCGATAGGTGTAGCCATGGCTGTAGCTGGTCGGCGAGCCGCCAGGCCCCACATTTTGCACGAGCTGGCCAAAGTCGTTCACATCGCCATTGTACATCGGGAACTGCCAGAAGCGCGTGACGCGCGTGGCGGTGTTGGCGCCGAAGGGATCCGTCTGCATATTGCCCGGATTGCCCTTGTCATTGTAATGCAGTTCGCGGCGTCCATCGGCCTGTTCGATAATCACTGACAAAATGTCGTCATCGCGCTGCCAGCCCGCCTGATTGGGATTGTTCAGCGCCGGACTGCGCATATCAATATGATAGATGTACAGGCCCTTGGGGCTGGAATCGAAGCCGTAGGCCCCATTGCCGTCGCTGGAGTTCACATTGCGGTTTTCGACGAGGAAGTATTCCTGCCAGGTGTCCGGGCTATTGGCTACAGGATCTTCCAGGTAGCGCTTAATGTAATACGGATTAGCCGGCAGCTTGGCGATGACAGGATCGCGCAGCATCCCTTCCACGGCCGGGAACTGGAAGCCCAGGGTGTCCTGCGTGATTGCCTGCACGGGCGTGAGCCCCCAGCCCGGTAGCAGGCGTTCCAGGTGCCAGGCATCTATCCGTCCGCCGCTGTCCATCACGCTGTAGGGCCCCATCGCCGCGCATTCGTGGAATTGCGGAACAGGCGGCGGAATGGTGCGATTACGATACAGGTCATTATCATACAGGTCTACTGCCCCCAGCAGAGCGTGGCACAATTCGTGGAAGACAACGCCCACGCCACTTTCATTGATATTTGTCAGGCTGGAGGAAGGTTGAAATCCCG
>CAZUOJ010000082.1:0-16616 GCA_964622325.1 uncultured Armatimonadia bacterium
ATCGGCTATCTGGCGACGAAATCTTCCGGACGCAATCCCATTCAAAAGCCCCTGTTGCCTTTTCCCGCCGACAAAACGCCCAATAATCCCATCCGCAATCCCTTTGAATAATGCGTTCTGCGTAAAGGAAATTAATTTTAAGGGAAGGAACTCTTTTCTTATATGCCTATTAAAAGGCCAGTCCCCGAAGGCGTTATCGAACGCTAAAGAAAAATTTAAGCTTAATTCGCTTTTTAGCTTGCAGAGATCTTCAAATTATAAAATTATAAAATTAGAGGAGGCGCCGCAATGGAGCCCTTAAATCGCTTCCCCACAATGATGCAGGATTATTTTATGAGGCGGATCCGTCAAACAGAACAGGAAAGCGAGGCGCGCAAATTTGGGCTGAAAAGCAAGCGAGATGTCTTAGCCTATCAGGCTTATGTGCGTCAATGCCTTCGCTCCATTATTGGGCCGCGCCCGCGGCGTGTGCCCTTTAATGTGCGCATTACGGGCGGCTTTGAGCGCGAACAATATCGCGTGGAAAATCTGCTTTTTGATACGAGGCCCCGTTTCCCTGTTACAGCGAATCTTTACATTCCCAAGGAATGCCCGTTGCCTGCTCCCTGTGTGTTGGGCGTCTGTGGGCACACAAATGATGGGAAGGCCGCGGAAAGCTATCAAGCCTTTTGTCAGGGCTTAGCCTCCAAAGGCTATGTCGTGCTCATTATTGATCCTATTGGCCAGGGCGAACGTCTGCAATATCCGGATGGGCAGGGCGGCTCGCGCTATGGCGGCGCTGTAGGGGATCATATTCAATGTGCAAATCACATGGCTCTATTGGGCGATTGGTTCGGCAGCTGGCGCATCTGGGACGGCGTGCGCGCGCTGGATTATCTTTTGTCGCGTCCGGAGGCAGATCCCCGTTATGTGGGCATAACGGGAAATTCCGGCGGCGGCACAATGACAACATGGCTTGTGGCGGCAGATGAGCGCTTTACAATGGCGGCGCCAGGCTGTTTTGTCACAACATGGCGGCGCAATCTGGAAAACGAGCTGCCCGCAGATAGCGAACAAAATCCCCCTCGCGCCTTGCAATACGGCCTGGACATTGATGATTTTCTGTTGCTCCATGCGCCCAAGCCCTTGATTTTATTGGCGCAGGAACATGATTTTTTTGACATTCGCGGCACAGAGCAGATTTTTGCCCGCTTGCGCCATATGTATCGCTTGTTGGGCGCAGAAGAAAATGTGCAATTATTCGTTGGGCCCAGCGAACATGGCTTTCAAAAAGAGCTGCGCGAAGCTATGTATGGCTTTTTCAATCAACATTGCGGCAAGCAACAAGAAGGCAGTCAGGAGCCGCCTTTAAAGCCGGAAGAAGAGTCCTTGCTGTGGGCCACGCCTACAGGGCGTGTGTGGGATGTGCCGGCGGACAATGTGCCGGCTTTTACGGCCCGAAAGGCTGTTGCCCTGGCCGCAAAACGCAAGCCTCTTTCCGGCGAGGCGCTCAAGCAGGAGCTGGCGCGTTTGCTGGGCTTAACGGCGTATTGGCGTAAACGCCAGAAACAAACACAAATCGATGTCTCCCCGCCCGCCAACGAAAACAAGCCTCGCCAAAAGCCTTCCCGCCTTCAGCCGCCAGATTATCGCATTCTGATTTACAGCCCGGCGGATCGTTGTTATCCAGGCGTGGCTACATTTTATGCTGTCGAGACAGAGCCCGGCATTCAAGCGCTCCTTGTGTGCGTGGATAAGCAGCGCTGGCTTTGCCGGCTGCCCGCAGGCAAAGAAGCTGTGCTGTATGTGCCGCATCTTTCTGCCGATGAGGATTTGCGGCAGGAGCCCCTGGCGCAGCAGCTTGCCCAGCAGGGGCGGCTGTTTGCTGTGGATGTGCGCGGACGCGGCGAATCTCGCCCCAATTCCTGCGGCGGCAATTATCTTACGCCATATGGCTCAGATTTCTTCTATGCCTATTTTTCCATAATGTATGGCGAAAACATTATCGGCCGTCGCGTGTTTGATGTGCTGCGTATTCTGGATTTGCTGAACGCCCGGGGCTATCAGCGCTTTCATCTGGCGGGGCGCGGCGGGGGAGCGCTCATTGCCCTGTTTGCGGGATTGCTGCATCCGCTTGTAAAACAGCTCACGCTCAAAAATGCGCCGCTTTCGTATCATGAGATGACGCAGGATGAAGATTATAAATGGCCGCTCTCTGCGATGATATGGGGCGTCTTACACAAGCTGGATTTGCCGGATTGTTATCGCGCTTTAGGCAGACGCCTGACCATGTTAGAGCCGTGGAATGCCCAGATGGAGCCGATTCCGGCTGACGAAGCGCGCGCTCGCTGGGAAGAGCTGAAGCTCCCCGCCGCCTGCCTGGAGATATAGCTACAAGCTCTGCCGCGGCGTTTCTGAAAGCAAAGCCCCTCTTTGCCAAAGAGGGGCTTTTTTTTCTGTTTATTTTTTTCTGATGCGCATTCAATTCAAGATAAATTACGCCCTGCGCCGTCCTATTTGTTTTTCAGATATTCGTTTATGGCTGCCGCTGCCCGTCTGCCTGCTCCCATTGCTTCAATGACAGTGGCCGCGCCTGTGACAATATCCCCTCCCGCGTACACGCCAGGAATGTTTGTCGCTCCTGTTTGGGGATCCACTTCAATATAGCCATATTTATTGAGACGCAGCTGGGGCGTTGTGCTGGAGATTAAGGGATTAGGGCCTGTGCCGATGGCAACAATAGCCACATCCACAGGCATTTCAAATTCGGAGCCCTTAATGGGCACAGGCCGCCGCCGGCCGCTTTCATCCGGCTCCCCCAGCTCCATCCGTTGAATGACAGCCGCGCGCAGCCGTCTCTTTTCATCGCCCAAATAGGCGACAGGCGCGGCGAGCAGCATAAATTCAATGCCTTCTTCTTCAGCATGATGCACTTCCTCTGCTCGTGCTGGCATTTCTTCTTTTGTGCGGCGATACACGATCACAGAACGCTCGGCGCCCAATCGTTTTGCCGTGCGTGCCGCATCCATCGCCACATTGCCGCCGCCGACTGTGATGACAGTTTTGCCGCGCAAAATCGGCGTGTCGCTGTGGGGATCATAGGCGCGCATCAGATTGGAGCGCGTCAGATATTCGTTCGCCGAATACACGCCAATAAGATCCTCGCCGGGGATTTCCATAAATTTCGGCAAGCCCGCCCCTGTGCCGATGAAAATCGCATCATATTCTTGCAAAAGCTCGTCAATTGTCTGTGTTTTGCCCACAACAAAGCTTGTGCGGAATTCCACGCCCAGCTTGCGCAGATAATCCACTTCCGCGCGGACAATGGCTTTGGGCAAACGAAATTCAGGGATGCCATAGACAAGCACGCCGCCAATTTCGTGTAGCGCTTCATGCACAACAACTTTATGGCCTGCCTTTGCCAAATCAGCGGCACATGTGAGGCCAGCAGGCCCGGAGCCAATAATGGCCACTTTCTTGCCTGTCGGCGGCGGCAAAGGCGGGATTTCTATTTTTCCCTGTTCCCGTTCATAGTCCGCCACAAAGCGCTCCAGCCGGCCTATGGCCACAGGCTCCTGCTTCACGCCCAAGACACATTTTGCTTCACATTGCGTCTCCTGCGGGCATACGCGCCCGCAAATCGCCGGCAGGACATTTGTTTCTTTTATTTTTTTAGCGGCGGCCACAAAATCCCCCTCTTTAATCAGGGCTATAAAGCCGGGGATATCCACAGCCACAGGACAGCCCTCCACACATTTAGGCTTCTTGCAGCCCAAACAGCGCGCTGCCTCTAATTGCGCACGATCAGGCGGATAGCCCAGCGCCACTTCATTAAAATTGTGAATCCGTTCCTGCGGATCTTGCTCAGGCATGGGCTGCCTGGGAATAGCCTCACGTGCTTTTGTTGTCATCGCAAATGTTCCTCCACAAAAACATGTTTCACAAGGAAACACATATTTTTCATTAAGTTTTTTTGTGCCTCATTGAGCCTAAAGGCGATTAGCCTGCAATAAAAAGGCGCTGGCTTGTTGCCACGCCTGAAAAAGAACAGGCTTTCTCCCGCGAATAATAATTTTTCCCCTCTGAGAAAAAATGGCCCGCTCCGAAACCGCCTATATGTTATTGATTTTTTCGTTGGGGAAGCCCCAGCTTGCACGCCTCCTCAAATTCCGCGCGCCGTTGTGCCTCAAAATCCTGATAAATCCGTTGTCGTGCCAGCAGCATATCAAAATCCACAAGATGCCCATCAAATTCGGGGCCATCCACACAGGCGAATTTACGTTCCCCGCCCACATCCACGCGACAGCCTCCACACATTCCTGTGCCGTCAATCATTATTGGATTGAGGCTGACGAGCGTCTTAATTTTCAAGGGCCGCGTCATTTCGGCTACAGCCCGCATCATTGGCACAGGCCCAATGGCCAAGACGAAATCCACATGATCATATTCTTCCAAAAGCTGCTTGAGCACATCCGTAACAAGGCCATGATGGCCTAATGTTCCGTCATCTGTGCAGATTTCGACACGCGTACAAATTTTCTGGAGCTCGTCCACTAAAATCACGGCCTCTTTCGTCCGCGCCCCATTAATCGCGATCACTTCATTGCCGGCTTCGGCCAAGGCCCGGGCGATGGGCACAACAGGAGCAATCCCGTAGCCCCCGCCAATGACGATACATCGCCCGTATTTTTCAATATGCGTGGGCTTGCCTAAGGGCCCCGCGATATCGCTTAATGTATCCCCGACTTCTAATTGCGCCAGCCTCATAGTTGTTTTGCCCACAGCTTGAAAGACAAGCGTAATCGTTCCCTCCGCGGCCTCAGAATCCACAATTGTCAAAGGAACGCGCTCGCTTTGTTTGTCAATCATCACGATGACAAATTGCCCCGCTTGACGCTTTTGGGCAATAAGCGGCGCTGTTACACGAATCAAATATGTATTGGGCGCCAGTTGCCGCTTTTCCACAATCTTATGCATCCAAAAACTCCTTTCGTTCGCAAAAGCCCTTATCTTTTATGCTGACGAAAAATTTCTGATGTTTCGCTGCAGCTTCCTGCCTCTCAAGGCAGCAAATTTTGAATTTTGAGGTTGTCGACATAAAATACAGATTTTGTAGGAGCATTGCTGATGAAGCCAATATATGTGAGCTTTTTCCATTGGGCATCGACATAGGGCAAGACTAATTCCTGGGCAGGCTTATCAGGCAATGTGACGCGGAGCATGTATTGGCCCCTGGCCTGCTCCCCGAGCGGCGCTGTGATTTCCACATGGATCCATTCACTCCAGGGCACATCCAGCAGCACGCGTTCGCGGGCAAAGATCTTCCCCTCGGCGAAGCGCAAGCTGGGGCCCACAAGATACGGATTTTTCTCCCAATCCCGAAATTCATGCCATAGCTCCGCCCCGGGCTCCAGCCACACATCAAAGCTACAATACACGCGGCCCTCGCGATAGTGAGTGTTAAAAACTAGATGGGGATTGAATCTGTATTGCAAGCCCTCCGCATCCAAAAATTTCAGGCTCTTTGTGCCGCTGGCCGCCGCTTCATCCGTAACAACGATAGCATCGCCTTTGTTTTCCACATTTGTTGTTCCTTCCATCAACGCAACGCCCGCAGGATATGTCTCAAAATCTTCCTCTATCCCCCACGGCGGCGGAGGCGGCGGATCCGGCGCCATCTGCACGGCAGGATAATCCTTTGGCGCGCGCTCTCGCCAGGCGGCTTCGCCATACAATCCGGCCTGTCGCCAATCAAAAGGCTTAAAGCCTAATTTCAGCGCGGGCGAATCAGGCATTAAGGCAAAATCCAGGCGGCGCAGATTCCGAAATTTCGGATCGGCAATCACCGAATCCTTGTCTTGGCCTAAGGCTTGCCATTCCGGAAAGCTCAAGCCGTAAAAATCAAACGCCTCGCCCCCTTCCTTCCAATACACATTCCGATTGAAACGCCATTGTGGCTGGCTTGGCGAGATAGGCCAGAACAATTTTCCCGTGCGGAAATAAACAATATTGTTTTCAAAGGTGAAAGAAAGATGTGGCTCTGCGCGGGCGCAGGAAAGCTGATAATTCTCCCCATTCACAAAAATGTTGTTGCGGATGACATTTTCGCGGCCATAATGCTGATGATATGTCGAATCGCGCGTATCGTACACGAGATTGTTTTCAATAGTGATGCCGCTGCTGCCCTCATCGTTGTAAATCCCCAGGCCGGCGTAGCCGAATTTGTTCCACGAATAGACATCATGAATCACATTATGGCTAATCACGGCTCCGTCTTGCCGGCCCAATGTGTAAATGCCCCCCATATCGCTCATTACGCCCCATCCCAGATGATGAATGTGATTGAAAGAAAGGCGATTGCGTTTGCAAAGAGTCTCATTATAGCCCCAGCTCCAGCCCACAGAAATCCCTGTGTAATAAAAATCGCTGATGTCATTGTGTGTGATGAGATTATCGCTGCTCT
Source organism: uncultured Armatimonadia bacterium (assembly GCA_964622325.1). Lineage (GTDB taxonomy): Bacteria > Armatimonadota > Zipacnadia > Zipacnadales > UBA11051 > JAJFUB01. The sequence continues at coordinate 6,443 of CAZUOJ010000082.1, forward strand.
GGCCAATCCATATGCCGACAGCCCCGTGAAACAGACGGCCGCCGCCATATATGAGATTATTGTCTACAGTGCATTGATGTGTTTGCAGTTCAATCCTTCCTTGAATGAAAGTTTCGCCGATTTTTATGCCTCCCGCCCCCAGATCGAAAATTTCACATTGCTTGATGTGGCAATCACGGCAGCCACGTCGCAGCCATATTCCGTATGTGCCCCCGATATGGCTCACACGCAGTCGCTCCAGGCTGACATGGCGCGCCCCATCCGCCATAATCGCGGCCGGAAGGCTTACAGCCGCCTGTATATCGCCATGGCCTTGAGGGGGCAAAATATAGCCTGTGTATTGAAAATCCAGATCGCATATGGATAGATGTTCCACATACAGGCCCATTTCGGGCGCGCCCTGGAGACGGATAAATTCCGGCAAAACAGGAGCCACAATTGTCGCTGTGCGCATATCCGTATCGGGCCAGGGGATTATGCTGAGCGTTCCATCGCGCTCCAGGAGCCATTCCCCCGGGGCGTCCAGCGCTGCTTTGAAATTCTCCAGATGATAACGATGATGGGGCCCCAGCCATTGAAACGCCCACGGCGCATTGCCTGTTGTGAAGACAGCGCCTGTGCGGAAATCCACGGCCTGCAGCCGATGCATTGTCGTTTCCCAGGCATGATAGGACACGAGCGCAACATCCTGTAGCTGTTCTGGAGGAATATCCGCTAAGCATTGTATATCCTGGGGAAAAGCAAAGAAGGCGCGGCGACTCATATCTACAAGCTCTCCCGAGCCAGGATCCGTGCCATAGTGCATCTTTTTGCGCACATACAGATAGCGCGGCTGAGGCGTGAGGCCCGCAAAGACGGCATTGGGCGTGCGTGCGCGAAGGAGCCTTCTTCCGTTCATCCACAGCTGCTCAAAATAGAATTCGCCACGGGCAACTTCCGGAATGTGCGTCTGCCATACGCCGCCAGGCTGAGGCTGAAAGCCTGTGATTTTGCGCCCGCCCCAAAAAACAGAGCGTCCGGGCGTGCCCCGATAGACAACAGGCGCCTGTGCTGTGCCAGAATCCTGTGGCCCCAAAACAAGCGGCGCCGTCATCATGTATGTGCCCGCCGCAATCCGCACTTCGACAGGCTCCGTCAGCTTTCCCGCCGTTTTCAGTTGACGAATCGCATCGCGCGCCCCCTGTAGCGTCGCCAGCGGCCCATCTGTTTTCGCGCGATTGGGCGTCGCCAGTTTTCCCGTCCATCTGTCATTGCCCTGGGGCGATACATACAACACAAGCGCCTGTCCTTGTATGCTGGAAATTAACAGCAAAAGAAACATTAATCCGGCGCCATAATTATGTTGCAATAACATAAAGTCCTCTCCTTACGCTATAGGCTGTTTGTGATCACACGCCTAAACATCGGCGCCATTGGCAAGCCCTCTTGACGCAGAGGGCCTTATAGGCCTGTTTAGGAAAAGCCAGGAACATGGGAACATGTGATAAGCAGCGCAATCAGATAGCGATTATTTTGTGTGATTTGATTGAGAAAAAATTATGGAATCATTTCCACATCGCAGGCCATAATCAGGCCCTGCCGGGCTTGTTGCGCTGTGCCGTGGCTGCCAATGCTCAATGTATTGAGCTTGGCTAAATCCAGCTGGCCATTATCGTCTTTCGGAGCCCAGGAGGCGGGCTTGAATTCAGATAACGGAATGACAAGCTCTGTCCATTCTGCCGGCAACTGTTCGGCGGCACGCTCGACATAATACACAGGGCCGCCCTGTTCCGAAATCTGGATCAGCAGCCGCATCCCCGCCGGAATTTCGCCCCGAATTGTCATCCTTAAGGCTTTATAGCCCTCTAAATCATCTGCGATAATAAATGTATTGGGGCAGGCGAACATATGCCGTCCGGCAGGCACTTCAAATTCATATTTGAAACAGGGCTTGCCTGCGGGCCCTTCGTTAGGCGTAGAGATTTTTGTCTTCACAGCAGGATCATGGCTGTCATTCCATTTACTAGTCACATCGATGAGCGTAACAGGCTCTGTAGGGACAACGGGCGTATCTGTGAAGCGTGCGCTGATAATGGCCGCCCGCCCCGCGGCCGGCCCGTCAAACAAAAAGCCAATCCAGATCTGCTGTACATTGTTCCATTCCAATTTCCCGCTTTTGTCCTGGCTGAAGGCTGTGGGAATGAGGCCGGCAAGAGAAAGCCTTCCCTGGCCTTTCGGCTGCAATTTCATGCGGCCCGAGCTTACTTTGTACCAGCTGCCTCCATTTTTCTCCCAGACAATTAACGCCAGGCGTGGCGCCTCGCCCGCTGTAAGCGCCACTTCATACTGAATTTCTGCTGCGAGCGCCCCGGCGGGATTAGCCGCCAGCGTGCCGCGGGCGGCCAAAAGCCGCCGTTCTTCCCCGGCCTTCTTGAATGTAAAAACAATGCCCTGGGGCGTCGGCGCAGCTTTCGCCTCAAAGCCTGACATCAGGGCCGGCTGCCAGTTTCGCACAGGCACATCCACAGCAGCACATGCCAATGCCGCTATTCCTGCGAGCGCAAATATCAAGGCGATAATCCTGTACATTGTGACTCGCTCCTTGCTCGGCGCTAAAATGTGGGACGACACGCGTTTCCCCTGTTGCTTGTCGTTGTATCCCTGAAATATTTCAGGCAACACACAAAATCCAAATTGTGCTCATTTTTCATTCCATATTTTGATATTGTCCAGATAAAATACAGCTTTGTCCGTCGCCGAGCTGCTAAAGCCCAGCCATGTCAAATTCTTGAATTCTGGATCACAGGAAAACGCAAATGATTGTGGCGCCTGTCCAGGCAATGTGATGTCTAAACGCCATTGCCCCTCGGCGTCTGTGCCGACTTTAGATGTAATCTGGATATGTATCCATTCGCCCAAAGGCAATGTCAAAATGTCCTTGCCGCCAACTTGCAGCTTTCCCTCTCTTATCCAAAACGAGGGCCCTACACGATAGGGCTGCACATCCCAGCTGCGCCATTCGTGATACATCACAACGCCTGGCTCAATCCGAATGTCAAAGCGACAAAAGGCCGTGCCGGATTTATAGCCAGGATGATATGCAAAATGCGGATTGAATTCGAAATTCAGCCCGGGCGCATCCACAATTTTCAGGCATTGCTTGCTGCCGTCGGCGCCCATTTCGTCTGTCACGGCGATGCTGTCGCCTTTGTTTTCGACGACATATGTTTGGGCGCCATTGGGGCGGCCTCCGACTGCTGAAAGTTCAAAATCATCTTGGAGCGTTAAAGGCGGCGGCTCCGGGGCAAATTCCACAGGGGGATATGTAAAGCTTTTGGCCAGCGCAATCCACTTCGGATCGCCATATACGCCGGCTTTTGTATAATCAAATGGCTTGAAGCCAATCTTCAAGGCGGGCGATTCCGGCCGCAAGCAGAAATCGTAATTCTCCGGATCCACAAATAGCGGATCCGCAATAATAGAGCCTTCCTCCTGGCCTTTTTTCTGCCATTCATCAAATGTGAATTCATGGAACAAAATAGGCTCGCCGGCTGTATTCCAATAGCAATTTCGCCGCGTGACAAATTGCAGATTCCGCCAATTGCCCCGCAACAGCGGCCCGCTGCGCCAATAGACGATATTGTTTTCAAAAATGAAAGAGATGTGCTCTTCCACACGCGAGCGTTGCAGCTGGCCATTCATGCTGAACGCAAGAATGTTGTTGCGAATGATATTTTCCTTCCCATAATGTTGATGATATGTCCCTGTTTTCACATTATAGACAAGATTGTTTTCCATTGTAATGTGCGAGCTGCCCTCGTCGTTGTACAGGCCCCAGCCGCCGGCGCCATAGCGATCGTAAGAATATACGTCGTGGATGACATTGTTGCTGACAGTCGTGCCCTCGGAGACGCCTAAGGTGTAAACGCCGCCCATATCGCTCAACATGCCCCAGCCCAGATGATGAATATGATTGAATTCAATTTTATTTCGCTTTGCCAGCGAGGGCCCGTAGCCCCATGTCCAGCCCACTGAAACGCCCGTATAATAAAAATCGCTGATGTCATTATGCGTAACGACATTATCGCCGCTGTGGCCAATCCACACGCCATGAGCGCCGTGATGCATGCGTCCGCCACTGTGGATAATGCAATTATCCACTGTAATGTAGCCTGTGTAGGCGCTGGGATTAGCCAGATGGGCGCCCCAAGCCTCGCCAATTTTCACGCCGCCGGCGCCCATATCTTCAAAATAAGTCCGTGTAACAGAACAATGCTGCACGCCACGCCGAAACCAAATACTATATGTCCCATGATGTTTTATTTCGCATCTGTCAAAGCGAATGTGGCGGGCGCCATCCAGCATAATGAGGGCGGGAATTGTGACTTCCGCCTGCCCATCGCCATGGCCCTTTTCCGGCAGCACATATTGCCCATATTGAAAGCTTAGGCCTTCAAAGGCGATGTTTTCCACATACATGCCTAATTCGGGCTGTCCGCTGATGCGAATGAATTCCTCGCAAACAGGCGCTACTGCTTCTGCCTTTGTCATATCTTCGCCGGGCCGCGCAATATAATATAAAGTGCCATCGCGCTCCAATATCCATTCGCCGGGCTCATCCAACGCGGCCTTGACATTTTCAATCACATAGCGCATATTGGGCCCCCAATAATCAAGAGGCCATGGCACGGGCCCTGTAAACACGACGAGATTTAATTGGGGATCAAAAGAAGCAACGCGCGAGCGAGAAGATTCCCAGCTATGAAAAGAAATAATGTTCACATCCCGAAGCTGCTCGCGGGAGAGTCCTTGCAAGCATTGGAGATCCTCGGGCCGGCCAATAAAGGCCCGATGGGATAAATTGGTGCGCTGGCCTGTCTCCGGATCTGAGCCGTTGGCAACTGCTTGCAGAATATAATGATAAAATTTGTTAGGAGTGCGGGCCCGCACCGCCCTCTTGCCATTAATCCATAATTGCTCAAAGATCCATTTTCCGGCCGCCACTTCAGGAATATGCGCTGTCCAGATGCCCTCAGGCCCACGACGCCAGCCTGTAATTCGGCGTCCGCCACTAATAATCGGTTTAGCGCCCGGCGCCGCTTTATATGTGATGGGGAAAGAGGGCTCGCCGCTGTCTTGTGGCGTAAGCACTAGCGGCTCTGTGATTGTGTATGTGCCGGCCGCTATGCGCACTTCTACAGGCTGTGTGAGCCGTCCCTGCGCCTTCAACTTGCGGATAGCGTCTCGCGCGCCTTGGAGCGAAGCCAGAGGCCCATCTGTTTTCTGTTTATTCGGCGCAGGCAGCCGCCCTGTCCAGCTATCTCTTCCCTGAGGCGACACATATAAGGTCAGCGCCTCCACAGGCGCAAATGACAGTGCACACAATAGGCTTAGAATTGTCCCTATTATCCCGCGCATTGTTTTCCCTCACTAATAGTTCAAGATTAAGATTGAGAAATTCTTCCCGATTGTTTTACAGGATTCCTCTATTATGAGAAGAATCCTTTTAAAAAATAAAGAGATCTAGAGGCTGGAGAAAGGGAGCAGCGCAATGAATTCTTTTGGCTTTTGGCTCGCGGGCCTTTTATTAAGCAGTTGGGCCTGGACGCAAACATTCCCGGAGGCATGGCTGAATGTGCAGGAATTAGGCGCCTCCGGCTCGTCTTTTGTTACAACAGCAGATGTCCAGGCTGGCTCTAAGGAGATCGTCGTAGCCGATGTTGGAGATTTTAAAGTGGGCCAGGGCATTATCATAGGCCGTGTCAACATCCGTTACGAAGCGCCCACATTACGGGGCCCGGGCAAGCCCTACAGCACGGCCCGTCCGCTGGAAGATGCTGTAGAAATTCGCGGCTATGACGGCAGCGCCGGCAGCTGGCTTGTGTATCTGCTGGAAATAGACGGCGAAGATCCGCCGACATTTCGCTGGAGCGATGATTTAGCCCGCACTTGGAAAGGCAAAAAAGTCCCCATCACATTTGATTGGCAGCCCTTGAGTCACGGCATAGAAGTGAAATTTAAGCGCCAGGAATGGAAGAAGGCGCATATGATTTCTTTTGCGGCGCGGGATCAGCTTGTTACAGTGATTGAAAAAATAGAAGGGAACAAAATCACGCTGCGTGATGCGCCCAATCGCTCCTTCCAAGGCGCGCCTGTATCTCATCACGACACATTTGCTTTGCGCGCCGCTATTGAACGAGCCATTAAAGAACGTAAAAATCTTTATTTCCCGGCAGGCTATTATCGCTTAACGGGCAGCCTGAATGTCGCCAATGCCAATATCCGCCTTGAAGGCCAAAGCGCCGAAAATGTGATTTTGGATTTAAGCGCCGGCACAGGCGCCTGTTTTGCTGTGTATGGCGGCAAGGATGTGACAATTCGTAATTTCACATTTTTAGGCCATACAGGCCTGGAAGAAGCAGCGGGAGCTTTTCTGATGTCCAATGGCGTGGACAGCTTCTGGGCATGCGCCTTGAAAAGCTGTAGCGCCATCATCATTTCGGGGACGGAACGGATATTAATGGAAAATTGTCATGCCCGCCGGATGGCTTCCGAAGCCTTTTATTGTCAGGGGCCCATGCGCTCCAGCGACAAAGAGCCCGAACAAATGACGCGCTCGCTGACATGGCTGCGCTGTTCGGCCATGGATTGCGCCGCCAACGGCTTCAACAATAATGATTTATCGGAAAATATCTATATGTTGCAATGTCGTGTAGACGGCGTGGGCTGGCATGCCTACGAGGGCCCCGCACGCTTTATTCGGCTGCAAAATAATTATGTGCGTAATGCTGGCCCCTTCACGATTGGCGATATGAGTCATCGGCTGGAGGATTTGCACAAGCTCGGCTGTGGCCAGGCCATCGTCAGCGGCAATGTCTTTGAGGGCCTCGGGCGCTCCGAAGGCATCGCTGTCAATCATGGCTCCGGACAGATTGTGATTTCCGGCAATTTATTTATCAATTATAACGGCCCGGCCATCAATGCCAGCAGCTATACAGTCCGCACTTCTTATCCATCCAAAAATATCACGATTACAGACAATATCATTGATATGACATATTCCGGCGAAAAAGCGCGGCCGCGTATCGCCATTAATGTAACAGCGCCAAACACAATCGTGGCGAACAATCAAATTTATGTGCGGGGGCAAATAGATCCGCGCGTGACAGCTATCCAATTGGGCGAACAAGCCTTAAACGCCCAGATTCTCAACAATCTCATCCGCCAGTGTGGCCGGGGCATTGTCACAACGCGCCTGCGGGGCCATGTGACAGAGATTGTCGATGAGAAAACATTCCTGCAGGAGGGGCTGCCCAACGAATGGGCGGATTCCGATTGTTATCGCGGCTGGCATATCGTGTGGCTGCGAGATAACAAGCCGGCAGGCCGCTCCCGCGTGGCCGCCTTTGATCCCCAAAGCTTGCGCTTCACCTTGCAGGAGCCATACGGCTTTAAAGTGGGCGACAGCTTTGAGGCTTTCCCGCCCTATCCCGTAAATTGGCGTCTCAGCGGCAATGTCATCAGCGGCTGCCTCTATCCTTTCATTTTTGACAGCTACGGCAGCCCTGTTTGTCGTGTGGAGGGGAACATCATCAGCCGCGACGGCGCGACGGGCGTGAAGGAGGCGCTTGTGATAAAGGGGCTGTGTCAAATCCTGGATAATCATATTAGCGGCTTTGATGAGCCCGGCAGTGTGGCGCTTTCCTTGTATCCAGATCGTTTTGGCCAGCCCCTGCCGCTTGTTTTCAAAAACAACATTATCGAAGGCTGTGCTAGTGTTGTGGGCGAAAACGCGAAAGGCTTGTGGGAAGCCGTTATCCGGCAATAAGGCCTGTGTTTGGCGGGCACAGGAATAATAGAGAATTTGTAGCTTAGCAGGCCAGGCTGAGCCCTTTATAAGTCCGTCAGAAAGAAAATATCTCGCGAGACGTGCTGTTAGCCGCATTTGGCCTGCCTTGAAGCTTTTGCCGCATCTCTTTATTACATATCCCAATCAGGATGAGGCTGCGGCAGACGGATAAGATTGTCCAGACTTTCTAATAATTCTGGCGGCGCAGCAATATCATCCGTTATCGCCAGCCCGGAAGCAGGCCGCACGCCCAGCCAAAGACGCGTGAAGGCATTCACGGAAGCGCGCATTGTTGGCAGGCCTGATTTTTGCCCCCATTTTGCCTCTGATTGTGGCCCTAATGTCACGACATATTCTCCCGCTACGCCACGCCAGGAGGAGTCTGCGGGCACATAACGCTCCACAGGATCGTCAAGCTGCAAATTGAAGCGGACGGGCTCTCCGGGAAAATGCGTGTGTGCAAGACAGGCGGGCACGTTACACATTCGCATCTGCCACGGCGCCGAAGCGCGAATATTGACATGATGGCTGGATCCGGCTGTGAGGGCCTGGAGACGAAAGGGCTGGCGGATGAAATCCTGCAATTGAATATCCGCAGGCTCAGCCATTCGTACTGTATGGATTTGATCTCCCAATGTTTTCAATAAAGCTAAAAGCTCCAGAAATTGCTCCCGTGTTTGATAAATGAAATAGCGAATGTCATAGGGGCCGGAATGGACATTGTGAGGCACAGCCCAGATGAGATGGCTCAAGCCGCCCTCGGGATTATCTTTGTAGCCCAGGCCAAAGGCTTTATTGCCTCCGGAATACATGCGGCTGCGTGTATGGGCGGCCGGGAACAAGCTTACGGAGCCGTGGCCGCGACGGCGGCATAAACGAGCCCTGTGAATCGCTTCCCAATCCTCTTGCGTCAAGCGCAAAGGCGGGCGGGGCGTGACATTTACATTGAGCTCCTGCAGCGGCAATGTGACGGAATGTTCGTACGCGCCTGTGCCAAAGCCCAGCCGATTATAAAAGCCCTGTTCAAACATCCCTAAGCCCACGACAAGCGCTCCTTCTTCCGCGGCTTTGGCCAGGGCAAAGGCCGTTGTGCGCAGCGCCAGGCCCTGGCGTCGCCCCACGCGGCTTGTGGCCACACTTGTAATACAGGCGAAAGGCAATATCTCATTTTGATAACGCAAATCGCCCGGAGCGCTAGTGACAAGACATTCCGCTTCGCCATTTAATTCTGCCACAAAAGCAGAGCCCTCATGCGTCCAGAGCCAATCCAGCGCTTCCGCTGGCTCCTCCGAAATCCAGCCCACTTCTTGCCAGATACGGCGGCAGGCAAGCGCATCCCGCTGCGTGTCATAAGGGCGAATCATAAGCTTCCCTCGTAGAAAAGAGTCTTGGGCCTTACAATGTCTTTTCCCCTGCTTTTATAGAGGGGCAAAAATATTTTTCGGCAGGAAGAAAGAAATTTTGCAAAGAAAAAGAACAGCAAAATTATATGAAGCTTTCCCCGTAATAAACAAGAGAGGCATTGAAAAAAATGAATTTATGGATAATTGGCTTGTTAGGATTGGCGGCTCTCGCCGCCGCTGACAATCTTGTGCAAAATGGCGATTTTGAGCAGGGCGCCGCGCACTGGACTTTTACGCACAATTGGTACGCCAAGCCCCCGGGCGCCGGATTATCGGAAATGATTGTCGTCGAGGGCGAAGGACGGCAGGGCAGCAAGGCCCTTAAATTTATAGGCAAAGGCAAGCGCGGCATCGCCATGCAAATTTTTCCCGTCTATCCAGGGAAATATCGTGTGACAGGCTGGATGAAATGCGAGAATCTCGGCTCCGTCCAGGCAAAGATTCTGTGTGAATGGATGAGCCGGGATAATAAATGGCTGAGCGGCACAGACGCGGGCGTCATTTCGGGCACAAAGGACTGGACATTCTTTGACGCCGTCGTGGAAGCCCCGGCAGAAGCGCGCTCTGTGCATTTTGATTTGCTCACTACAGATGTCAATGAAGGCATTGTTTTATTTGATGACATTACGATGACGCGGGAGAAATCCGGCTTTCCGCCCCCTCAGCCGCCTCGAATTGCAGCCGAAACGCCGCCGGGCCAGGAAGGCTGTTTGCAAATCCTCTGGGATCCCCAGAGCCTGACACAAGGCGCTGTGCAATTGCTTGTGTATTGCGAAGAAAAGCCGCTTTCCCAAATCCCCACGCCGCTGCCAGCAGGGATCATAGATATTGATGATAAGCAAGCGTTGCTTGATTCTCTGGAAGTGGGGAAAACATACTATCTGGCGGCGCGGCTGATTAATGCGGATGGAGAGGCATCGGCGCTGGGGCCGCAGATTACGGC
>CAZUOJ010000083.1:0-3258 GCA_964622325.1 uncultured Armatimonadia bacterium
CCCTCTCGCTGAGCGCGATTTTCGCAAGCGGCTCCTGGGCACTTACGCCCGCACAGCCATCAATCCGGAAAGCGACACCGCCACCGAGGGGACCCTGCATGAGCTGGAATGTATCCAGCCCTGGTGGCGAGAAAATGGCGCCAGAGACAAAACTGCTTCGGCCAAGGCAGCCGTTCCGAAACCCGTCTTTCTCATTGGCTATGTGTTCGTGAAAAATTGTTCTTTCACCAAGTGTTTTAACGAAAAATTAACGACACTGTTTTTAGGTGGCGATACGCGCTATGGGCTGGGGAAAGTCAGGCGGGTGGAATGGAAGGAAGTCACAGAGCAGAATGTTATTTTTACTAATGAAGTCGAGATTGAGTTTGCGGAGGCGGGGCCACTGGTGAAAAGCCCGTATGCATGGGGGCATGCGGTGGCTGGGGCAAAAAGCCCGGAGGCAAACAACAATTCTAAAGAGGTGGCCATGTTTGGAGCGCAGGAGCTATTGGGGGGCTGGGAGTGGCAAAAAGGTCCCCATAAGTTTTCTTTGATGTGGGTCCCCGGGTCCGCAATAAAACAGAAATCGCCACAGGGGCAGGAATCGCAACAGGGGCAGGAGCAGCCACAGGAACAGGAAAAGGAAAAGCAACAGGGGCAGGAATCGCAACAGGGGCAGCAGGGACAAACGAAACAGGATAATCAACAGGCAGAGAAAAAGAAAAAGACCTGGGCGATTGATAATTATGGGTGCTGGGTGGAGCCGGAGCTGCTAAAGCAGAACAACCAGAAAGTCGAGGAGAAAAAAGCAGAAACAACGCAGAAAAAGGACTGTGACCGCGACTCTGAGCGGAATAAAAACGACGGACAAAGGCAGAGCAAAGCTTAAGCTGCCCAAAAGCTATTTTTTGAATGTTGTGTCCTGTTGAACATAAAAGATATTAACGGATAAAACTCCTTTTTTGCCCATAAGCGGGGGCAGGGGATCAGGGGGTGAGGCGGAGGAGGGTGGCGCCGGAGGCGAAATACAGCCGGCCCTGTTTGTCCGCCGCAATCACGCTGCCGCCCCGCGTCGAGAGCTGAGTCACGCGCCCTGTTTCCCCCTCTATCCGCACAATGCCCTTGCCATTAATCCCCGCCACGGCGCCATCGGGAAGCCGCGTCATTTCCGCCAGCCCGCCGATTGGATTGGCCAGCGGCTCTTTCAGCTGCATTGTGCGCGGATCAAAGATTGCTATCTGCTCGCCCGCGCTAATTATCACGAGGCCATTGCCCGCTATCTCCAGCGCCGAGCCCGCCAGCGGCGCCGTGAAGACTTTCTGCATTTGGGCCACATCCAGGACGAAAAATTGCCCGCCACCAACGCCATACAGCCATCGGTCATCCGCCCGCAGATCCTCCACTGCGCCGCCCGGAACGAGATCCGTCCAGGCCGTGATTTTGCCGCTCTGGCGTTCCCATCGCGCCAGCGCCCCCTTCGGCGCGGAACCGTAGCTGGGGATTGTGCCCATATACACATTGTTGTCCGGCCCGAGCACAATGCAGCGCGTGCGATATTGCCCCGGCACGAAGCCCAGCTCGCGGGGATTGCTGTCTTCTTTATTGCCGGGCCGCCAGGGCAACGCCGGATCATACACCGCCATATGCGCCCGCACATAGGCGCCCAGATAGATTTTGCCATCGCGCCCGCCATGCATGGAGTCAATCTGGCCGCCGATGCGCAGCGCCCGCCCCAAATCCGTCATCTCCCCCGTGTCCGGCGCAACGCGGAAGAGATGCTGATTGATGTAAGTGCTGCCATAAATATGGCCATCGGCGCCCGCCGTCAGCGCACAAATGACCATCCCGCCCGCAGCGTCGGCCACGCGCCGCCGATACAGCTCTTTGCGCTCGCGCAAATCATAATACACATAATCCTGATCCTGAATCGTATGCGCAAAGCGCCCTTCTCCCACAATTTCTATCTGCCCCAGAGATTCGGCAATTCGCTCCAGCTTGCCCGTGCGCGCCTCGAAGCGATACAAATCGCCCGAAGGCCAAGTATAGGGATACAGGACGCCTTCTTCGGCGCTATTGCCGCACAGCCAGCCGATTTCGCCGGGCGGGGGCGGCAGAGCCTGGCGCAACAGATGTGTGTCGGCGTCAAACACCAGCAGCTCCGCCCCGCCCCCGCTTAAGGCACAATAGATATAATCTTTTTGCGCATGCAAGTCATAGGCAAAAAGACTTTTGCGATATGCCTCGGGCAGCACATCGCCGCGATAGCCTGTTTTGGGGTCCAGCACAATCAGATGGGCCTGGCCGGCGCCCGTGCCGCCCCAGATGTGCCCGTGGGCATCCAGGCAGATGGAGCGGACATATTGTTGCTGGGGCATAAGCCGGCCCAGATCGCGGAGCTGACGCGTCGCGAGATCGTATTCCAGAACATTGCCAGTGGGATAGCAGGCGCCGTAAATTTTGCCGTCCGCAGAGGCCACTAAATCCCAGATGAATTCGATGCCGAGCTGGGCGCCGCCCAGATTATCCAACTGCGCTGTTTGCGGATCAAAGCGATACAGATTGCCGGGCGCAATCCCGCCGATATAGAGGGCGCCGTCTGTTCCGACGGCGCAGCCATAGCCGCCGTGCGAGGGCAGCTTAATCAATACATGTTCGCCATTGGCGGGATGAATGCCCACAAGGGCGCCGCCGGAAGTGGAATAATAGGGAATATAAAACATATCCGGCAGGCCCGAAGGACTGCGCGCCAAAACGCCATGGCTGTTGCCAAAAGTCACTGCCTTCACCGGCACGCCCAGAGTTTCAATGCGGCCGCCATTCTGTGCCCACACAAAGCTTCCCCAGGCGCCCAGCGCCAAAATCAAGCCCGCCGCCAGCAAGCTCAGCCGCCCCAACCGCAAGGGAAAGAAACTGGCCGAAAAGAGCGGATTGTCGGGAAAAAGCACCAAAATTTTCGTCATCCCTTCGTTCCTCGCAATCATCGGTGTATCCATCTGTCGAGATGTCGTGCAAAAGTCTTGTTAATTTCGCATAAGGGGCCAAAGATTCCTTCCAGACAATGAGGCGGGGCTTTTGTTTTTTGGACAATTAATCACAGCGAGCAGGAAAGGCTCATTTTTTTAAATGCAGACGCAGGCGAGGACGCCGGCGCCACGCGCGAAGCGAAAGAGCGCGCAGGACGGGGACGCCGGCGACACGCGGAAAAACAAACGAACGCGGAGGGCGGGCGTCCTCGCCCGCCAATCCCGGCGCGGCCATCAAAATATCACGACGCAGGCG
>CAZUOJ010000083.1:3358-16498 GCA_964622325.1 uncultured Armatimonadia bacterium
GGGCGTCCTCGCCCGCCAATCCCGGCGCGGCCATCAAAATATCACGACGCAGGCGGGGACGCCTGCGCCACGCGTAGAGTGATAGAGCGCGCAGGCGGGGCGTCTCGTCGGCGACACGCGGAAAAGCGGAAAAGGAGGCACACAGGATGGCGCTTCAATAACTGGCAGGCGACAAAAAGCGCGGAAAAACAAACGAATGCGGAGGGCGGGCGTCCTCGCCCGCCAATCCCGGCGCGGCCATCAAAATATCACGACGCAGGCGAGGACGCCTGCGCTACGCGTACAGTGTTGGAGCGCACAGGGCGGGGACGCCGGCGCCACGCGCGAAGCGAAAGAGCGCGCAGGCGGGGCGTCTCGTCGGCGACACGCGGGAAGCGATAGAGCGCGCAGGCGAGGACGCCGGCGCCACGCGCGAAGCGAAAGAGCGCGCAGGACGGGGACGCCGGCGACACGCGGAAAAACAAACGAACGCGGAGGGCGGGCGTCCTCGCCCGCCAATCCCGGCGCGGCCATCAAAATATCACGACGCAGGCGAAGACGCCTGCGCTACGCGTACAGTGTTGGAGCGCACAGGGCGGGCCGTCTGGCCTGCGCCACGCGGAAAACGAGAAAGCGCGCAGAGGAGGGCAAAAGGGAGCTTATAGCTTCTGATACGGCAGATTGTCGGAAAATAATTGACTAAACAGGGAACTTTTGCTACTGTAAGTTGATTTACATTTAAAGCGTTCGCTTTAAGTGTTAACTTTTTCTGCAAGGAGGATTTTGAATGATGTCTCGCAAAGGATTTACGCTGATTGAATTGCTCGTTGTGATTGCCATCATCGCCATTTTAGCCGCTATCTTATTCCCCGTGTTTGCCCGGGCGCGGGAGAAGGCCCGACAATCCAGCTGTCTGTCCAATATGAAACAGCTGGCGCTGGCGGCGCTGCAATACTCCCAGGACTATGATGAAGTCAATCTCCGTCTGAACATTGGCCCGACCGTGACCTACACTTTGCCCAACGGCTCGCCGTATACAGGCTATATGCTGTGGCACACGATTATCTTGCCGTATTGTAAAAATTATCAAATCATGAGCTGCCCGAGCGGCTCGGGAGGCGAAATCTATACGGGCAATTACACTGGCGCGGGCTCCTATGGCCTGAATACATTTGTGTCCGGCGTGGCGATTGCCAGCATCAATTTCCCGGCGGAGACGATGCTGTTTGGCGAGGCCTCGGGCGGCGATGCGTACAATCTGGATGGCGATAACGGCGGGCTGAATGATGAAATGAAGGGCAGCTCCAGCTTCCCGACTATGCCGCGGCATAATGGCGGCATCAACATCGCTTTCTGCGACGGACACACGAAATGGGTGCAGGCGCAAAACATCCCGCCGTATGGCGCTTCCAGTCGTTTCTGGTCGCCCACCTACACAGGCACCAATCCATAATAGAACCCTATATTTCTTAGTCACAGAGTTCATCGCACGCACACACCAAAATAAGAGCTTTGGGCAGACAAAAATGGCAGATGAGGCTTCGGCGGCTTTATGAGCCGCCGTTTTTCTTTTGCATTTTGCATAATCAGGGGCGCGCCAAAGCTCCAGCAGGCGCACGCGCAATACGAATAAAGCGGCGGACAGAGCCCCCTTAAGAGGCGGCGAAGCAGATTTGTAATTTTATTTGCGATTGGCTTCTGCTACGGAACGGACAATTTGGGCGGCGAGGGCACAATGCTGCTCTGTATACTTTTCGCAAAAAGTGATCCAGCGAATGAAGCGTTGCAAGAATTGCGCGGCATTGGGCGTTGCCTCAGCGCCATAACGATATGTGCGGCTGGCAGGCGGCCGGGAGAAGGGAAAGCGTTGCGCCCGCGCATATTCGTCCAGAAAAGTGCAGGCTTCGGGCAAAAGATAATATTGCCCCATTCCGGCGCCGGGGATGCCTGCGGCGGCGAGCTGTTCAGCAAATTCGGCCACAGAGCATGTGAATTGGGAGGGATCAACTGTCAGCCCAAACATCCAGCAGGAATAGACCTCTTGATAATCCGGGATGGGCAGAGCCTGGACGCCGGGGATTTCGTTAATCATGTGGCTCAACAGCCGCGCCATTTTATCGCGTGTAGCCACATTTTCGGGGAGCACTTCCAGCTGGGCGAGCGTAATGGCAGCTGTGCATTGCGGCATGCGGAGCGCATAGCCGGGCTCTGTATGGAGCCGGCCATAGCCGGGCTTGTGCACAGCGCCCCGGCTGTGGGCGATAAAACGCAGGCGCTCCGCTAAGGCATCATCATTCGTAATCACACAGCCGCCCACATCCGAGCCTAGCGTCTTTTCGGAATCAAAAGAGAAGGCGCCGGCGTGTCCAATTGTTCCGGCCAGCCGGCCCTTGTATGTGCTCATAATCGCCTGACAGGCATCCTCATACACGATCAGGCCATGCTGGGCGGCGAGCGCCAAAATGGGATCCATATCACACATCAGGCCCGTCATATGCACACACAAAATCGCGCGCGTACGCTCCGTAATGCAGGGGGCAATTGTGGCCGCGCTGAAATTGATATTCCCGGGCTCTGTGTCGGCAAAGACGGGAATATAGCCCTCACGAAATAGCCCCTGGATTGTTCCATAATCGGTAATGGGGCTGACAATAATCTCATCTCCGGGCGCAAAATCAAACGCCGCCGCCAGAGCCGCTAAAGCTGGCGTGCAGCCCGGCGTGGCAATGCAATGCTTCACGCCTAAAGCCTCCGCAAAGGCCCGCTCAAAACGCTCCACGAGCGAGCTTGTCAGCCCGCTTTCCACCACTTCCTGCAGATATTTCAGTGCGTTGGGGCCAATAGAGCGGGGAAACGGATTGGGCAGCTTCCCCTGAAGATGAGCTACAGCGGCTGCCCCAAAGCGGGCAGGAGCGGATGGAGAATCCATTATCTTCCCCTCCTTATTCCAGCTGAGGATATTGTTTTTAGAAATCCTTTTTGCCCTGTTAGTCAGCTTTTGGGATTCACGAGCCAGAGCGGCGGCCTTTTTGGGGCAGCCGCGCTGCTTGGAAAAACTGTCTTAATGCCCTATGCCTAAAACACAGCGGCCGGCGGCATAAGCCTCTTTTCGTCTTCTAAAGCACAAAGCCAACCTTTTAAATTACAATTGAATATATTGAGAGAAAAATTTTTTTCTAGGCTCATTAGCGCCAATGGCTGAAAAAATGACAGCGCTTTTGCCTGTTGCCCTTCCCCCACGCCTGTCATGCCGGCGCTTGTGATGCGACAAATTTCCCGGCATCTTGAGTCACATTTGCTGGCTTTGGATAAGCGCGGCTCCTCTTCCCCAAAGGGCCCAAAAAGTGGCAGAATCCCCTCTAATTTGCATCTGCGAAGCTTATGAAGAGCACATCCATGTCCCCAAGCTCATTTTTAAATTATGCTTTTTCGCCTTCCTAGCGATTTTCTTTATGGCAATTTCTGCAAAATGTGTTTGACAGCATATATATTATGCGATATGAAACAATGGATGTCTTTGCACAATTCTGCCATTTTTTTGCAATTTTGGAATAAATAATGAATGGGATAGCCATGCTTTCCTCGTCCCTCGATCGCCATTCGTTTATTGTTACAAAGGCGGCGGCGTATCGATTGCCGTCAGCTTTAATTGGCCCTCCTCATAGCCATCCCCAGGAATGGCAAATCATGTATGTTGTGAGTGCGAGGGGCCGCGTGCAAATAGGAGAGGCCTGGCACAAAGTTCAGCCACGGGATATGTACATCATCAAGCCGGGCCAAAAGCACGCCTCTGAAGATAAGCCGCAGGCTCAGCCGGAATTATGGGAAATTCGCCTGGGGCGGGCGGGCGGCGTGAGCGTTAGCGCTTCTGAGCCTTTTTTAGCGCTTCCGGACCTTATGCGGGATGTGCGGGATCCGGCCTTGTTGGAGCTGATGCGCCAGCTGATTGATGAATTTTCGGCGCGGCAATGTCATTGGGAGCGATTATCCAGTCTGCTGGCTGAAGCCCTGATGTGGCGTTTGGCCCGATTAGCTCGCGGCGGCGGGCAGCACATCGAGCAGCGCCGCAGCGGCCCGCCGATAGAAGCCATCGCCCATGTGCGCCGCTTTATACATTTTCATTTTGCTGAGCCCTTATCTGTGGCGCAACTGGCGCGGCAAGCGCAGATGTCGCCTCGTCGTTTTGCAGCGGCCTTTCGCGCCCTTTGCGGCGTGCCGCCGATGGAATATGTCCGGCAAATCCGCCTGGAGCGCGCGGCCGAACTTTTACGCGAGGGGCGTTTATCCGTGTCGGAAATCGCGGCCCAGACGGGCTTTTCCAGCGTCCATTATTTCAGCCGCCTCTTCCGCCAGCGGCACGGCCTTTCTCCCCTCGCTTACCGCCGCCTCATATAAAAAGTCAGCGCCAGGGCGGCACATCTTTATTAGCAGGCGTGCCTGTTTTTGTTTGTTCGCAAATCGATTGGACAGCTCTTATCGCTTCCTTATCCTGCTTTCAGGCTTGGGCAGCTGACGGAGGCAATGTAACCGCTTCTTGTAAGGCTTTTATTGTAGCGGCGAAATCGCTGATTTCGTCCAGGCTTTGGCGCAGAAAATGAATAATTCCGGGCTGGAGGGCGATGGCTTCGTCCACAGCGGGATTGCTGCCAGCCACATAGGCGCCTAAATTAATGAGATCTTCGGCTTCGGAATAATCAGCCAGGGCCTGACGGAGCTTTTGGGCGGCAGCCCGATGCTCGGGAGATACAATGTCCAGCATTAATCGGCTCACACTGGCCCCAATATCAATGGCGGGATAATGGCCGCGCGTGGCTAATTTGCGCGAAAGCACAATATGCCCATCCAGCAAAGCGCGCACGGCATCGGCGATCGGATCGCTTAAATCATCCCCTTCGGCAAGCACTGTATATAAGGCCGTAATGCTGCCCTGTTCTGTACATCCAGCGCGTTCCAGCAGATGCGGCAAAGCGGCAAATACAGAGGGCGTGTAGCCACTGCGCGTGGGAGGCTCGCCGCTGGCCAAGCCAATTTCTCGTTGCGCCCAAGCAAAGCGCGTGATGGAGTCCATCATCAACAGCACATCGCGTCCTTGTTCGCGAAAATATTCGGCGATGGCTGTGGCGACATGTGCGCCTTTGATGCGAATCAAGGGCGGCTGATCGCTTGTGGCGGCGATGACAACAGAACGCGCCAGGCCTTCGGGCCCCAAATCGCGTTCAATGAATTCACGCACTTCGCGCCCGCGTTCTCCGATGAGAGCGATGACATTGACTTCCGCACGCGTCGCGCGGGCAATCATCCCCAGCAGCGTGCTTTTGCCCAGGCCGGCGCCGGCGAATATCCCCATTCTTTGCCCGCGTCCGCATGTGAGCAAACCGTCTATGGCGCGAATGCCCAGGGGCAATGGCTCTGTGATACGGCGGCGCTGCAAGGGCGAGGGGGGATCCCGCCACACAGGCCAGGGGTGCGCGCCCCGCGGCAAAGGCCTGCCGTCCAGCGGCTGTCCCAGGCCGTCCAGCACACGCCCTAAATAATGCTCGCCCGGCCACAACATAAAGGGCTCGGCCCGGCGCACTTCGCTGCCCATAGCAATCTGTTCGGTGCGGCCCAAAGCCATCATGAGCAGGCTATTTTGGCGGAAGCCAACTACTTCCGCTAAAATTGGGGGATGATGGGGCGCGCGAATCTCGCATCTATCGCCAATCCGCGCCGGCGGACCATTGGACTCAATGATGAGCCCCACAGAACGCGTCACAAGGCCTAAACGCGGCCAAAAATCTATTTCCTGTATCGCTTCCGCCAGGGCCGGCAGCACTCGCAGCGGCGGCAACAACTCGGACACTTCAGGATTCATGGCTCGCTTCTTCTAATGAGGCTAACACATTTTCGCAGGTTTGCTGCAGCGCTTCTAAACGTGTTTCCAGGCGGGCGTCCACGCTGCCGCTTTCGCTGTGCACCACACAGCCCCATGGCTCCGCTTGTTCATCGACTTCAATGTGCAGATGAGCCTTTTCGTTCAATACCGCCATCAATTCTTCATAGGCCGCCCGTATCGCGGCCTGATGCGGGGGGGCAATCACAAGCCGCAATTGTTGCGCTTCTGGCAACGCCGCCAGGGCTTCACGCACAATGGGCACGATGGCGGCTTCGTCTTGCGTAAAATGTTCCCGCAACAGGCGGCGGGCAAATTGCACCAGCATACGCGCCATCATCTTTTCTATTTCCTGCAGCCGAAAGCGTTCGGCTGCTTGCCATTGTTGCAAAAGAGTTTCTGCCGCCTGGGAAAAAGCGGCTCTCTGTTCGGCCTGAATTTGCTTTTTGGCTTCCTCGACGGCTGTTTTGATGTATTCTTGCGCTTTCGCCTCTGCCTCGGCGCGAATTTGTTCTGCTTGCTGTTGCGCTTCCGCAATAATGGCGGCAGCTTGTTCGGCGGGAGGGGGCGGGGGCGCTATATTCTCCATATGGGGCTGTGTGATCGGAGCGGGCGCAAATTCAGAGATTCCTGTGAGGCTTGGCCATAAAGGTTGAAAGGCGGGCTCTGATTGTTGCGCCAACGCGAGCTTGAAATTGGCCGAGGAAGCGTTTGGGGAGAACGGAGCAAAGCTATTCATGCACGCTCCTCCTGCAAGAGCCCCAAAATCCCCTCCGCAATGGAGTGGACATCCTCTTTCGTCATTTCGCGCAAACGCTCGCGAATAGCTGCAGGATAGGCCTCATCCGTCTCCCAGGACGCCTCCTCGTTTATCGAGGGAGATGGAGACGGCCCCTCTATAGATGAGGGGGATGGATGTGGCGGTGCGCTTGCGTCGCCCAGGGCGTTTTCGGCCGCCGAAACAGCCACAGAGGGCGGGATCGAGCCTGTGGCTTGTGCTTCTGAGGCTATCGGAAGCGGCTGCCGCAATTGCCGCAAGGCCATCATTAGGCTCAAAAAGATGAGCGTGGCAGCGGCTAAAGAGAGCCCACTGCGGAGCGCCGTATGGAGCAGCCGCTGCGTGTTTTCACGCCGTTCGGCCGCCACCGCCGCTTCTTGTTCTGCCTTCGCCGCCTCAGCAGTTTGCATCTTCATCCGTTGCACCGTGACGACATCGCCGCGCGTGGGATCGGCGCCCGCAGCGGCTTGGAGCAGCTGGCGCACTTGTTCCGTGGCGGATCCGGGCAAGCTTTCATCAATAATGGCGGCGATGGCTAAGGATTTTATTTTGCCCGGCGCCTTCACAAGCGAACTGATTTGTTTGGAATATTCATATTCCCGCGTCTCTTCCCGCTGCACATAGGAGCCATTTTCGCCCGGCGTTTGCATCACTGTGCTCAGGCCCAAATTGGCTGCGGCGCCCACGGGCCCGCCGCGCTCGCCGCCGCTGCCGCGATATTGTTCTTCGCGCACTTTTTCGCTTGTCACAAGCCCGCGGCCGCCCGCCACTGGCCGCACGCTTTCGCTTTTGATTTCTTCGGCATCAAAATCCAATTGCGCCTTAACACGGACTACAGAAAGATGCGGGCCCAACACCGCATCCAGCATGCTTTGCAGGCTGGCGCAAAGCCGATCCTCGTAATCTTGCTGCAGCTCAAATTGTGCTGTGCTCAGGCCCTGGCTGTTGCCGGCGATCTCTGGCCCATACAAAACACGCCCGGAATTGTCCACGATAGTGACCTTCTCGGGCGTAAGCTCTTGCACGGCGCTGGCGACGATATGGGCTATGGCGCGGCATGTTTCCCGATCCGGGCGGCCGCCACCTCGTGGCGTAATTACCACTGAAGCGCGCGCAGGCGTTTTTTCCGCAAACAAATTCTCTTCCGGCAAGACCAGATGCACGCGGGCTGAAGCAATTTCTTCCATCGCGCTGATCGTGCGGCTCAATTCCCCCTGTAAGGCGCGTTGATAATTGACTTTGTTGGAAAATTGCGTGCCGGGCAGCCCGGAACGATCAAAAATTTCAAAGCCCACTTGGCCGGCCGCCGGCAGGCCCTGTTTGGCCAACGCCACCCGTAATTCATACACTTTGTCTTCCGGAACGAGAATGACAGTGCCCCCCTCTTTGAGCTGATACGGGATTTTTTCCGCTTTGAGCTTTTCCACAATTTGTCCCGCGTCTTCGGCGGAAAGCCCAGAATAGAGCGGGACATAGGCGCCTGCCGTCCGCATCTGCACAAATAAAATCAGCCCCCCTAAAAAAAGGGCGGCAGCGATAAGAATGATCCCGCGTCCGCGGCTATCCAGACGCCGCCATGTTTCCAGATATTGCTCGCCCAGCCTCATAGCGAACTCCCCCGCGCGGCCCGAAAGCTAATGTGCTTTCAATGTCCCGTTATAATTGCATACGAGAGATTTCCTGATAGGCGGCTATGGCTTTTTGCGTCAGGCGCATCGTCACTTGCAACGCAATTTCCGCTTCCGCCATGGCCAAGAGCGCCTGATGCAAATCCTCCGCCTCCCCCGTGGCGACATACTGGGCGTGCCTGTCTGCTTCCTGCAAAGCCTCATTTACTTGCTGGATTTTCTCCGCCAAAATTTGGCCAAATGAAGGCGAATCATGTTTAGCTGCCTCGAAAGAGGCGGAGAGAGCCCGCGGAGCCCAGGAAGCGGGCTGGCTTCGCTCTATTTCCGCAGGATTCAATAAGCGGGCGGAGGAAAAATTTTCAAGCCGCATTGGCAGCGCCTCTTTCTGCAAAAAAATTATCACAGGCAACGCCTTGCGATAAGCCTTAGGCTAATAATTCTAAGGTGCGTTCCTGGCTTTGGCGCTGGGCCGCAAATGCGGCCGCATTAGCTTCATACGCGCGCGTCGCTGTCATTAAATCCACGATTTCCAGGGGCACATCCACATTCGGCATACGCACATAGCCGTTGGCGTCCGCGTCCGGATGCGCCGGATCCCACATGAGCCGCGGCGGCGCCGGATCCGCCACGATGCGCACCGAAGGAAAACTGAGATCCCGTGACGGGAAGGGAGGGGCGGAAGTCGGCGCCATTACAACGACTTGCTGACGCCGATAGGGCCCTCCCTGGGGCGTGCGTGTTGTCTCGGCATTGGCAATGTTTTCCGCAATCACATTCATTCGCAGTCGCTCCAGGCGCAAAGCCTGAGCGCTCACTTTGAGGCCGCTGAACAAGCTCATAGCTTATTCCCCTCCGTAGCTACCGTGCGCAGCATTCGCAATTTATGATTCAGCAGGCGAATCAAGGCGGCAAAATGCAAAGTGCATTCCGTCAGAGCGGATATTTCCGCCTCCACATCCACGGCATTTTCGTCCCGGCGCAGGGCGCCGCCCGGCGCCAGCACTATTTGCGGTTGTACGCGCTGCAAAGCGTCCTGCGCCTGTTGGGCATTTTCGGCGCGTAAAGCCGCACGCAATTGCTCTTCAAAACGCACCCGCCGCGGCCGATAGCCAGGCGTGTCAATATTCGCCAAATTTTGGGCGATTACGCGTTGCCGGACGGCCTGGCCTGACAGCGCCTGCTCCAGGGCGGACATTGTCACATCAAACTCGTATAATCCCATCTTTATTCCTCTTGCCAAGCCGAAATATTCTTTTGCCGAAAGCCTTGCAAAGAGCGTGCCAAAAACAGGCTTTGCAGGGGAGAAATATTATTTGCTCCGCCTCTCGAGGCTATCAAAGCGCTTCGCCCAGCGTCAGTCGCCGTCGCCGATGGGCGGGCGGGATAGCCATTTGTTCGCGATATTTGGCTACTGTGCGCCGTGCCAGCGGATAGCCGGCCTGGCGCAAACGCTGGGCCAGCTCCGCATCGGTCCAGGGCCGGCCGGCCGGCTCTGACTGAATGAGCGCCCGCAACATCTGTTTGGCGGAAAAGGAGGCATCAAAGAAGAAATCATAGGCAACGATTTCGCCCGAAGGCAATTGCACATATTTGCCGTTCGTAATCCGGCTGATTGTGGATTCATGAACGCCCACTACGGAAGCGATATCACGCCGCGTGAGCGGCACCAGTGCCGGATAGCCCTGCACGAAAAATTCCCGCTGGGCGGCGACAATCGCTTTCGTGACGGCAAGCAGCAAAGCTTCCCGGCGGGCAAGATGTGCGATAAAGCCCCGGGCGCGCTGCACTTGTTCCGCTCGTTGCATATCACTAATATCAGCGCCAAGATGGCGCCGCTTCAGGCACTCCCAGCGCGCCCACGCCTCGCTCACGCGTAAAAGCTGGCCCCAATTCTGGAGGAGCTGGACGCACAGCTTATCGCCTTCCCAGACAATGCGCGCCTCGGGCACCACAGGCTGTCCGGCGCGCATTAATGTGATTTCTGACGAGACATGTTCCGCCGGCCAAATATACAGACGCTCCCGGATAAAAGCGATAATTCGGGCAAGGGCTTTTTTCTTAATTCCTAATCGGGCGGCAATTTGTTCCGGCTTCTTCCGACAGCCCGCTTGAAAAAAAGCTTCCACAAAATCTTTGGTCCGAGGCGGCACTTCCGAGGCAGGCAGCCTGCGAATCTGCAAAAGCAAACATTCCTGTAAATTGCGCGCCCCAATGCCGGCTGGCTCTAAAGATTGCAAAACCGTAATCGCTTCCTGCACCTCAGATAACGGAACATGCCATTGCGCCGCAATTTCTTCTGCCGCGATAGACAAATAGCCCCGCTCATCCAGACATTCCAGCAAATATTCACACAATTTTCGGGTGCGGCCCCGCACAGAAGCTAATTGCAAAAGGAGCTCTTCCCGCAGCGTATGGGGCGCCCGAAGGCGCTCCACTGCTTCCCCTCCTATATCCGAAGATGACAGGACAGGATAATCCCCCGGGAAAAAATAAGCCTCATCCGCTATTTCTAAAGCGGGATTAGCTTCTAATTCTTTTTTTATGCGTTCGTGTAACTCTTCCGTGCTTAAACTTAAAATTTCGCTTTGGATGATCAGCTGAGGCGAGACTATAGTCTGCACGCGCGGCGCAACCATTAACTGCGCAGCAACCACTTGAATCTCTCCCTCCCGATTTATCGCAGCAAGAACACTATCCCTGTCTTTTATCGGAAAGCCCTGTTGCAAACTTGAGGCAAAATTTTTACGGATTTTTAAAAGGAAATGCCGGCGCATGGCCTTAAGCGGAGCGTGCGGGGCCATTTTTCAAAAAGACAGCTCGCGGCTGAGCAGTGTGCGCCACAACAGCCAGGCTGTTTCCTGCAGGGCTGCCGCATTTATCCGGCCAAGATCATCGCGAACAGTATGATTGGCTTCATCAGGCAGGCGCTGCAGCCACACCGTGGGGACGCCGGCGCGGGCGAAGGGGGCATGATCGCTGCCATGGGGGCTGAGGGCGCACAGCGGGGAAAGTCCGAGCGCCTCCGCCTGGCGGCGAAACACAGTCGCCAGTGTGTGGCTGCGGCGCCCGGCATGCCATAAATAGAGACGGGTGCCTCGGCCTATCATATCCACACAGATCATGGCGGAGGGCAGCTCTCCAGTCCTCAGAGCCTGGCGCACGAAATAGCTCGAGCCTGCTAAGGACGAGGCGCTGCTGGACTCTTCCGCTCCAAAAAAGACTATCTCCAGGGTGTAAGGCAGCGTTTGGGACGCCAACACATGGGCCAGGGCCAATGTCACAGCTACGCCGGAGGCATTGTCATTGGCGCCAACACAGCCGGGAACCGCATACGAATCATAATGAGCGCCTACAAGCACGCGCTGTTTCGTATGGGGATTTCGTTTGACACCGACAACATTTTGTGTTGTCTGCCCGGGGCGTCCGAAAGAAATAGGGCCCTGGATAAACACGGCATAGCCCTCCCGCTGCAATTGTTGGGCCAGCCAGAGGGCGGCGCGCTTTTCCGCCGGGCTGCCCGCAGGCCGGGGACCAATTTGTTGGGCCAGATAATAAAGATTGTATAGAATGTGTCGCATATCGGGGCCATCTGACGGCACCGGAGAATGAAAAGAGGAAAAAGTGGCTTTAGGCGGGGAAGCGGCTGGAGCACCGCGTTGCAGCTTTCCTGGCCTGAAGCACGAAAAAGAGAAATGCAAGCGGGCCTGCAGCCACAGGCAGGCGCCGCTGAGGCTGAGGCTGAAAAGCAGCACGTGCCCCACACGCCGGGCCAGGCCGGCTTTCCGCAAAAGGCGTTTTCGTGGACTTCTGAGCATCAATTTTGCTTCTTATCTTTTTCCCAATATTCGGCTGGATTAAGGGGAGGCTTGAGCCAGCGGGGCTTTATGAAAGCTGCTTGAATGACGATAAAGTTTTAAAAGCAAGCCAGGCGAGATTGGCATTGTTCTTGCAACGGCAAAAGGAGAAGAGGCATTATGCGTGCGGAACATCTGGCCGCTTTTTTAGATAGTGTGTGTAAAGTGCTCAATCAGCATTCGCCTGCTCCGGCCGAACGAGGGGCGCCTGTGCTGCGTAAGGGCGAGACCTTTTCCGCCCGCGAATTGACTATTTTAATCGGCTTAGAGGGGGATTTGGAGGGCGCTGTGTTTTTCAGCATGTCATTAGCAACAGCGGCAAAATTAGCCGCCCTGGCAGAACTGGCTGCCGCTGCGGCTGAAGAAGAAGCAGAAAAACGCGTGATGACGGCCCTAGTGCAGCCCGTAATGACGATGGCGCTGGAAATGCTGGCGCAGCAGGGCTGTCAGTGTCGTCTGCTGGAGCCCCAAATCATGTATGGCTTTGGAGCGCTGCCCACGGGGAGCGCGCCTGTGCTCATTGTGCCACTCTTTACGAGTTACGGAGACATTGATGTCGGGATTGCCCTGCAGCCTCCCGGGCAACACCTCATGAATGCCGCGTAAACGGGGCTCAGGGAAAAAAGAAAAATCATTTTCGGGCAGCCTGAGAGCCGAGCTTTTTATGGAGGAGCATCTGATGAGCGCTTCGGCAAGCGAACCCCAGGAGGGTTTGTCCGCCGCCCGTAAAGCTGCTATCGTGCTGGCAGCGTTAGGCAAGGATCTGGCCTCGGAAGTGTGCAGCGCCTTGCCTGTAGATGTCGTGCTGCATTTAGCGGAAGAATTGAGCCATCTTTCCTTTGTGCCTGCAGAGGAGCTGCAAAAGACCTTGCAAGAGTTTTTGCAGCGCATGCGGGCCGCGGCGCCGCTGGGGGGGCCCATGTATGCCAAATCATTGCTGGAAAGCACGCTGGGCTATTCTCAGATTCCGGCAGTGGATCTGGCCGTGCGCTCGGCGCTGTCCCGGCTGAATGAAGTGGAGGCCACGGC
>CAZUOJ010000084.1:0-1615 GCA_964622325.1 uncultured Armatimonadia bacterium
GCGGACGCGAGGCGGTCATGTGGGTAGTGCAGACCCGCCACAAGATTGAGGTGGATGAAAAGCGCCGGGTCGCCACGGTCGGTTCTGACTACTTTGCCGCTCGGAGCCATGTTTATGTGCGACGCTCCACCGATGGCGGCTATACCTTCGATCATGGCTACGAGGTGCCCTGGCAGGAGATCACCGGGGGCAAGGGCCTGGAGGGCGGCGGGATGTATTACGGGGATGTCAGCCTGGTGCAGCTGCAGAGCGGGCGGATCCTGGCGGCCGGGGACTTCCTGGACCCGGCCCGCTCAGACCCTGCCAGGGGCTCCTGGGAGGGGCAGCATTACACGGGCGTATGCATGATTTCCGACGACGGCGGCCAAACATGGCGGCGCAGCGGCGAGATTACGGTGGACACCCCGCGCGGGGTGATGGAGCCGCGGATTGTGGAGGTCGCTCCCGACCAGCTTTTCTGCCTCTTCCGCACCAAGGGCGGCTACCTGTACCAGACCACCTCCAGCGACGGCGGCGAGACATGGAGCCCGTCGCAACCCTCGCCCCTCACCGCGCCCGAATCCATGTGCCAGATGATCAAGCTCCACAGCGGGAACCTGCTGGTAGTCTACAACAATGTGTCTTCCACTACCCAGCAGCCCCGTTATCCCCTCGTGGCGGCCGTCTCCCGGGACGGTGGACAGAGCTGGGGCGAGCCGCGGGTCATCGCCACCGAGACTGGCACCAATCAGCTCAGCAATCACGGCCTCATCCAGCTCGACGATGGCCGGATCCTGCTGGGCATCAGCCATTACCGCGATGTGCGGCCCATGACCAGTGATCTGGACCTGGCGATCTTCGATGAGGAATGGCTGGAGGCGGGGTAAGGGAACTTTATTCGAGGCTAACCTGCAATGAAAAAACGAAACTGCGATGGGGAGTGGCTGGAGGCGGGGCAGGGGAGCAGCAGGCCCGGAAGCGACTGCGGCGAACCGCCGGAACGGCGGTTTCCCCCCATCAGGAGTGCTGCCCAGGCCAGCTCCGTGTCTGTGCCGACGCTGCTTCCGACGTGCCTGCGCTGCGAGTACCGGACCAATCCCCTGGGGATTGACACGCGCAGGCCGCGGCTGAGCTGGATCCTGGAGAGCGAAGTGAACGGCCAGCGCCAGACGGCGTATCGCATCACCGCCGCCTCGTCGGAAGCGGCGTTGCGGGCAGGCGCTCCTGACCTGTGGGACAGTGGCAAGGTGGAGTCCGCCGAGACCGTCCACATTCCCTACGAAGGCGTGGCCCTGCAGAGCCGTCAGCGTTGCTTCTGGCGGGTCCAGGTGTGGGACCGGAACGGAGAGCCGGCGGGGGTCTCTGAGGTGGCCTGGTTCGAGATGGGCCTGCTGGAGCCGGAGGACTGGCAGGCGCAATGGATCAGTGGCAACCCCTTCGATGCCAGTCCTCGCCTGCGGCGCAGCTTCACCTTGCGGGGACCTGTGGCTTCGGCGCGGTTGTATCTCTGCGGCCAGGGCGTTTATGAGGCCTCCCTCAACGGCCAGCCGCTGAGTGATCAGGTGCTGGGACCGACGCTGAGCTACTTCGCGAAGCGCATGTACTACGATGTTTTTGATGTGAGCGGGCTGCTGCA
>CAZUOJ010000084.1:1715-5971 GCA_964622325.1 uncultured Armatimonadia bacterium
GGTGGTACTGCTTCGGGTTCTCGGGCGAGGTGTTCGACGGCACTCGCGAGACGCCGGGGTGGGATGAACCCGGGTTCGATGACAGCGCCTGGGGCGGCGTCCACTGCCTGCCGCCGCCGACGGGAAAACTGCGGGTGCGGATGGTGGAGCCGAACCGCATACGCAATGTGCTGGAGCCCATAGGTTGCGAGCCCATTGCGCCGGGGACAACGCGCGAGGAACTGATAGGCCTTCTGGACCGCTACAACATGGCCAACAACGGCACGACCTTCTGGCCGGGGGTGTGGCTCTACGGGATGTTCCAGCGGTCCTATCGGGAGAGTCTGGAGCGCTGCGCGGGCGGGTTTCTGGGCGGCTGGGTCTATGATCTGGGGAGGCACATCTCCGGCCGGGTGGAGCTGGAGATTACAGGGCGTCGGGGTGACTGGGTCTGCCTGTTTGGTCTGGACTGTCATCGGCTGCAGGGCGTTCCGCAGGAAAAAGTGCGCCTGCATTTCGCCCACCGGGCGGTGCGATATGTCCCGGTCTTCTTCTTCGGGGAGGGTCCAGTCCCGGAGATCACCGCTGTCCGGGGCCTGGACATCAGTGGCGATGTGGCGCGTGTGGGGCGATTCGACTGCTCGGACGCGGCCCTGACGGAAATCGCCGCGGTCACGGCGCGGACCATCGAGGCGCACCTGCTCAGCGGAATGCTCATGGACTCCTGGCAGGAGCGGTTCGGCACCTTCATGCCCTCGGAGGCTGCTGTCTACGCCTGGGACATGGCCGCGCTGTGCACGAAGCTGACCACCGACTTCCGCGACCAGCAACGCGCGGACGGCTGGGCGAGCATGTACGGCGCACCCCTCAGCCTGGACTACCCCTTCCTCAAGGACAGTATGGCGCATCTGCCCTGGCTGGCCTACCTGTACTACGGCGACCGGGCGATCCTGGAGCGCAATTATGACTCAATCCGCCGTTACACGGACCTGATCCTGCCTCGCCACGACCTTTCCGAGCGCACCTGGCGCCCGCCGGAGGTGGGGCAGGCGGAGGCCGGCTGCGGAGACCACGGGCGGCCCACTGAGCGCTGGTACGACCCGCACACCGGCGACCTGTATGAGACGATGCAGATGATTGGCTACCTTCGCGTGGTCGAGGCCATCGCGCGGCTGGTCGGCCGGGAGGATGACGCGGAGCGATATCGCGCGGCCATCGCGCGGCTCGTGGACAAGTGCAACCGCCCGAGCTTCCTGGACCGCGAGGCCGGACTGTACGGCGGCGGCGACCAGGGCTGCCAGGCTCAGGCGCTGGTGCTGGACATTGTGCCGCCGGAGCTGCGCGAGCGTGTGGCGGCAAATCTCCTCCGCGACATCATGGAAACTCGCGGCGGGCACCTGAACACCGGCTTCGGCGGGACGCCGCTGCTGCTGAAGGCTCTGATCCGGCTCGACCGGCCCGATGTCGCGCTCCGCGTCCTGACGAACGAGACACCACCGAGCCTCTGGTCCATGCTGCGGCACCCCATGACGCCGGAGCCACTGACGATCATGCCCGAGTTCTACACGGGCGGAATGATCCCTCACCCGGGCCTCTCCACCGTGGGCTTCTGGGCGTACCAGTCCGTGGGCGGGATCCGGCCCGACCCCGAGGCGCCGGGCTTCCGGCGTGTCATCATCCAGCCGCAAATCGTGCGGAGCCTCAAATGGGCATGGACGGAATACGAATCCATTCGGGGCACGATCCGCACCCATTGGTCTGTGGAGGGCGACCGGCTGGCTCTCACGGTCACAATCCCGGCGAATGTCTGTGCGGTCGTTCATGTCCCAACAGGCGAGGCGGGGCAAGTAGTAGCGCCGGAGGGCGATGACTGTCGGTTGCGGCAATGTAATCGGGAGGCCGCAGTCTTCCAGGTGGGCTCAGGAACATACCGGTTCGAGAGCCTTCTGCCCGCTCTCACGCCGTGATCAGCCAACAAGGCCTCGGCTGAAACAGAGCAACGAGGGGACGGCGGAGTGGCATGGAGCGTTCGGGGAAACTACAACAGGAGGGCAACGATGATTTCGGCACGGGTCACCAGAACACCATACTTTCTATACAGGCAGGACGAAGAGGGCCGGTATCAGGCGCCCGTTGTCGGCGTCTATGTGTGGGGCGGCTCAAGCCTGCACCGCACCGAGACCCTGACTTATGAGGTCGAAAGCGATTACTGCATTTCCCTGGCGAGACGGCGATCGGAGGACAACGGGGAGACCTTCAGCGACTTCGAGGTCATCGCTCAGGAGAACCCCAGACAGGGCGGTTTTGAGCTGGAGCAGTCCTGGTTTGCGGTCTGCTACGATCCCCTGCGAAATCACGATGTGCGCTTCGACTTCCAGAGGCTCTTCGTGGGCACTGGCTCTGAGGCGCTGGGCGCGTGGTGGCAGGGCGAGGAGCGCCTCTTCGACCACGGCTTTTACTGCCTCTCCAAAGACCTGGGGAGAACCTTTACTACGCCAAAGCTGCTGCGCTACGAGGACGGAGACGACTTCGACGAGTCCGATTGGGGCCGGCCCGGATACCTGAAACGCAATCGCATGTACGGGGGATACACCGCCATTGTCACCCGCGCCGGCAAACTCATCTATCCCTTCTGCTGTCAGACCACGGTTCGCACCGCCGGGGGCGAACAGACGACCTGCGGCGTACGGTGTATGATCGGGACTTGGGACGAGGCAGCGGGCGATTACACCTGGGAAGTCTCCAGCCCGGTCGCGGTGCCGCTGGAATGGTCGGGGAGAGGGCTGATGGAGCCCACGATCGCCGAGCTTGGGGACGGCCGCCTGGCCATGAGCATGCGAGGGAGCACGGATGTGGAGAGGCTGTTCTGTCCGCAGGGAGGCGTCCAGGTCACGCAGCCGGGCCGACACTGGCTGACGGTCAGCGAGGACGGCGGATACACCTGGGGGGCAGTGCAGGCCTGGTGTTACACCGACGGCGAGCCGTTCTACTCCCCGAGCGCGTTCTCGCGGCTCCTGCGCCACTCCAGTGGGAAGCTGTTCTGGATCGGCAACATCTGCCCGGAGCCGCCGCAGGGCAACATGCCCAGACACCCTCTGGTCATTGCCGAGGTGGACGAGGCAGGCCCGGCCCTCGTCAAGGACACCGTCGCGGTCATCGACACGAAGGGGGAGCACGAAGCGGTACACGAGTACTTCCAGTTGTCGAACTTTACGGCGTTCGAGAATACGCAGACCGGTGCCATCGAACTGTATTTGACACGCTACGGGGAGTCCCCTGAGCACTGGCTGAAGGCCAATGCCTATAAGTATGTGATTGAGCTGACATGAGGTTCGGGACACTGAGGCCCCCACCCCCCCTGGAGGTGCCGTTCGGGCGAGGGCAATCGGCATGCAGGCTGTCGCAAAGATCAGCAGGGAAGATTGCGGCGGCCCTGGCCGCTGAGACCGCTCCGCCGAACTACAGGGGACTGGGTCACTGGATTGACCAGCAGCTGGCTCGCGGAGACATGCTGGTGGAGTTCACCGCCGCATGGCACGACGCCATCCGGGAGAGGGGATCCCCGTCACTCGCTGGCTTTCCAGAATACGATTATCTGCCCGGCCCCGCACATCAGCTTCGATGACTGGAGACTGGCCATAGTGTCCGGAAAGTCGGCGCGTATGGCCATTCCCTGAATCTGGATGTCTGCCGAGCAGCGCGCAAACAGGGCAATCGCCAGCGATCTATTCCGGCTTCTGCGGAGTGTACTGCGACGAGCCCTGCCAGCTGTGCCCATCGGCCAGTGCTTTGCGGAGATGGAGAAGGTCGCTCCCTTTCTGCGAGGCGCCAGGAAGAACGAGGGCGTTATGCCGGTCGCTTTTAGCAAGCAGGACCTCCCGCTGCAGGGCTTCCGGCCAATCCCGGGGCCCGCCTCGGTGCAGCCTGTAGTGGCAGTCAACGATAGCGTGATCAATCGGCGGGAGTTTCCGTTGGTGCATACATACGGCGCAGGCCTGCGCCTTGTGGATCTTGGCTCCAGAGAGGATGTGACGGAGCAGAGCGAGAAGGATAAGCTGGTGCGGGACGCCGGAATGGGCAAAGTTTTCGCCCTCGGCCCAACAGCCGACATCGCGGCGTTCCGGCAGGCGTGCGGGGTCACGGGCGGGCTGTAGCGAGGAACGGAGGAAGCCAGAGGAATATCCCTATCCGAGACATTGCCCCGGTGGGGAGGGGAGGGCAAGGGCCTCGCTTCGTGGACCGTTGTCTGGGCCGACGATGGCGTGCGGGGCGCCGTG
>CAZUOJ010000084.1:6071-13022 GCA_964622325.1 uncultured Armatimonadia bacterium
GGCCGCGCCGGCTGGTTGGGCAAGCCGTATGGCCTGGTGCCCAAGGATCATTCCACTCCTGACCAGTACTGCGATGCGCTGCTGGGCCTGTACCGCTTCCGCCAGATTGCGGCTGCCGCGGAACTTGTGACGGTGGACGCGATGCTGCGGGACATTGCCGATTTCATGACCCGCCGCCATTATCAGATCTGGAACCTGAATCAGCCGGCGCAGGAGGACCCCGGCAATCTTCAGGAAGCCTACTGCAATGCCACCTATGTCCTCGGGCAGGCGCTGGCGTTTCATGTGACCGGGAGGCCTCAGTACCGCCAGGAGGCCCTGCGCCTGGCGGGGCTGAGCCACTGGCGCGAGGAGTCGGACCTAGACTTGTGGCGGCGTCAGGGCCTGAAGCGCATGCTCATGTTCGAGCGCGTCTGCCTGGGCGGGTATGTGCTGAAGGCGGCCGGGGTGATCCACGAGGTCCTCCCCGAGGTCTTCGGCGCGACTGCGCCGCAGCAGGCCGCCACCCTCCGCCACCTGGGCGAACGATGGTGGCGCTTCTGCCAGTTGGGGATGGACGAGGATGGCTACCAGCATTACTGGATAGATATTGATGTCGTCAACGGAACCTGGCAGCCCACCGGCCTCCGTCCCAACCCGAACCCTCCCTTTCCCGGCACCTTTGGTGCGTACTACTCCGATGTGCGGTGGAGCGACCAACTGTACCGAATCATGACGGGCGCATTCACGGTGGTGGAACACTGCCCGGAGCTACGGGACAGCGCCCGCGCCTGGATCCTGGAGGTTCTGGAGAAGACCAATGGTCGCCGCCTGCGCTGGATGATTGACCTTGATGGTAAACAGCTCCGCTCAGACATCCGCTGGATGGAGTGCATGCTGTCCAGTGAGGCGCCTTTCCATTATCTCACGGCCTACTGGCGCGGACGCAAGGCGGGCTGGTGGCGCTAGGCCGGAGCGCTCGCCAGCGGACGGAGCCCTGCCAGGGCGTGCCCTTGGCAGTGGCCACCCCTTACCAGATGAGGCTCCGCACAGCGAGGGGCCCGCTTGATGCCGGAAGAATTGATGGTCATCCAAGGCGCGCGGTTTGCGCTTTGCGAGGCGCCGCCATAGCGCCCTGCTGCGGCTGTTGACACCCAGCTGGCGAATGAGTAATGTTATTCGCCCGTTTCGGCGTCTCACCTCCAGGGGGGCAGTCCGCCCGCCAAAGAAGGTACTGGGCCAGCTGCGGGGAATGGACGATAAGGCCTCGTTTCATCCCTCCCCAGGACTTTCAACCCGCGGAGACACCCACGCTCCCGCTAATTGCTGTTCTGATGCACGCCTGCTCCCTCGCCGCGCTGCTCGCTCTGGCGCCAAAGAGGCCTGTCCCGGTCATCCGCGTCACCGCCACCGTAGAAGCGGCGCTATGCCCGGCCATGCCGACTGCCCCGGCGGGCTCTCGTGGAGAGCATCCGGCTCAACTACAGGCGGGGCGGGCTAGGCGTCTTCAGGGAGACAGACGCACCGGGCCTCCCTTCTGGCGTCCCCGGCGAGGCGGACCTGACCTGCCGGGTGCTCATGCAGGCCAGATGGGACTCGCCCGCACCGCTGACGAGCTCATCCGGGACTTCTGCAACTACTACTGCTACGCACCCATCCGACCCGATGTCCGTTGCTGACCCGCCTCGAGGATGCCTGCTCTCCTGATCCGCCCCGGCAGGCGTTCCACGGGGGCAACTATGCCCTCCAGAGCTTCGTGAACCTGCCCCTCCTCACCGACTGCCCGCGCCTGGGCGATGAGGCGGAGCGGGCCTGCGCTGGCCACGAGAAGTTGTTAATCCGGGGGCGCCGCGCCCGGCTGTCCCTGGACCTCCTGGCTCTGTTTAACCGGCAGCGGCTGCAGTCCGGGTACCGCCGGCGACACTACTCTTCGGCCGGCTTCCCCTTCCATCGGGAGGCCATTGAGCGGCGGTATACGGAGGCGCGACTGGCGAGCGTGGCCCAATTTTTTTGTGCAGTCTGAAGGTGGAGCGGGAGGAGATTGGGAAGATGCTGGTTGCGGCCCGCTCGGCCGGGGGAGTGGACATTATGGAGAACGCAGCCGCCGACGGGGTAAAGGCCCTACAGGCGAGCCCAGCCCGACCGGACGCCGCCAATGCCAGAAGGAGCCTTTTCGAGGCTTTCTGCGTTCCTGGCGCTCATTATCGTACTCCCATCGGACACCCTTAGGAGGCTAATCCCATGGATGCACCGATCAAGATTGGAAATCGCCGCGAACTGTTCGTGGATCGACTGCTGATTGAGCAGCTGGACAATGCGGCTCTGAAATTACACGAGCCGGTTTCCGGGGGCGTGGCGATCCGACTGGATAAGCCCTGGGAAGGTCCAGCGAATGGCCCCATGTCTGTCCTGGAGCACGGCGGGCGTCTGCTCATGTATTATCGGGCGATGCGGCTGGATCCTGCGGACCATAGTGGCATGCTGTGTGTCGCCACGAGCGATGATGGAGGGCAGACATGGGTCAAGCCTGCGCTGGGGCTGGTGGAGTGGGCCGGAACGCGGGAGACCAACATCTGCGCCGACGAGCAGGGCCGCCCCCTTATGGTCATTCCCTGGCTGGACACGCGCCCCGGTGTGCCGGAGGACCAGCGCATCAAGGCAATCCACAGCGAACCCCTGAGCGGCGAGCCCCATACCGCCTACCAGGACCCCGCCGGTCCCAAGCGCCTGGTGTTCTGGGTTTCCGCCGACGGCTTCACCTTCCGCAAGCTGGACCCCCAGCCCGAGCTGATCAGCGACCTGAAAAATTGCTTCGACGGCGGCAACACCGTGTTCTGGAGCGAGGCAGAGCAGCAATATGTGATTTACTACCGCTGGTATGAGGGCGAGTGGGGAAGCGGCTGGCGCAGCATGGCGCGCGCAACTTCCAAGGACCTGCTTCACTGGTCCGAGTCGATCCCCATGACCTACGGGGACACTCCCCGCGAGCAGTTCTACATCAACAATACCCAGCCCTATTTCCGCGCCCCGCACATTTACATCGCGCCGGCGGCGCGGTTCATGGAAGGCCGGCGGGTAATCACGGACGCGCAGGCAGCCGCCATCGGGCTGCCGACCTGGCGCGGATTCTTCTATGGCAATGACTGCTCCGACGCAGTGCTGCTGACCAGCCGCGCGGGGTCCACTCAATACGACCGCACCTTCATGGAGACCTTCATCCGGCCCGGCCTGGGCGCAGAAAACTGGGTGTCGCGGACCAACTATCCGTTCACCGGCATCCTCCCGGCAGGGCCAGAGCGGATCCAGATATTCGTCGCCCGCCATTACATGCTAAGCAGCTGGCACGCCGAGCGCCTCCTGCTGCGGACTGACGGTTTCGTCTCCATTGCCGGGCCGTGGGCGGGAGGCGAGATGCTGACGCGCCCCTTAATCTTCCGGGGCAGCCAGCTGGAAATCAACTACCGCACGGGGGCCGCGGGCAGTGTGCGTGTGGAGATCCAGGACGAGACTGGCGCGCCCATCCCCGGACGCAGCCTCGCCGACTGCCCGGAGATCATCGGCGACGAGATTGAACGCGTGGTGACATGGCAAGAGGGTAGCGATGTTAGCGCCCTGGCCGGGAGAGCCGTCCGCCTGCGGTTCGTACTCCGCGACGCAGACCTGTTCTCCCTGCGCTTCCGCGACTGATTGCCTGCTATGCAGTTGCGGCTGTCCGCGTCAGAACGGACACTGTGCTGACGGGGGCAGGGGCAGAGCCCCGGCGCCGTTATGTCGTGAACTTCCACGAAGTTGGCAAGCAGGCCTGTTGGTATGACAATAACCTCAGCTTCGTCCCTGAGGTGTGGATAGCCCGGCAGAAGGGCTGGCATGCGAAGCACTGGAACATGGACGGCTACCTGATCTATAGCCAGCGCTCACGCAGGGAGCGACCTGGGCGAGAAACGCCTGGACTGCGCCACTCTGCCCTAAAGTAACTCGCGGGAACGCAGCCCTATTCCTGCGCGCAGCACGTACGGGGGGGCAGACTCCACTCACTGGTGCTGGCCCCGGGGCGAGCGGTTAGCCAGTTCGTGCGCCTGGAGAGCAGGTGACTGGGGAGCCGCTGGAATAGCTCGTGTGATGCAAGTGAATGCGGAGGCGCTAATCAGCGCCGTTAAGCAAGAATTAAAGGCAAAAATATAATTCCTCGCCTGTCTCTCCGTTAAAGCCTCCAGCCGTTCTGCTGCTGCCTTGGGAAGACAAAATAAGCTACGGCAAAGATGCCATAGCTTATTTATAGCTGTTTGCTTCTGAAGCTTTCTAAAAGCCTAATCAATGGAAAATATAATCAATCCCTCTATTTACAGCCATCCCAAAACCGTCCACATCACGGGAGTGCGATTGTACACGACTTTTAGCTGCGCTTCTATGTCAGTGAGCGGATCACAGCCATAACGACGCCGAAATTCCGCATGCAGCGCCTCTTCGACGCTTGTGATTTGCGTGAGCGGCAGATCGAGCCAGCGATTTCCCTGCCAGGCGCTTTCGCGGATGGCAATCCAGATTTCCTGATCGCGGCGGGCATTTTCCGCGCCATATACAAGCGGGCGATCCTCCACAACAGCCCAATAAATGCTTTCCAGATATGTGGCCTTGGAGACATCATCATCGTCGCAAATGCCATATTTGGCGTAGGGATTTTCCCATACGATGGGGGGCTTTGTGTTGACGCGGACTGCTTCCAGCGTCTTTTGGCCCTTTCGTTCGCCATATATCCATTCAAGGAAATAATAGCGCTCCACTTCGGCGGCTTTGGCGGGATCATCCGTCAATTGGCGAAGCGTTTCGGGATCGTCCAGCACAAGAGCATGGCCATGCTGGAAATTATGCGAAACAGCGTCCACGCCTGTCACAACAGCCAGATAGCCTTTTGTGCCCTCAATTTCCCAGGCATGACGCCACACAGGGCGCTTTGGCGGCATTTCGTAAATGCAATGCACATGGCCGGGGAATTTGAGCAAGCCGCCATCCCACATCGTTTCTGTCATGGGCTCGCCGCCATAACTAATCATATTGATGACCGGGACTCTGCCTTCCCAGCCCAAAATACGCACCGGATCCGCGCCAATTAATTTACGCACAGGCGCAAAGCCATGATACGAGCCGCAGGGATATCTTAAGCGCGCATGTGTGATTTCGCCAATAAGTCCTTCCTGCACAATCATTTGCTTGAGGCGCTCTCGCGGCCATGTCCAAGTGTTTTCCGCCACTTCCAGCTTTACATTGTGTTTGCGACATGTCTCAATAATCAAATCTGCCTGCGGCAAGGTCGTGGCAATCGGGATTTCATTCAAAACATGGCAGCCGGCTTGAGCCGCTGTGACGCACACGGCAGTCGTGGAATCCGTAGGCGTTAAACGGACGACGACATCTGGCTTGGCCTTCTCCAGCATCTCTTCCAGATTCGTATAGATTTGGGGGATATTAAAATGTGCCGCTGCGGCCTGGGCATTTTTTTCGTTAAGATCCATAATAGCGCAATGCTCATACATATCGTTGAGCATATTGATGACTTTCAAAAAGCCAGAAGTCCGCGCATCTAATGAAGTGCCTGCGCCCACACACGCAATCCTTAGCTTCTCCATTGTCGGCCTCCTTTGTCAGCCCTGATTTTGCTCGTGGCAACTGCGCCACCCTGATAAGCCAGCTTTTTCGTTCCTGTGAAGACAATTCCTTCTTTTTTCATTGCCAAGAAAAATTTTTTGGACATTTAGTAGGAAGGAAGCCCGGGGCGTAAATGCGAAATACAAGCCCATAATTGCTCATGATATGTCCAGAAATGAATTTGTGCCTAAATCATAGAATAAAAAAGGAGGCCGGCGAGATGGCGAAATTAGCGATTAATGGAGGCCCGAAGACAATAGAACGGCCGCTGGGGCGGCCCTGGCCGGAATTTGGCTCTCCGGAGCGCGAAGCGTTGATGTCAGTGCTGGAGTCGCGCATATGGTGGCGCGGCGGCCATACAAAGCCTGAGCATTCGTGGGTCGCGCGCTTTGAAAACTTCTTTGCCCATTTTCAGGATTGTGAATACGGCATTGCCTGCACAAATGGCACGCAAGCGATTGAATTAGCACTGAAAGCGATTGGCATAAAGCCTGGGGATGAAGTCATTTGCCCCGCCAGCACATTCGTCGCTACAGCCACAGCTGTTATTCTTGTCAATGCTATCCCGATTATTGTGGATATAGAGCCAGAATATTATCAAATTGATCCTGACGCCATTGAAGCGGCGATTACGCCCCGTACTGCAGGCATTATTCCTGTCCATTATGGCGGCTATCCCGCCGATATGGATCGCATTAACGCCATTGCGAAAAAGCATGGCTTGTTTGTGATTGAGGATTGTGCCCATGCGCATGGCTCACAATGGAAGGGCAAAGGCTGTGGTTCTTGGGGCGATATAGGCGCTTTTTCGCTGCAAATGGGCAAGACGCTGACATGTGGCGAAGGCGGCATTGTGACCACAAATGAAGCAGAATTAGCCGCTAAAGCGTTTGCTTATCATCATATTGGGCGTTTTCCAGGACGTCCTTTTTACGAACATCATATCGTTGCGAGCAATCTCCGGATGACGGAATGGCAGGGGGCGATTGCATATTGTCAAGCTCAACGCTTATTAGAGCAGACATTCAGGCGCGAGCAGAACGCAAAATATTTTGAAGCAGGCTTGCGCGAAATTCCCGGCGTAGCGCCGATAGAGCGGCGGCCGGAAGTCACGCGCTGGGGCTTTTATTTCTATCATTTTAAATTCAAATCGGAAGAATTTGAGGGGCTGAGCAAAGCGCGTTTCCAGGAAGCTCTGGCGGCCGAAGGCCTGCCCACAAGCTCAGGCCATCTGCATCCCATTCAGAAAAATCCGCTGTTTACAAATCGCAATTTCGGCCCCGTTTGCTGGCCAGCGGGCATTGAGGCTCCAGATTATTCCAAAGTGGA
>CAZUOJ010000084.1:13122-16478 GCA_964622325.1 uncultured Armatimonadia bacterium
GATGGCAGCGGCGCTATTTCGGATCTGACGCTGGCGGAAATAAAACAGCTGGACGCCGGGAGCTGGAGGGGAGAGAAATTTGTTGGAGAGCGTGTGCCGACCTTGCAGGAAGTTGTGGAGCTTGTGGGAAAGAAAGCCCGTCTGGATGTAGAAATTAAAAGCGGAACAGACACAAATTATGTGGCCCAGCGCGTCATTGAAATTCTTGAGGCTGCGGATGTGCTTTCGCAAAGCATGATTTCTTCTTTCGATATGGCAGCCCTTAAAGCAGCACAGGCTTTAAGCCGCAAGCCGGCGTTAGCCCTTATTACGAGTCGCGCGGAAGATTTGCGCATCGTCCAGGCGGAAGGCTTCCGCTGGCTGAATTTGCATCATGCGCAAGCGACGGCGGATGTCATCCAACAAGCCCGCGAG
This sequence comes from uncultured Armatimonadia bacterium, assembly GCA_964622325.1. Classification (GTDB taxonomy): domain Bacteria; phylum Armatimonadota; class Zipacnadia; order Zipacnadales; family UBA11051; genus JAJFUB01. The sequence continues at coordinate 13,537 of CAZUOJ010000084.1, forward strand.
GCCGGCATAAGCGTGTGCGTATGGACAATTAATGAGCTGGAGCGCTGGGACGAATTTAAGGCAAAAGGGGCAGCCATCTTTTGCACGGATATGGCGCATCTGGCTCCACGTCGGGATTTGCGTTAATATTTAGCTATAAAGATAATGTGGCAAATTGTGTGCATCGTCAGGCCCCACATCGCGGCGCCTGCACAGATTAATGGACGAGATGGACAATCCGTGGCCTGAATGTGACGCTAAAATATCCTGAGAGACATAAGAGGCCTCATTCAGTTCTCCATTCTGTTTCTTTTGTTTGAGCACACAATCATGAGCTGCAGAAACAATAATAGTCGCTTTTCTATGCCTGATATCGCGGGAATTAAATTGAAGGAGCTGACAATTCCTTCCTCATACGATGGAGCGCGGCAGCCCCTTATAATTGGCGTGCCGGAAAGCTATAAGGAGCCAGATGACGCGCGGCCTCTGCTAGTGGGACTGCATAGCTGGTCGGCTCAATACACACAGTTGACGGCTGAATTTGGCGAGCTTTGTGCGCAATATGGCTGGCTGCTTGTATTGCCGAATTTTCGGGGGCCGAATTTGACTTCCAATCCACAGCCCCAGCAAGCTGGCGGCTCGCTTGCTGCCCAGCACGATATTGTGGACGCTGTGGCATATATGAAACAGGAATTTTCCGTGGATGAGACGCGAATTTATCTCTTAGGCGGCTCAGGCGGGGGCCATATGGCGCTTTTGATGGCCGGGAAATATCCAGAGTTGTGGGGAGGCGTTTGTGCCTATTGCCCGATAACAAGCCTTCAGGAATGGCATGCCCAGCAAAACGAATATGCGCCGCATATTGAGGCCGTGTGTGGAGGGCCGCCAGGCGTGCATCCGGCTGTAAATTTCGAATATGAGCGCCGCAGCCCCCGCACTTTTATCACAAATGCTGCGGCAACGAATGTGCGTTTATGCCATGGCGACAAAGATCGCTGTATCTGGCCTGTCCAAAGCTGGCGAACATTCGAAAAGCTGCGCGATATCCCTCATCGAATGGAATTTTTCAGCTGGAGCGGCGGGCATGAAATGCACAGTGCCGAGGGCTGCGCCTGGCTGGCCCAACAACAGAAGAGGGCAACGCCTCCGAGTCGTTTAGATATTGTCAGCGATGAAGGGAAATTTTATTTCTGGATTTATCTTGAGCCAGCAAGGCCTTATAGCCTGGCTCGTTGTTATGCAGAACGACTTATCATGCATGATAGCAGTGAGGGACAAATAATCCTGATTGAGGCAGAAAATTGTGCGTTAATTAAGCTTAATCTGAATATGTTACAATTGCGCCGACTCTGCGGGGCTCAATGTAATGAAAAAAATATGGCGCCTGCCCATTTGTCCTGTAAAGAAGGCATTTTGACATTGCCTTCTTGTGTTGAGAGAACACGATGGCAGCTTATATTTGAATAACGGCTATGCCCCCTAGGCGTCTTTTTGATGGCTTCGATCAAGGCTTCGGCGAGGAAATTTTCCTGCTGGAAAATATCCCCCCTTTACAGGAGGGCAGATTTTATTGTGCTTTTGGCTGGGCCGTGCAACGAGCTTTAAATATATTAGGCCGGCCCGTTTCTTATTGCCAAGCCATGGGGATGACGGGAGCGGCTTTTATGCTGCCTTATCGTGAGCCGCTGCACGCAGATTGGCAATCTGTCGGCGTGGATCGTTTTGTCCCATCCGTTTTTGCAGAGCTTGGCTGGCAGACGCTTAAAAAGGAGGGTGTGTCGGGACAGGAGGCTCGCCGCTGTTGTCAGCAAGAGCTGCAAGCCCAACGACCTGTGTTATTGTATACGGTACAGGCCGATTGGATGCTCGTCATAGGCTTGCGTGGCGATGATTTTCTATGTGAAAGGCTGCCGGGCGAACGCTGCTTGTTGCCTGCAGCCCAGCAACAAAATACAACGCTCCTGCTTTTTCACGGAATAGGCGAGTCAGCTTCGGCTTCTGCTATTTGCCAAAATGTGCTGGCGCGAGGCGTAGAAATGCTGTCCGAAGCGCAGGCTAGTTGGGCAGCTTGGGCGGAAGCGTTCCATACGCCCCAGCCTTATGGCTGTAATAGGGAGGAATGCGCCGAACGCTTCGGCCAGGAACAAAGGCTTGTGGCGTGTGTGGCAGAAGCTCGTGATATGGCCGCTCAATTTTTAGCGCAATTAGCCGAAGAGGCCGAATTTGAATTGGCGGAGATGCTCAATCGCGCTGCCGAAATCGCGGAAAAAATCGTGGGGGCGCTGGAGCAATTGTCCATGCCGCCCGATTTTATCTCAATTTGCGATATTGTGCAGGATGAGGCCTGGCTGGAGCAACGCCGCGAGCAATTGGAAAGCCTCAAAAATATCGAGCAAGAACTTTTAAATGTGCTCCAAGCAGCGTGGAGATTGGGGAAAAGCTGAAGCTGAAGGGATTAAAACAAAAGAAAAGAACAATAAAGTAGCGCCCGCTGAAAGAGGAGGAAGGCAGAATGAAGCCATTGTTTTTGAAGCGATTGGTTGGGGCTGTATTATTCGCGGCAAAATGTTTTATGGCGTACGCGGCAGAGTTTCAGGATTATCCGCAATTTCGTTATGCCTCGGGCTTGCCGGGCGGCAGCCATGGCGTAACGCCCGAGGGGCATGTGGGCTTTGCCGGCGCCTTTCAGCTCTGTATTCCCATCGGCTATACGCCTGGCTGGAATAATTATATGCTCACAATTTCAGCCGCGGCCGTGAATGGGGGTTTTCCCAGCGGGCTTTGGGGAGCCGACAATAACGGCACAGTCACATTGGGCGTCGGATTATTCGATAAGCCGCGCGTTTGGTTTTCGGAGATGGGGACAGGCAAGGGCAAAAAATCACATGAGCCTGTGGAAAATCTGCAGATAGAGCTTGTGCGGGAAAAAGAAAATTGCCCCGGGATTTCTGTCGGCGTCATAG
>CAZUOJ010000085.1:0-16450 GCA_964622325.1 uncultured Armatimonadia bacterium
AGCCATCGCGGAATTCGCCCAGAGCCACGAGCAAATCAAATGGAAGGGCGGCTTCCTGGAGGGAGTAATCTTTGATGCCAAAGCGGTGGCCCGGATTGCCGATTTGCCGCCGAAGCCCGAGATCGTGGCGAATGTCGTGGGCGCCATCGCCAGCCCGCTGCATGGCCTCGTGGGAGTGCTGCAGGGGCTCGTTTCCGATCTTGTCTATACGCTGCAGGCGGTGGCGGACAAGCGGGGCGGTGCCTCGACAGAAAGCTGAGGCGTCCTGGCCGCTGCGTCGCGGCGGCGCCCCAATTTCTCTTAATGAGGACTTTTTCCGCTGTATCCGCCCTTGCACATGAACACGAGCAACAGGACGCAAGGGCAGGGCATGTACAAAAAGAAAAACATTGTCGGGCAGACATACAAAAGGAGGCATTCCAATGACAGTTGATGAAATTATTGCGGCGATTGATCAGCTGACAGTGCTGCAACTGGTGGAACTGAAAGACAAGCTGCAGGAGAAATACGGTGTGAGCGCGGCGGCGCCAGTGATGGCGATAGGGGCCGTGGCCGCGGGGCCGGCGGCGGCGGAAGAAGTGGAGGAGCAGACGGAGTTTAAGGTGACGATTGAGGCCATTGGGGATAATAAGGTGGGCGTCATCAAGGCCGTGCGGGAGATTACAAATCTGGGCCTCAAGGAAGCCAAGGAGCTCGTGGAATCCGCGCCGGGAGCCGTCGTGGCGGAAGGGGTGGACAAGGAGAAGGCGAATGAGATTAAGAAGAAGTTAGAGGATGCGGGTGCGCAGGTGAAATTGTCCTAAGCAGGCGCCCGGGAGCGCGGCCGACCGCGCGGCGCGCCCTAGCTGCAAAACGAGCGGCGTGGAAAGCCCTTTTCTTTTTGCTGGCTAAGAGGGCAAGGGAAGAGGGCTTGAGGATGGGGAAAAAGTTCAGGGCGAAAAACGCGAGAAGCAGGAAAAGGCGCGGCAGGGGCGAATAATTCGCCCAGGAAGCCAATAGCCAATGACGACTTAACACAGGGCATGGGAGAATGAATACGGACGAACAGGCCATCAAGCGGCGTTTGGAGGAACTGGAGGCATTAGAGACAGTGTCGCCCTTTGCCCGCGCCTTTTACCGGCTCATCGTCCGCTGGGGCTGGCGCAAGACCAATCATGAGGCTTTGCGGATAGCCGTGGCTGCGTTGCTGGATGTGGAGTGGCGTTATCATCATGAGCTGAACAAGCTCATCCACAGCGACGAGCTGGAGCTGGGGGACTTGCAAGCCATCGGGGAGCGGCATCGCGTGGGGCTGAATGCGGTGCGGCAATATGCCCAGCGGCTGGAGGGTTTGGATCCGGCCGCCGAGGCGGTGCGGGAATTAGTGCTGGCGGAGAGCAATTATCTGTTGGGGCGGCGCGCGGAAGTAGTGGTGAATCTGGAGCGTGCAGTGGCGTGCGGCGTAAAAGATCCGCTCGTGTACTTTGCGCTGGGCTATAATCGCTATCTTTTGGCCGTGGAGACCTGCACGGAGCCTGCCGAAGACAGCGAGTTATATTTGCATGATGCGGCCGCGTTTCGCCAGCAGTGCTTGCAAGCGGTCAGCGCCCTGGAGGCCGGACTTCAGGGCGGTGAGTTAGATGGGCAGCTTTACTGGTGGATGGGCGTCATTTTGGAGTCGGCTGGCTTGACAGAGGCCGCCCAAAATGCTTATGATAATTTCGAGCAGATTTCTTCGGGCTTGGCCGAAACAAAGAAGGCTGCACATAGATTTCGGCGCAGCCTGCGACGGGAGCAGCGCGAAAAATCGAAACTCGGCGCGATAACAGAGGAAGAAATCCGGCGAGCGGCTGATTTGCTTCAACATCCATTTAATCCACGCTGGTTGAAGGAGAAGCCATCAAGCGAAGGAGGAGCTAACTCCTGAGGGAAGCTTCCCCACTAGGCTGTGCCCGGGCAGTCGCCGTGGGGTTATACCTTGACAAGAGGTTCCGCAGGAGAAGCGCAAAAAGTATCCAGTCGGCGTGATTGGTCGCGTCCTGGATACGCACACGTGGGGAAAAATGCAGCCCGCGAAAGGATGGTGCAGATGTACAAGACACTAGGCGTAGTTGTATTAGTGCTGGTCGTAGCCGCGGCTGTTACCTTAGTGACGGGTTGTCCGCCGAAGCAGCCGCAGGGCGTGACGCCTCCGGCTCCGCCGATGCCGCCGCCCGGCGAGAAACCCGGGATGGGGCCTGGCGCGGGTCCCGCGCCGGGACCGACGCCTGGTGCGCCTGCTCCGGGCGCGCCGACGGGGCCAGTTCCTGGGGCCAAGGGCCCTGAGGCTGGCGCTCCGGCTCCGGCGCCCGCTCCGGGAGGCGCTCCGGCGCCCGCTCCTGAGGCTCCCGCTCCGGGTGGCGCAGGCGCTACGCCTCCGCCCCCAGCCCCGAAGTAAAGGGCGGTTGTAGCAATCGGCCCCATCGCCCGGGCATCGCGGGCCGAAAAATCGCTGGCGTGTGACAAAAAAGCCCCCACTACAAAGTGGGGGCTTTTTCTTATTGGGGGGGACACTGTTTGCGCCAATAAAGGCTTAAAAAGAAAAAATGGGGGATCATCCTGAGAGATCAGAAAAGACACAGGCCGCAGCCGGTGCCTTTTTCGATTAATGCGACTATCCGCTGGATGCCCGGGGCTAAGTGCAGCGTTAGTGCAAAATGGGCCCCTTTGCTTTTATTCGGCGAATTCGCCAATCAGGACCATATTATCGCGATGAATGACTTCTTCCTGGCCGGGATGGCCCAAAATGCGGGCGATTTCGCGGCTGTGTTTGCCGGCAATGCGGCGCACTTCCTCCGCGGAATAATTGACGAGGCCGCGAGCGATTTCCGTGCCATCCGGGGCTAACACGGAGACGAGCTCCCCGGCCTCGTAATCGCCCTTCGTGTCGCGCACGCCGCTGGGCAGCAGACTGGCGCCATCAGGCTGACAGAGGGCACGGCAGGCGCCTTCATCCACAATTACGGCGCCCGCGGGCTCCCGCACTGCCGCCAGCCATAGCTTTTTGCCGCCCGCCGTCCGCTTTGTGGGAATAAATAAAGTGCCCAGGCGCTCCCCCGCACAAATCCGCAAGAGCACATTCTCCTCGTGGCCATCCGCCATCACGACCGGAATGCCGCAGGAGGCGACAATCCGCGCCGCGGCAATCTTAGCCTTCATTCCGCCCCGCGATTCGGGCCCGCCCGCCTCATCCACATGCGCCTCCAACACTTCGCCGGGCCGCACGAACTGGATTAACTCCGCCTGTGGATTTTTTAAAGGATTGTCTGTAAACAGCCCGGGCTGATCGGACAAAAAGATCAGCAAATCCACTTTCATCTTCGTGGCCACAATCGCCGCCAGGCGATCATTTTCCACAAAAGTCACGCCTTCCACAGAGACGCTGTCATTCTCGTTAATCACCGGGATGACATGGCTGCGCAGGAGCAGCTCCAGGGCATTGCGGACATTGACATAACGACGGCGATCGGCCATATCATCCATTGTCAACAGCACTTGCGCCGCGATGAGGCCATGCGCCCCTAATGCCGCGGCATAATTGCGCATCAGCTCCGGCTGGCCAATCGCGGCCGCGGCCTGCCGATATGTGAGCGTCTCTTTCGGGCGCGGATTGTGCAGCACGCGCCGTCCCAAATGCACCGCGCCCGATGTGACGACCAGCACCTGGATGTCGCGCTCATGCAAGCGCGCAATTTGCCGGGCGAGCCGATCCAGAAAAATCGTATCCAGGCCCGCTTCGGGATCCGTCACCACACGCGTACCGACCTTTACCAGCAGCCGCTTCACCGGCGGCCAGAGAAATTCTTCCGATTCGTGCTGTGTCATTTTTTTACGAAGTGCGCACCTGCCCCTGGCCATAGATGATATATTTGTAGCTGGTCAGCTCGCGCACGCCCACCGGGCCGCGGGCGTGCAATTTGCCTGTGGATATGCCAATCTCCGCCCCCATCCCGAACTGCCCGCCATCTGTAAAGCGCGTGGAGGCGTTCACATACACACAGGCGCTGTCCACTTCGCGCAGGAAGCGTTCAGCATTTTCCTCATTGTCCGTGATAATGGCTTCCGTGAGGCCCGAGGAATGGCGGGCGATTTTTTCCAGGGCTTCCTCCAAAGATGAGACAAGGCCCACTGTAAGAATTAAATCCAGATATTCCGTATCCCAATCTTCTTCTGTAGCTTCCACACAGCCCGGACAAATCGCCATCACGCCGGCATCAGCGCGAATTTCCACGCCCGCCGCCTGCAAATCCGTCACAATCGCCTTGAGCGCTTTCACATTCTGTTCATGAACGAAAAGATTTTCGACGGCATTGCACACGCCGGGACGTTGCACTTTGGCGTTGTGCACAATTTTAACGGCCATATCCACATCACAAGTGGCATCTACATATATCTGCGTCATTCCCCGTTCGTGTTCCAGCACGGGAATTGTGGCGTTTTCTTTGACCGTGCGGATAAGCGGAGCGCCGCCGCGGGGCACAATCAAATCCACATATTTGTCCATCCGCACCAGCTCCAATACTGCCTGCCGATCTGTAATCGGGACAATTTCCACACAGGATGCCGGCAGGCCCACTTCTGTCGCGGCCTGCGAGAGCAAGCCCGCCAGGCAAACATTGGAATGAATGGCTTCGGAGCCGCCTCGCAACACGACCGCGTTGCCCGCCTTCAGACACAAACCCACGGAATCTACAGTGACATTCGGCCGCGACTCGTAAATAATCCCCACAACGCCAATGGGGACGGGGACTTTTTTAATCCGCAGGCCATTGGGCCGCTCCCACTCCGCCAGCACTTCGCTTAAGGGATCCGGAAAAGCGGCAATTTCCTCCAGCGCCACAGCCATATCTTCAATCCGCTTGTCATTCAAAAGCAGGCGATCCAGCATGGCGGAGCTGAGGCCCTTTTCCTGTCCGCTTTGCATATCCTTGGCGTTTTCCTGTTGAATGAGCTCTTTATTGGCGCGCAATGTTTCTGCCATTCGCCGCAAAGCTTTGTTGCGTGTTTCGCCGTCCATTTTGAAAAGCTGCCGGGCGGCCTGACGCGCCCGCGCGGCTCGTTCTTCCACGATCGCCCTGATGTCCTCCATAGCTGCCTCCTCCATGCAACGGAATATATTTATGGCAACGATATAATGTACAGTCTCAGGCCAGATTTCTCAAGGGGCTACATGCTGTGCCTCTATTCCTTGCATAAAATGCAAAAAAGAAAATAAACACGCCGCCTGCTATATTAAGAAATATCTTTGGGCTGATAGCCGTAGCGGCGCAGCAGCCCATAAATTATCCCCGCAAACAAAATCCAGACCAGCAAGAGCCCTTCCGGATAATTGAGGCCTAAAAGCGCCACGAAGGCCGTTAGGGGGCCGCTAATCATGCCGCCCAGCAAAAGATGCTCGTAAGAGCAGCGCCACAGCGGCAGGAGACGCCGGCCAATGGCGGAGGCCAGATAAGCGGCAATCGCTGCTGCGCCCAGCGGCCCGAGCACAAGCAATACACGCGGCCATTGCTCCCGAACGGAAATGCTTATCGCCAGCCCCAAAGGCAAAACGGCAATGAAGGCGCACAGGCCATAGCCGAAGGGCGTCAACAATCCGGCCGCAGGCGGCGTATCTGTCGCCAGATCCGCTCCGCAGGCGCGGCATAAAGAAGCCCACAGGCGCAGCGGGGCCCCACAATGGGGACAGATCGGCCCCAGCCGCCGCCTCTGCTCAGCCCCGGAATCTGTCTGTTCGCTTTCGTTCACATTTTTGCTCCCAAAGCTGGATCACAGCCCGTAATGTATACGGAGCAGCAACAGGCGCTTTGCCTTTAATTTAATTATATATTCGCATTCTCGTTACATGATGCCTGCTTGACAGCAGGATTTTGTTTCCCCGCCAGAGAAAAAGCGCTTAATTATATCTGGAGGCTTTTTCATGCAGCAGGGGCTTGCCGCGATAAAATTAGGCTTGGCGCCCATTGGCAAATTTGTTTTCAGCCGCGAAGACGCCCTGCGCTATAAGCAGCTTATCCAGAAGCGGCTGCAGGAAATAGGCGTGCGCTTTGTGGATCTGGAGGGCGTTGTGCCGGACGGGCTTTTGTATCGGCACGAAGATTTAGCGGCAGCGGTGCGGCATTTCCAGAACGCAGGCGTCGAGGCGCTGTTCTGTCCGCATTGCAATTTCGGCACGGAAGATGTGGCGGCGCTGCTGGGGCAGAAATTAGGCGTGCCCTATCTTTTATGGGGGCCACGCGATGAAGCGCCATTGGCGGATGGCACGCGGCTGCGGGACACACAATGCGGCTTGTTCGCCACAAGCGATATCTTGCGCCGGCTGCGCGTGCCCTTCACATATCTGCCTAATTGTCGTTTGGAGGAGCCCATTTTTGCCCGCGGCCTGGAAGGCTTTTTGCGCGTGGCGGCTGTCGTTAAATGCCTGCGTCAGCTGCGCATCGGGCAAATTGGGCAGCACAATGATTTTTTCTGGACTGTCATGTGCAATGAAGCCGAGCTTTTAACAAAATTCGGCTGTCAGCTGTGGCAGATTTATCTGGAGGATGTGTTGCAGGATATTCGCGCTTTAATGGCACAGCCCGATGAGCGCCTGAGGGAGCTGTTGGCCTACATGCGCGCTCATGTGCAGATTGAGGGCTTGCAGGAGCCGCAGCTGGCGGCCATTGCCGCGCTGAAGCTGACGCTGGGCGATTGGGCGCAGCGCCTGGGACTGCAGGCTATTGCTTTTCAGTGTTTTCCCGCCATGCAGAAGCATTTTGGCGTGTATCCGTGTTATGCCCATGCGCTGCTGGGCGATGAAGGCGTTCCTGTGATTTGTGAAATGGATGTGCATGGCGCGATTACGGCGGCTCTGCTGCATGCGGCTGCCCTCTGGCAAACGCCGCCTTTTTTTGCCGATTTGACAATCCGTCATCCGGATAATGACAATGCGGAATTGCTGTGGCATTGTGGCGCATTTCCGCCGAGTCTGCGGGCCGAGGGCGAGCCGCAACGCATTGGCAGCCATTTCATTATGCCGGGCGAAGAAGCGGGCGTCTGTCATTGGCGCATTAAAGGCGGGCCCTTAACAATTGCGCGCTTTGCCGACGCGGAAGGGGAATATCGGCTGGGCTTCGGGCAGGGCGAGGGCACACAGGGCCCGCCCACTGTGGGCACATATGTGTGGATGCAAGTGCGCGATTGGCTCCGCTGGGAGCGCCATTTCATTCGGGGACCGTATATTCATCATGTGGCAGGCATTCATGGCCATTTCGGGCCCATTTTATGGGAAGCCTGTCGCTATATCCCCCATTTGCAGGCGGATCCTGTGGAGCCGGATGCCCATGAATTAGAAAATTGGTGGTGGGCGCCCTGAGAGAGAGCCTGCAGAAAGCCAACAACAATATTTGTGGCGTTGCGTTAGCACAGCGCCTGGCTGCGTCGAATGCCTTTCCGGGCTAAAAAACGGGAAAAAATTGCCTTTAGCTGGCTTTAAGCTCACATCGTTTCCTACGGATGCCCAGGGGGCTGCCAAAGCCGCGTTGTGCTTCCCCTGTGCCAGCCTCTTATCCTAGCGTTTCCCATTGCTGGCGCACGCGCGCAATTTGCGCTAAGCGCTCCGGCAACGGCTCTGTTGCAGGGGCGATTTCCAGTGTCCGCACGCCTGAGAAGGCATGAGCCTGCAGCTCCGCCAGATAGGGCGGAAAGTCCAGACAGCCTCCGCCGGGAATAAAATGATCGCGCCTGGCTTCATTGACATCGTGCAAATGCAGGGCAAAGAGCTTGCCTGAGCGCAGAGCCAGCCGCACTTCTTCGACGGGATCCAGCCCGGCCAGGACTGTATGGCCAATATCGTGACATATGCCGACATGCTCCCCCAGGCCCTCAATCATTTCCAGCAAAGACGCTATAGAGGCGCCCAGGACACTGTTGCTGCCCAGATTTTCCAGACACAGCCGCAGGCCGCAGGAGGCCGCCGCCTCGGCCAGAGTCTCCAGAGAAGCGCGAATGCGCTGTTTTGTTTCCCGCACGCCCTTTTCGTCCAGCGCCAAGGCGCCGCTAATCGGATGCACAATCATTTGCGGCACAGCACTGTCCGCCATTAAACGAAAATAATGCTGCAACGCCCGCAGGGAAGCGCCGCGAGCTTCCTCATCGGGCACATCCAGCTTCTGCCCGGCGCTGGGACAATGGACAGAGACAGCTTGCAGGCCGGCTTCGGCGAGCTGGCGCGCCACGCCTGCAGGATTTTTCTCCCAGGCCTGGACAAGCGCCGAAGCGTCATCAGAGAGCTCTAATTGTATAAAGCCCGCCGCAGCAATATGAGCAATGGCCTCTTGGGCCGAAACAGGGGCGGCAATCCAGGAAGACAACGCATAAGCGACCATAAAATCTGCTCCTCCAGCTAATGTCTCAGCTCAGGCAAAAGCTTAACACTCTTTCGCCCAAGAGGGCATTAATCCTGCCCAGAAACAATATCCTGTCCAATTCCTGGGAGAATCTCTGGCACTGCCAGAAATGAAATTGAGAGAAAGGAAATCAAGGCGGCGTCAATAATAGAGGGCGAGGGGAGAAATATAAGTTGCCGTTCTTGACCGGAAAAATCATTTGCGTTATAATATCATCCGCAACTTCATAGTGGTGTGGCCTCGGGGCGTGGCGCAGATTGGTCAGCGCGTCGGCTTTGGGAGCCGAAGGTCGTCGGTTCAAGTCCGACCGCCCCGACCATAAAGCGTCAGGAAATGCGCTCATGATCCGCAAAATTTAGCGATTGTTTTTAGAACAATCACAGCTTGCAGCGCATCTGTAGTGTTTCTGTTTATAAAATGACGCATTTGGGCGCCGGAAGCCCCGAGGAGACAAGAATTTGGGCGATTAAAAATCCCAATTCGCGGCTTGCTTTGAAAGCCGCCTGTAGCTCTAAAACATAGATGCGGGTGTAGCTCAGCTGGTAGAGCGTCAGCCTTCCAAGCTGAATGTCGCGAGTTCGAGTCTCGTCACCCGCTCCAAATATCAGAAAGCTCAGGCACAGCGGATCGTGCTGGCCTTACATAATAAACAGTGGCGCAGGAGCGCCTGGACACGGCTGATTTGGCTAGACGACAAAGTGTGCGCCCGTAGCTCAGTGGATAGAGCAGCTGCCTTCTAAGCAGTTGGTCGCCTGTTCGAATCAGGCCGGGCGTGCTAATTGATGTGAAATCTGATATAATCACAGATACACGGGCTTCCTCAAGGGCGAGAAGCGGCGCCAGGAGAGGCGGCCAGAGTATCTTCAGGGCAAGATGGTGGACGTAGCTCAATGGCAGAGCACTTGACTGTGGCTCAAGGGGTTGTGGGTTCGAGTCCCTCCGTCCACCCCAAAAAGAAAATAACAGGCTGGCGGCAGCCGCCTGAGCGGCAAATGTCAATGCCGAGGCAAGAGCAGGCAATATCAATTATTTGCCTGAGGCTAGCCGCAGGATTATTATCGCTGCAAAGTGTTCTTTGATGTTCTCGTCTGCCAGGCCTGTTGCGAAGAAGCGCCTGTAGCTCAGTGGATCAGAGCACCGGACTTCGGATCCGGGTGTCGGGGGTTCGAGTCCCTCCAGGCGCGCCAGAGCCTAAAGGCAGCCGGACAGGCATCAATTTTGCAGTGCCGCGGGACTGGCTACAGTTCGCAGCGGCTTTTTACGAAAAAGCACCGGTAGCTTAGCTGGCAGAGCAGGGGACTCTTAATCCCAAGGTCGAAGGTTCGAATCCTTCCCGGTGCACCATCAATGAATAATCCTTGTGTTCCTGACGCTGGGGACACAGTTTGCTTCAGGAAAGCCAAAGACAATGTCTGGGAACATCCCGCGGCAACATGTAGCCTTGCCTGCAGCCGCGGGAAATGTATTTTAGCAGCGGTTTTTATGCGTCGGGCGGAGGCGTGGCGGGAGAATTGCACTTTGTATTGCGTCAAACGGCTGATATCCCGGGCACACAGCACAAAAACATTTCCCAATAACTTTTAATGGCTCAGCGCTGTGTCGGCATTTTTGCAGATTTTTGTTGATGTTCTTGTTTGGCTTTAAGCGTGAAAGAGCAGGAATATAGTCAATGGCCATCGTTATCACGAGGCGATGGCAGTTTGTGGTTGCAGAAGAATTATAAATTTTTTACAATAGATACGGTGGGCGCGTGATGGAATGGTAGACATGCATGACTTAGGATCATGTGGGGAAACCCGTGGGAGTTCGAATCTCCCCGCGCCCACCAGTGGCGGGAAAAAAGCTATATTGCCCTGCTGCGTCCCAGATCATGCCTGAGCAATATTGGCATATTTGTATGCTCAGCTAACGAGCTGGACGCGGCTGCGTTCCGCAGGGAAACGATAAGGGGCCACAATTCTTTAGGCCAGGCTGATTCGATATAATTTATTTTATTCCTAGTCAAAGCTATTGTCGTCATTTTTGCCCTCCTGGGCGTCGTGAATACATCAACAAACATTGCCAGTAGATATTTGCGTTTCGCGGGAGGCGTCGCTCGCCAGGGCGACGCCAATTATGCGGCTGATGAGCGAGCTTTGCTTTAACATTCAGCCGATTTTGATATTGTCCGTCAGGAAAGTGCCAATTTTGCGGCTGATGCTTTAATCCAGAGAAAGAGGAGAGACTCCCTTGCAGATTCAGACAGCGAAATTGCCAGGCAGTCAAATGGACATTACCTTTCAGCTGGACAGCCAGGATGTCCAGCGCGCTTTTAATAAGGCTTATCAGGAGCTGGGGAGCCAGCCGGTGCCCGGCTTTCGCCCGGGCCATGTGCCGCCGGCCGTGATTCGCCGCCGCTTCAAGCCGGAAGTGCTGCGAGAAATGTTCTGGCTGAAAGCCATTGAGACTTTCGTCGAGCCCGAATTAGAAAAAGAAGAATGGCAAATCATTGGCCGCCCGGAAATGCCGGAATTTGAGGAGCTGGAAGTGCAAGAAGGCCAGGGCGTGGAATTCACGATTAAAGTCACTGTCAAGCCCCAGCCGGAATTGCCGGATTATAAAAACTTGAAGCTCTATCGCGTGCCGCCTGTCGTCACTGAAGAACAAATAGATGAAGTGCTGGAACAGATGCGCCAGGCGGCAGCGAAGGAAAAGCCCGTCAAAGATCGCCCTGTCCAGGCGGGCGATCTTGTGAGCGGGGAATTGAAAATCACGCTCGCCGGGCAGGAAGAGCCCATTCACGAATCCAGCCAGACTCTGGAAGTGGGCAGCGGCCGTTATACGCCCGCGATTGATGAAGCTCTCCTGGGCCATCATCTGGACGAAACAATCACTCTGGAACATGAATATCCGGAGGATTACGAGGAGCCGGAACTGGCGGGGCAAAAAGCCACCCTCACAATGACGATTGAAGAAATTCGCGAGCGGCAGCTGCCGGCGCTGGATGATGAATTCGCCCGCAGCCAGGGCGATTACGAAGATCTGGCCGCCCTGCGCGCCGCCATCCGCGAACGCCTGCAACAGGAAGCCGAAAAGCGCTGCCAGGAAAATCTGGAAAATGATGCCCTGGCGGCGATTCTGGCCGATACAAAAATAGATTTGCCGGAGATTCTTGTGGAGGAGCTGGCGCAGCGAAACTTTGAGTCTTTCGTGGAAGAGCTGCAGGAAAACGGGATGTCCCTGCAGGAATTTGCGCAAATCGCCCAGACAGATGTGGAAAGCCTGCAACAAAATGCACGCGTCCGGGCGGAAATAGCCTTGAAAGTGCAATTTATCCTGGAGGCCATTGCCCGGGCCGAAGATGTTACAGTATCCGAGGAAGATATTGAGCAGGAGCTGGCGCTCTTTGCGCAGGAAGCGAATGTTGAGGAAAGCTTCGTGCGTCAGGCGCTGGAAGTGCAGCCGAATTTCCGTGAGCGTCTGGAAGATCGTGCCCTGCGCCGCCTGGCCATCCAGAAAATCATCGAGTCGGCCGTGATTGAGGATGTGAGCGAAGAGCAATATCAGCAAATCAAAGAAGAGCAGCGCAAAGCGGCGCAGGAAAAAGCAGAGGCGGCGGCGAAAGAAAGGGAAGGAAAAGAAGAAGAGACAGAAGCAGCCCAAGCCGCTGAAAGCCCAGAATCCACAGAAACAGCAGAGCCCGCCGCGGCGGAGGCAGAGCCCGCCCCAGAGGCACCAGATGAAGCGACCGCCAGCGCTGACGATACAAAAGCCCAGGACACAAGCGATAAGGCAGAAGATGCTGCTCAATAACAAATTATTGGGGGAAAATTGTCAGAAAATCAGTACGCGGAGCGTCTATTAAAATAATAAGACCATAAAATGCCGAGCACAGGCCCAAAGCCACTCAAAAACTGAAAAGGAGCAGGACAGGCGAATATGCTTATCCCCAGCGTCATTGAACAAACGCCGCGCGGCGAACGATTTTACGATATTTTCAGTCGTTTGTTACGCGATCGCATCGTATTTATTGGTACACCTATAGATGATATGGTGGCCAGCATCGTCATTGCCCAGCTCTTGTTTTTGCAAAGCGAGGATCCCACAGAGCCCATTCAGATGTACATCAATTCGCCGGGGGGATCCGCGAGCGCCGGGCTGGGCATATACGACACGATGCAATTTGTCACGCCGGAAGTGCATACATGGTGTGTGGGGCTTGCGGGCAGCATGGCCGCCGTGCTGCTGGCGGCAGGCGCGGAGGGGCATCGCCATGCCCTGCCTCATTCCCGCGTGCTCATACATCAGCCGTGGGCTTCTGGCATTTCGGGGCAAGCCACGGACTTGAAAATCCAGGCCGAAGAGATTATTCGGATGCGGAACAGCTTAAATGAGATTTTGGCCTATCATACGAAGCAGCCGCTGGAGCGCATTGAGCGGGACACCGATCGGGATTATTACATGAACGCCTTTGAGGCCAAGGAATATGGCATAGTGGATGAGGTGGCGATGCGGCAGCCGGCGCCGCTGGAAGACAAATAAGCCCGGGCAATATCGTTTACATCGCAGGAGCGCAAGATGAGTTCATTTGATGGGGGGCGCACTTTACGCTGTTCCTTTTGCGGCCGGGAAAAGCCGCGCCAAGTCAAAGAATTGATTGCGGGGCCAGGCGTATATATTTGTCCAGATTGTGTGGCGCTGTGCAATCAGATTTTGCGCAGCAAAGAAGAGCGTGCGCGCCCGACGCCCGCCTATGAGCTGGCCTCTATTCCCAAGCCCAAAGAAATTTTTGATTATCTGGGGGAATATGTCATCGGGCAGGAGCAAGCTCGCCGCGTTTTGTCCGTGGCTGTGTATAATCATTACAAGCGCATATGCCTGGATAATGAGCAAGAGGATGTGGAGCTGGACAAGACAAACATCCTGCTGATTGGGCCCACCGGCTCCGGCAAAACATTGCTGGCGCAGACGCTGGCGCGCCTTCTGGATGTGCCTTTTACGATTGCCGACGCCACTTCCGTCACAGAAGCGGGCTATGTGGGCGAGGATGTGGAAAATATTTTGCTGCAGCTTCTCATCGCAGCCAATCATGACATTGAGCGCGCCGAACGCGGCATTGTGTACATTGACGAGATTGATAAAATTGCCCGCCGCGGCGATAGTCCGTCCATTACGCGGGATGTGTCGGGCGAAGGCGTCCAGCAGGCTTTGCTCAAGATTTTAGAGGGGACAGTGGCCAATGTGCCGCCCCAGGGCGGCCGCAAACACCCGCAACAGGAATTTATCCAGATTAATACAAAGAACATCCTCTTCATCTGTGGCGGCGTGTTTGACGGCTTAATTGAGATTATTCGCCGGCGGACCCATAATCGCGCCATCGGCTTTGGCTCCATTGCAGCCCGTCAGGAGTTGAGCGATGACGAAATTCTGGCGCAAGTCATGCCGGAAGATCTCATTAAATTCGGCATGATTCCGGAATTTATAGGCCGTTTGCCAACGATTGCCACTTTGCAATCGCTGGATAAGCAGGCGTTGCGGCGCATACTGGTAGAGCCGAAAAATGCCCTTGTGCGCCAGTATCAACGCATACTCCAGCTTCTGGACGGCGTGGAGCTCGTCGTGGAAGAGGAAGCGCTGGATGCCATTGCGGAAGAGGCCTTGAAGCGCCGCACGGGGGCACGCGCCCTGCGCACGATCCTAGAAGAGATTATGCTGGATGTAATGTTTGAAGTGCCCTCGGATCCCGAAATCACGCGCTGCATCATTACGCGCGAAACTGTGGAGCAACATCAGCAGCCTATTCTGGAGCGCGGCAAGAAAAAGAGCGCTTCCCAGCAAAAAACAGCCTGAACAGGCGACATTATCCACGCTAAAAAGGGGCTAAGGCGAACTGCCTTAGCCCCTTTTTATGGGGCAGGAAAGAGCGCCAGCAAAGAAGAAAGTGTCCTCTAACGCCTTGAGACAAGGCCTGGATGTTCAGAAAGGAAAAGCTGCGTTGACGGAAGACAGAGAGATAAGCACGCCTGGCCCCGCGCCATCTCAATCTAACGCGGAAGATGTTTTTCCGGTATTGCCACTGCGCAATGAAGTGATCTTCCCCCATACAATGGCTCCCTTAGGGGTGATGCGGCGCAAATCGGTACGTGCGCTGGAAGAGGCGTGCCGCGAGGAGAGGCTCGTTGTGCTTGTAACGCAACGCGATCCACTGCAAGAGGAGCCCGAGCCGCAAGATTTTTACACTGTCGGCACTTTAGCCCGCGTGGGACAGCTTCTGGAGATGCCGGACGGCACTGCGCGTGCAGTAGTAGAAGGGCTGTCGCGAGTCATCATTCGGGAATTTATCCGCGGGCCTCATTATTATCTGGCGCGGATTTTGCCCTTTCTCGAAACGGCGAAGAAGACAAAGGAGCTGCGCGCGCTGATGCGCCTGGTGGTGCGGGAATTTGAGGAAGTGGCCTCTTTAGCCCGCAATGTGCCGGCGGAAGTGCTAGTTACTGCCATGAATCTGGAAGATGCGGGCCGCCTGGCTGATCTTGTCGCAGCGCATCTGCGTTTGCGCTATGATCAGCGGCAAAGCATTTTGGAGGAAGGCCACATCAATTTGCGGCTCGAAAAAGTGAGAGTGCTGTTAGCTCAGGAACTGGAGCTTTTGCGTCTGGAGCAGAAGATACAGCAGGATGTGCAAATGCGCATTGAAAGTTCCCAGCGCGAAATATATTTGCGGGAACAAATGCGCGCCATCCAGGATGAGCTGGGCCAAGAAGCCGAAGCGAATCCCGAAATTGCGGAATATCGACAAAAAATACTGGCAGCGCGGATGAGCGAGGAAGCCACGACAAAAGCGCTGGCGGAATTGGAACGCCTGGAGCACATGCCGTTGGCCTCGCCCGAATATGCCGTCGTGCAGACATGGCTTGATTGGCTGACGGATTTGCCGTGGCAACAAGCCACGCCCGATGTCCTGGATTTGCAGGCTGCGGCGGCCATTCTGGATGAAGATCATTATGGGCTGACAAAAATCAAGGAGCGCGTCCTGGAATTTTTAGCCGTACGCAAGCTTGTGAAGCAGGTGCGGGGCCCGATTTTGTGCTTCATCGGCCCCCCGGGCGTCGGCAAAACCTCTATCGGCCAGTCCATCGCCCGGGCAATGGGACGCAAATTCATTCGCATCTCCTTAGGCGGCATACGCGATGAAGCGGAAATTCGCGGGCATCGGCGCACTTATGTCGGCGCAATGCCCGGCCGTATTATTCAAGCACTGCGCCGCGTCAAAAGCAAAAATCCCGTGTTTATGATTGATGAAGTCGATAAGCTGGGCATGGATTTTCACGGCGATCCGGCCTCAGCGCTGCTGGAAGTGCTGGATCCCGAACAAAACGATTCTTTTCGCGATCATTATCTGGAAGTGGCGTTTGATCTTTCGCATGTGATGTTCATCGCCACTGGCAACGAGATTGCACCGTTGCCGCCTGCGCTGCGGGATCGGATGGAAATCATTGAATTCTCCGGCTACATTGAGGAAGAAAAGCTGGCCATTGCCAAAGGCTTTTTAGTGCCGAAACAGCGCCGCAGCCATGGCTTGAACAGCCGGCAGATTCATTTTACGGATCGGGCGCTGCGCACACTGATACGGCATTATACGCACGAGGCGGGCGTGCGGAATCTGGAGCGGGAGATTGCTTCTATTTGCCGGAAAGTGGCCAAAGGCGTGGCGGCGGGAGAAAAGCAGAAAATTGTCGTGCAGCCCCAGCATGTGGAAGAGTTTTTGGGGCCGCCGCGCTATCGCTTCGGCGAAAAGCAGCGCGCGGATTCCGTGGGCGTGGCCACCGGATTAGCTTATACAGAGCAGGGCGGCGATGTTTTGGCCATTGAGGTGGCGGTCGTGCCCGGCGAAGGAGAGCTGCTGCTGACAGGACGACTGGGCGAAATTATGAAAGAATCCGCGCAGGCGGCGCTGTCCTATGTGCGGGCGCTGGCGCCGCATTATGGCCTGGCGGCGGAATATTTCAAACAGCATGACATTCACATTCATGTGCCGGCGGGCGCTGTGCCCAAAGAAGGCCCTTCGG
>CAZUOJ010000086.1:0-16375 GCA_964622325.1 uncultured Armatimonadia bacterium
TTATTCGGGCTGATTTTGCGCAACGGCATCTACTTCTAATTCAAACAGCAAATCATCTCGACATACAACATTACAAGTGACGATAACAGGCAAAGGCGGAATGCCATTTTGGGCGCAAAATTGCGCAAATAACGGGCTATCGGCGGCATTGCGGAAATAGGCCGTGGCCCGCGTCACATCACGCCAGCTGAGCCCGCGGGACTGCAATATTGCCGCCACAACTTCACATGTTCGGGCAATTTGCTTCCCAACATCGCCGCAATACATCGTCTGCCCATCCAGCGCAATGCTGGCCGTGCCGGATACAAGCACACGTCGTATCGCAGGCATAGCCACTTCCACTGCCCGGCTAAAGGAGCTGCCATATTGCAATGCCGGACATTGCAGCGGCGAAGGCAGCGCCTGCACTCTCACAGCATTGTCTCTGGGCTTCACAGCATAAAATCCTGCCATCACAGCTGCTCCAAAGGGATTGCGCGCGCCAATGCCTGTGCTGGCAGGCACAACAGAATCAAAAATGCCTCGTTCCCGAAAGAATGCCGTCCGCACAGCGTTGAAGGCGTCGTACCAGGAAAGAATATCCTCCAAAAAAAACCATGTCCGTACAACATGTCGAAATTCCATTTCCGCTAAAGCCAGCAGCTCTTCTATGCGTTCAAATGTGGCACGGGCCTGCTGGGGAGCTGGCGCCTGCACATCAGGACAAAATATGCCAGCTCCGAAACATTCCACGGCGTGGGGCCCCTCGACAATTGTGCCGTATTTTCTGCCTTCGCTTATCAGCGGCTTTACAGAGAGCCCCGTTACAGCGTGAAAATGCATTCCGCCCAAATTGACTCCCGCTTGACTACCGCTATACAGCCAGCTCATCGGCGCATTAAGCTGTGTTTGCAATGCCCTCGCCTGTTCGCCTCCGGCTTCGCTTTCAGCAGCGCCAAAATATTCTGCCCATAAAATTTGGGCAGAATATTCTTGAGCGAATTGCTGGGCTAATGTCGGCATGTTCTCTGCCCTGACGCCCGAACGCGTAAAAAATATCTCCTGGGCGTCGCCTTCCCGAAAACGGCTGCAAATAAAGCCTAATGTGTTTGGCTCGTGGGCAGGCGACAAACGATGCCTCTTCGATGTATTATGTGCGCGATCTGAAATCATGGCACAATCTCCATTGGAACAGCCGGAAGATAGCCTAGGGAACGTTGCCACTTCATTGTTTTGCCATTTGGCCGCTGTATTTCCCCAATGCCAAAGGCTTCAAAAATCAGATTATCCTGCCAGCCGGGCTTCAATTTCGCTTTGTCGGCGCTTAAGACAACTTTAATGCCTGCAGGCACGAAGGCTTGTTCTTTCAGGCTGACTCCCTCCGGCGCGGAATACAAATCTAATTTTACATTCTGGAACAGGCTGGCCAAGCCCGGAGGAGGAGCTTTAAATAGGGCCTCTTGTGTGCCGCCGAGTGGAATGCGTACAGGGCTGGAGCTGATTAATTCCATTTGGGCTATGCCCGGAGGCATTCCCGGCATAAAATTCACAATCGCCAGCAATTGCTGCGCCGGCACTAAATGCCGATAAGCAAAAGCCTGCATCATCTCTTCAGCCGGTTGCGCTTGATGCGTGACAATTTTCTCCCCTATTTGGGCTTTCCCCTCCACGCGCACCGGCAAGGGGGCGCCGATAGGCTGTAAAGGAGCTTTAATTGTAACATGCACTGTTTCCTGTCCGGGCGGAATGCAGGCGCCCTGCAAAGAAAAGCCCTGGATCGGCGCAGCTAAAGATAAAGCAATTTCTCCAGCAAAGCTGTCTTTTCTTATGACATGAATTGTCAAGGGCAAGCAAGCGCCAGGCGACATTTTCAAACTGGACGGCGTTACATACAGGGCAAAATCCGGCTGGGGGGCGGAAAGACGCAATCGATAAGCAAATTTCTCGCCCCCATGCTGTTGCATATCCCGCACAAGCACTGCATAGCGGCCCTTTTTAGGCAGCTTAGCCAATATATACGAATCAGCGTGATGCGTGAGCAGCCCAAAGGAACGATCCGCATAATCGTCATTCCTCGCCAAAACGCGGCCTTCGGCATCCAGAAGCTCAAGAAATGAATCTACAGGCGAGCCCAAACGACGAGCCATTATCTCCGCCACGATTTCCTGGCCTGCATTCCCCTCAAAACTAAAAACATCGACATCGCCAGGCGAACTGATGCAGCCATTGATTATCTGCGGAAACGAAACTTTTTGCGCCGCTGATAGGCGATTATTCGGCTCCGTTTCGCTGCTTTCGGGCAATGCGTCCACAGCATAATAGAGCGGATTGGACAGCCCCTTGGGCCAGGAAAATCGTGTTTGCCGAATCCGGGGGCCATCGGGCTTCGTATCTAGATATGCTGTTTTTTCAGGCAGATTCCAGCCATTTAAGGCAATTTGCAGCGGCTGGCCTGCCTGTCCGCCCAAGGGGAAAAAGGATGTCACAAAGGGCTGTTCTCCAGCTGTAAGGCGATAAACAAAATCCTCTCGTCCGCGATAAAGAGCGTCATGAATCTGGATCACATATTCGCCGTCGCGGGGCACTGAAAAAAACAGCACAGGATCAGGATCAAAGCCATAATCATCCGCATAAGCCAATTCCTTGCCCTGAGCATCATAAAGCGTCAATACGGCTTGCATCCAGCCAGGCACGGCATCGGCCATATAGGGCACAAGCTGACGCGCTTCGGCTGTGAATACAAGCTTTTGGCCCTGCCGGGCTTTAAAACGAAAGCTATCCACATCGCCTGGCATAATTTGGCCATTAAACACAGCTGGCAGTTCTGCTGCAGAATCCGGGGCAGCTGCATTCGGCTCTTGCTCTATAATTTCGGGCAGCGTGCCCACAATAAAGCGCACTGGATTTGTTATTCCTGTAGGCGTTTCCAGTCGTATCTCATACACGCCCGGAGTCGCTTTCTGAGCAATTGTCAATGTGGCAAAAATCATTTCGCCTAATTGTGCATTGGGCTGCTTTTTCGGATCAAATAGCTTCATCCGCAAAGCATCCAGCTCTTTTAGGCTCATCTTTTCTAAGCCCTGCAGCCAGGGATGATCCGGAAGCTTGGGGAGATCTTCCTTCCTTTCTGCAGCTTCTCCCATCCAGCGTTGCACGGCGCCCGGGGCCATAATCTCGGCCCAGCGTACACGCATCCAATAACGCAAATGCTGGCCGACATCTATCAATTGTTTGCGATTTAAGGCTGGCGCATAATCTGTAATGCGTCCCTGAATGCCGTTGCCTGTAATGTGCAACATTCGGGCGCCACGCAGATTTTGGCCGCCAAATGTTACAGAAACAGAGCTGTTTTGACGCGCGCCGGCAGGATACACATAGCCAATATACGGCTCACGGCGGGATATTTGGCTGAAGGCTTTTTCAGGCGCCGCCAGCCACAGGACAGCTGCTGCCCAAACGACGACAAGCAGCCACGCTGCGCGCATTACATAATCTCCTTTAAAATCCCTTCGGATTTAATGCCCGTTTCTTCAGAAGAAGGCAGCACTTTCAAATCCAGCCCGCGTGGATTCGGCAAGCGTGCGTCGGGACTGATGCCCAATAACAAATAAATGCTGCCTATCAAATCTGCAGGCGAAACAGGGCGTGACGCGACATATTCGCCTTTATCATCGGAAGCGCCCACAACTTTGCCGCCCTTGAAGCCTCCCCCGGCCACTACATGCGTGAAACAAGCGCCCCAATGGCCACGCCCGCCGTTCCACGGCGGCTGCCAATCAATCTTTGGCGTGCGCCCAAATTCGCCTCCCCACCATACAATTGTTGTATCGAGCAATTTGCGATCAGACAAATCCTGCAGCAAAGCCGCCATACCCTGATCCATTTCCGGCAGCCGCCGCCTCATCGTCTCAAAATGTTGCTTATGCGTATCCCAGCCGCCATAATTTATTGTCACATAGGGCACGCCCGCTTCCACAAGCCGCCGCGCCATCAAACACGATTGGCCAAATGTATTGCGCCCGTACGCATCGCGGATTTCCTTGGGCTCCTGGGACAAATCAAATAGCTTGCTGGCTTCTCCTAAGATAAGATCATAAGCTTTTTCTTGCGCCTGCTGAAAAGGCGCAAATGTAGGGCTTTGAGGCAAGGCAGCGCCTAAGGCATCCAGCGCGTGTAAAAGCTCACGGCGCTTTTGCTGTCGTTCTTCGCTGATGCCTTCTGCCACAATCCCCTGCACTTCAAAGCGCCGCGCATTGGGATCGCCGCCTGTTTCAAAAGGCTTGTAGCGGGGGCCGAGAAAGCCCACTTCTGAAAAGCGTCCAATGCTACGCGTTAAAATCACATACGGCGGAATAAGCCCCGTGTAGCCATGATCATAGCCCTTGAATAGCGACACAACAGCGCCCACAGCCGGGAATACGAGGGAGCCCCCTGGCCAGCGGCCTGTCTGCATAATATAGGCGGCTGTTTCATGCCCATTGTTGCCATGCGTCACGCTGCGGATGATGGCATATTTATCCGCCATTTTGGCCAGCCGCGGCAACAATTCGCAAACATAAATGCCGGGCACATTTGTTTCAATCGCTTTCAAGGGGCCACAATAATCGTAGCCGGCGTTCGGCTTCGGATCAAATGTATCCAGTTGCGAGGGGCCGCCCCACATCCAGATTTGGATAACGGCTTTGGCTGTAGCGGGACGCGCCGCCGGCGTTTGCGGCGCCGCCCAGGCGGCCTGGCCCAGGCCTAATCGGCTCATTCCCCAGCCCGCCACCCCAAGCGCCATAAGCTTCAAAGCTGTCCGTCTATCCATTCCCTTCCCCGAAGAATATTGTCGGCTCTGCGGAGCATCATCTTGTATGCTCATCTGGCCCACCTCCGAGGCTATTTTTCTCGTAAGCTCAGCATTTTTTAATGCCGATAAAGAAATTCCTTGCTATTGATAAGCGCCCAGGCCAGATCATCCATCGCTTGTTTGAGGCTCAGCCCGGGCGTTTGCGCATATTTTTCTGCCGCCGCCATTTCGGCTTCTGTGGGATAGCGCGATAAAATCGCCAAATAAAGCCATTGGATTAAATCTCGTCGATTGCCTTTAGCGGCCGCATGAAACTTTTGAAACAACTTGCTGCGCTCAATTTTGCGCTGTATGTCTGTGGAATTCAGCAAATACAGTTCCTGCGCCGCATTAGGCTGATTATTTCGTTCGGATTCTAATCCTGTGTCGCGCGGCGGCCGGCCAAACATCTCTAAAAATGAACTGGTGATGCTGCCATCGGCTAATGTGATTGCCCGATGAGATTCCGGAATCCATGTAAAGGGCTCTGGAATCTGGCTGCTATAGCCCTGCCCGTCGCCAGAAAGATAACACAAAGCGTCCAGCAACACTTCCGCATCTAAACGGCGAATGACATACACGGCAAAATATTTTTCGGCTTCTGCTTGCGGACTGCGTGGCACAGAAGCTTGTTGATATGTGGCCGAATTCAAAATGAGCCGATAAATGTGTTTTAAATCATATTTTGCCGCAACAAGCTCTTTTTCCAGATAAGCCAAAAGCTCTGGATTGGCCGGCGGATTGTCCGCGCGAATGTCATCCGGCTCGTGGACAATCCCGCGCCCCAAAAGCCAAGCCCAAATCCGATTGACAATGGCTTTGGCAAACCAATAATTCTTGGGAGAAATAAGCCAATCGGCAAATACATGCCGCGGATCCTGTTCGGGCGGGATTGTGACTTTTACGCCATCGGGAAAAACAGCTATTATAGGCTCTCTTTTTGTGAAATCACAATATACAATTTCCTCTTTCCATTCCCCTGTCTTTTTATAGGCGACGCGGGAAAAGAATTTTGCCATTTCCTCCCTTTTCGCGGCTGGCCATTTATCCAATCGCGTGCCCATAAAAGTCAATGCCACTGCCGCCGCGAGGCCTGCTGGCTCCCGATTTTGCACAGCGCGATAGAAATTTACAGGCGGAACGCGAAAATTGCTGCCGCTGGATGTCAAAAGCTCCCGCACAAATTGATCATAGGGCTTGTTTTCGCGTAAAGAAGCTCGTATCCAGCGATCATAAGCCTGGACTGCATTGGGCCATAAATTGATAGGAAATTCCGATTTGACGCGCAGCAAATCCCCCCACTTCAGCCCCCAATATTGGGCAAATTCCTCCCGCTGCAGCAAGGCGTCAATTAAACGGGCGCGTTTGTCAGGCCGCGTATCCTTCAAAAACGCATCCGCTTCCTGAGGCGTGGGAATTGTGCCAATAACATCAAAATACGCCCGACGGACAAAGACAGCGTCAGAACATATTTTGGCGGGCGTGAGCCCTTTTTGCCGCAAAACAGCCAGCACATATTTATCAATCTCATTTTGCGGCGTAAATTCATTTTCGCTTTCAAAGGGAGTCGCGGCCCAGCCTGCGGAAAACAATACATTAATCCCGCTCAGCCACAGCACAAAAAGGAGGATTTTCTTCATCCCGCGCTGTCACTCCGTTAAAAGCCTGTATAATTTATTGTTTTCTTGTGATTATGTCACTATTGATGACGAATTTGTGGATAAAACATTCCTCGTCTTCAAGCTTTAGCACAGATTATTCTACAGTATATATAATGGAGAATGAGGAGATTGCTTTAGTTTAAAACATTTTATTGGATTAAAAGTTCGCACAATTTTTAATATCTGTGTCGGAAAAAAATTGCATTGATGATAATCATCATATATCCAAATGTTGCCAAAGAAAGCGAAAAAGTTTCCGCAGCTATCAGCGATACATCAGACATCATTTTGCATTTTTCTTTGATGTTTGCATCCTCTTTGCCATTTATACAATCGCTAGTTGCAAAGAGGGCCATTTCGTGGCAGAATTGAAAAGGATAAACACAGGCTGTACGGTCTGTTCATCACAGGATGAGGTGTGGGCTTGTGGAAACGCTGCGCCGCGATTTTGATGCCCAGTTGCGCCAATTAGATGATCTCGTGTTGAGGATGGGCAGCTTCGTTGTGGAAATGCTGCATGACGCGATGGAGGCTTTAATTACACAAAATGAAGCTTTAGCGCAGGATGTCCGGGCACGGGATAAATTAGCCAATTCCTTGGATGAGGAAATTGAACAGGCTTCCATTCGCTTGCTGGCTCTGCAAAGTCCTGTGGCCAGCGATCTGAGGCGCATTGCCAGCGCTTTAAAAGTCACGACAGATTTGGAGCGCGTCGGAGATTACGCCTCAGATATTGCGCGCTGTGCCATCCGGCTTGTGGGCGAACCTTATTTTGCTCCCTTAGAAGATATTCCGGCAATGGGACGCATTGTGGAGGGCATGATCCAGGATGCCTTAAAAACATATGCTAATCGGGATGTTGTTTTTGGCAAACAAGTACGGGATCGGGATAAACAAGTGGATGAAATATATCGGCGTGTCCATGAACAAATTTTGCAGCGGATGGAGCAGGAGCCCGCGCTTGTGCGGCAGGCCACCGAATTGCTTTTTGTAGCGCGTTATCTGGAGCGTCTGGGCGATCATACAAAAAATGTCATTGAACGTGTAGCGTATGCCGAAACAGGCTCGCGCTGGCCCTGGCGTTCGGAGGAATGGAAACGCCGCCACGGGCTGCTCAAAGAAGAAGACGCAGAAACATCTTCTGCCGAAGAAGAGCCTGTCGATCATGAAGAATAATTGGTGGCTTATTAAATACGCCCCGCCAGCCCTCAATTGGCAGTGCGGGCTTTTTATTGCCCTTTTTTTAGGCGTTATTTTCTTCGCGGGCTGTGCCCAGCGGCGCTCTGCTTGCCTGACACTGGCTGGCTCCACATCTGTCGAGCCCATTGCGGAATTGCTGGCGGAGCATTATATGGCGGCCCATCCCGGCCTCATCATCAATGTCCAGGGCGGGGGGAGCTCAGCGGGCGTAGAAGCAGCGTTATCCGGGGCAGCAGACATCGGCATGGCTTCACGGGAACTGAAGCCGGAGGAAAAAGGGCTGCAGCCGATTCTTATTGCCCACGATGCGATTGCCATCATTGTTCATCCCAGCAATCCTGTGCGCGCTTTAACATGTGCGCAAGTGCGGGAAATTTTTGCGGGCCATGTGCGCGATTGGCAAGAATTAGGCGGGCGGCCGGGGCGTATTACATGCATTACGCGCGAAGAGGGCTCCGGCACGCGTGCTGCCTTTGAAGAATTGATTATGCAACATAAAGCCGAGATTTCGCCCGAAGCCATTGTCCAGGATTCCACAGGGGCGGCGCGTGCGATTGTGGCGGGCGATCCCAATGGCATCGCTTACATCTCCTTAGGAATGGCGACGCCAGAGGTGGCGGTCGTCAGCCTGGATGGCGTGCAGCCGACCTTTGAGCTCGTGTGTCAGGGGCGCTATAAGCTGACGCGGCCTTTTCTGTTTTTGACGAAGGGCCCGGGCTCAGCCTTAGCGCGCGCGTTTATAGATTATGTGCTTTCGCCGGCTGGCCAGGCTCTTATTGCCGAAGAGGGCTATATTCCGGTGCGCCGTGAGGAACGGCGATGAGAATGCGGGAATTTGTGATTGAAAAGCTTCTTGTCATCGCGGCGCTTTCAGCGGTGGGGATGCTGGCGTTGATCGCCCTGTTTGTTTTCATTGAGGGGCTGCCCATTATGCTGCGGGAAGGCGTGGCGGCTTTTTTGCTGGGACAAAAATGGGCGCCCACAAAGGGCGCTTTCGGCATTTTGCCGATGATTTTGGGCTCCATCTGGGCCACAATAGGCGCGCTCTTGATAGGCGGCCCTCTGGGAGTGGCCTGCGCTATTTTTCTGGTAGAGATTGCCCCCAGGCGTTTGGCGGATTTTGTGCGCCCCGCCATCCAACTTCTGGCCGGCATTCCCTCCGTTGTCTATGGCTTTGTGGGCATAATCGTGCTCGTGCCGCTTATCCGGCAGACTTTAGGCGGCCCGGGGCTGTCCCTGCTGGCGGCCATCATCATTCTGGGGATTATGATTTTGCCGACTGTGATCAGCATTTCTCAGGATGCCCTGGAGGCTGTTCCCCGTTCCTATAAGGAGGGCGCGCTGGCGCTGGGCTGCACGCACTGGCAAACAATTACAAAAGTAATTATCCCTGCGGCGCGTCCGGGCTTGACCGCCGCGCTGGTGTTAGGGATGGGGCGCGCCATCGGGGAGACAATGGCTGTGATTATGGTCGTGGGCAATGCCGTGAAGCTGCCCCTCAGCCCGCTGGATCCAGCGCGGACGCTTACAAGCAATATCGCGCTGGAAATGGCCTATGCAGCGGGCGAACATCAAGAAGCTCTTTTTGCTACAGGCGTTGTGTTGTTTGTGTTCATTATGCTGCTCAATACAATCGCCTATCTGGCGGCTCGACAAGGAGGCCGCGATTGATGGCCCGGGCCCGGCCTGTAAGGCATCGCAGCCGCCGCTTCTGGCGTGTGCCCCCAGAGCTCGCACATCGTCTCGCGATCACTGGCTTATGGGCCTGTGCGGGGCTGGCGCTGGCGATTCTGGCAGCGATAATAGTGTGGATTTTAGCACGGGGTCTGCCTGTCCTCACGCCTGGCTTCTTGTTGCAATATCCCGAGCGGATGGGCCGCGCCGGGGGCATTTTGCCCACAATTGTGGGCACAATTATTCTGACATTGATGGCGCTCCTCGTGGCCACGCCTCTGGGCGTAGGCGCTGCGATTTATCTAACGGAATATAGCCGCGCGGGACGCCTCCGCTCCGTCATTCGTTTTGGCGTCGATTGCCTTGCCGGCGTGCCCTCCATTATCTTCGGCCTCTTTGGCTTTATCTTCTTCGTGATTTTTTTGCAAATGGGCTGGAGCATTCTCTCCGGGAGTCTGACGCTGGCTGTGATGATTTTGCCGACAATCATGCGCACAGCAGAGGAAGCCATTCGCGCCGTGCCCATGGCTTATCGGGAAGTAAGCTTTGGCGCGGGCGCCACGGCCTGGCAGACAGTAACGCGAGTAGTGCTGCCTGTGGCGTTGCCAGGCATTATAACAGGGATTATTCTAAGTATCGGACGCTGCGTCGGCGAAACGGCCGCAGTGATTTTCACGGCCGGCACGGCTTTGCGCATGCCGACATCCCTGTTTAGCTCGACACGCACGATGGCCGTGCATTTTTACATCCTGGCGCGGGAGGGGCTTTCCATGCCCCATGCCTATGGCACAGCAGCTGTGCTGATGATTGTCATCTTAATTATTAACACGCTTGCCAATTTCATTATGATGCGCTTCCGCGCTCGTGTGAGCTGAGCTGGCTTATGGAAAAAGAATTTTCCGCCCAGACACAATGGCTCATGGACAGTTCCGCGGCCGCAGCGGCGGCACGCGCTCAGGCGGCCCCAGCTTCTTCCGCGGCGCCATTGAAAATTGCCGTGCGCGATTTATCAGTATGGTACGGCGCCCAGCAAGCACTGAAAAAGGTCACGCTGGACATTCATGCCCACGAAATTTTCGGCATCACAGGGCCAAGCGGCAGTGGCAAAACAACGCTGCTACGGATGATCAATCGATTGAATGATCGGGTGCCCAGCTGCCGCCACGAAGGGGAAATTTTCTTAGACGGAAAAGAAATTTATAGCCCGCACATTGATGTCAATGAGCTGCGCCGGCGGATTAGCATTGTGTTTGCTCTCCCCACGCCTTTGCCCAAAAGCATCTTTGAAAATGTTGTGTTTGGCCTGCGTATTGCCGGAGTCAAAAATCGCACGCTTCTGGAGGAGCGGGCCGAGCAGGCCCTGCGGGAGGCGTATTTATGGGAGGAAGTGAAAGATCGCCTGCATGATTCGGCTTTGCGGCTGTCGGGCGGCCAGCAACAGCGGCTGTGCATCGCCCGGGCTCTCGCGCCCCAGCCAGAAATTATTATGCTGGATGAGCCGTGCTCGGGCCTGGATCCGATTTCCACGCTTCAAATCGAGCAGGCGCTGAAGGCGCTGAAAGAACAATACACATTCATTCTCGTGAGTCACAATGTGCAGCAGGCGTCGCGGGCGACGGATCGGACAGCCTTTATCTTAATGGGCGAATTAATCGAATGTCAGCCCACAGAGGAACTCTTTACGCGCCCCAAAGATCCGCGGACGGCGGATTTTCTGGAGGGGAGGTTTGGCTAATGACAGAAGCCGTCCCCCTCTGTCCGCCCGCGAAGCTCAGCGTCCGGCATTTGAATTTTTATTATGGTTCCTTTCAGGCTCTCCAGGACATCAATCTGGACATCACGCCGTGCACGATTACAGCCATCATTGGCCCCTCTGGCTGCGGCAAATCCACGCTTTTGCGCGTGTTCAATCGAATGAATGATTTAGTGCCCGGCGCCCGCGTGGAAGGACAAGTGCTGCTGGACGGGCAAAATATCTATGATCCTCGCCTCAGCGTTGTGGCTTTGCGCAAACGCGTGGGCATGGTCTTTCAGCGCCCCAATCCCTTCCCCTTTTCCGTCCGGGACAATGTCCTTTTTGGGCCCCGGGCACACGGCATTGAGGATCCCGATATTCTGGAGGAGATTTTGCAAAAAAGTCTGCAGGGCGCGGGGCTGTGGGAGGAAGTGAAAGATCGTCTGCAGGAGCCGGCGCTGGAATTGTCCCTGGGAGCGCAGCAGCAATTATGCATTGCCCGGCTGCTGGCCGTGGAGCCGGAAGTCATTTTGCTGGATGAGCCCTGTTCGGCCCTGGATCCGTATTCCACGCTGCATATCGAAGATTTAATGCGCCAGCTGCGGGAAAGATATACGATTGTGATTGTCACGCATAATATGCAGCAAGCCGCCCGCGCCTCCGATCGCGCTGTATTTATGCTGCTGGGACAGCTCATTGAAGAGGGCCCCACGGCAGAAATTTTTACGGCGCCCAAAGACAAACGCACGGAACAATATATCCAGGGCCGCTTTGGCTAACAACGCTCAGGCGCCGTTGTCGCCGAAACCCATATCCCCCTTTTGCATATATTCCCGGACAGACATTTTGCAAGCGAGGCGTGGGCCTATATGCTTATCTAGTATTGCCAGGCAAGAGGACGAAAACTTCCGTGTGCTTGACAGCAAAATTATCCGCCCAGATTCAGATAATAACGCGCAGAGATGACGGGATCAATGAAATAATTGATGATAATGCGCCACAGGACGCCGCCGATGAGCACATGCCCCAATGTCAGTCCCAGAAACATCGGGACAAATTTCCGATACAGGGGCAGGCCGCCATAATGCAGCGCCAGTCGCTGCGCTGTCCACGAGACAAAAAAGGGCCACCAATAAGGGCTATGATCGCCGTATAAGGTGGCTAAAATAAATCCCAGGGGATGAAAAGGAAAATTAGTCAGATGCATGCGAGCCCATGTCAGGCCCGCGGCAAACAAAAAGCCCGCGCCATAAGCCATCAGCCGGGGCGTTTCAGGGCCAGCGGGGCGATCAAAAATCTGGCGGAGCAGACTGTAATTGCCCTTGGACCATGTCATGGCCCAGCTGGCGCCCGCGCGCCCCACTTTCGCGCCAATCAGCCCCTGGCCATATTTATAGCCCACATTAAGATGAAACCAATATGCCAGTCCAAGTCCGACAAGACAGGTTAAGAGCATAATTCCTACGGCGCTGCGCCGCCGCACGGGCCCCACATCTGCCAGACGCAGGCCATCCGTGAAATATTGGGCCGTTGTATGCGCAAAGACGGTCCGCCCAATCCAGAACAGGGCATTATACAGGACAATCCCTTTGGGGCCGGCCAGCCGCAACAGGCCGCGGGAGCCCAGAAAATGCAGCGGCACAATCGTATCAAAGCCATACGGATGATTCCAGGTCACAGGGGGGCCTACTTCCGCGCGAATACGCGCCGCCACTAATACAAATACATACAGGACGGCAAAATAAAAAAGCAGCACGGAAAGCGGAATGCCCGCCGCCGCCAGCATCCAGAGCATCCCGCCCGTGGCCCCCACAAAAACAAGCGCCAGATAGCGAAAAGGCAAGGCTTCGTTCGCATCATCTACATTGGGCCCCTGGACTATATCCTGCCAGATATTCTTGAAATGCGTGCGCGCCACATAAAATAAAAACACGGCCACAGCAAAACATCCGCCCGCGCTTGTCTCCTGATAAAACGGAAAGCCTGGCGCCCGAAAGCCCACCGAGAGCCCCAGGAGCTTGACCAGTTTCACTAGCCAGTAAAACGCCCATGTGGACAGCAGCACTTCGCCCGACACGAGATAGGACAAGCCCCACACATCCAGCGAAAATGTAATGTAAATGGGCCGCAGATAAATCCAGGGCGGATCCGTAATTTTTTCATCCAGGGGGATAGCCATGCGGATATGAGGCAAGGAGGGGAAGAAGGCATACATAATGTTAATCAGATTAAAAAGCATAGCTGCCCCGAAGCCAACCCACATAAATGGATTAGTGAAAAAGCCTGGCCCCAGCGATCTGCCCGGCTGAAAGCCTGTGCTGTGTTGCGGCAAACCGCCTGTGATTTCAATGGGCAAAAACAAAAGAGGATATGTCAGTCGCTCCGCCTCTGCCCATTGCCGGCGAAAAAAGCCAGCCAGGGACATCATCGCCAGGACGAGCAGGAAGCTGAAGCCTCCCCACCATAAAAGATGCGGCCCCCAATATTCCCAGGGAATGCGGCCGCTGGGCGAACTTTCAAACCACTGCACGATAACGCGTTCCTCATGGGGGATCCAATAGCTGGGATACTGATTAAAAAAAGCCTCCCAGCCGTTGACATCTGTGGCAAAATATTTGGCGGACAGCAAATAATGCATCGCATAGCCCGCTCGCTCCATAGAAAGCGCCACACATACGCCCACATAAATCAAAATCAGCTCTGCCCGGGACAAAGGGCGCAAAAAATACGGCAGGCGCTCTTGGATAGTGCTGCGGCGTAAAAGCAAATTGAAGCCCTGCAATAGCAAGAGGAATAGCAGGGCAGGCACGGGCGGAACGACATAGGGCACCCAATTTATCCTGATGAAGCCCACGCGCGTAATGCCCAAAAAAGCGGCACATGTGAGCAAAATCGCGAGAACAGCCGCGCGGCTTGTCAAAGACGCTAAATGTGAAGGCGCCGCCGGAGAGGCGATCGTTGCTGCAGCCGAAGCACTCATGAATCCATCCTCAGCCAAAAAGAAAATTTGAGACTTATACTATTCCTGAAAAATCTCTGTTTCCCTTCTTGCCTCTCGGCAAGGCCGACTTTCTTTTGCTGTATTGAGCCTATAATATTCACATAATTATCCGCAACTGTTCAGCCTTGCTCACTTATAAAAAGGAAATGAATATGTCTCCGCTCAATATGTTCCGCTGTGTATAAACAAGGCAGATGATGAGAAGTGAGGAAGCCCGATGTTCTTGGAACAAAAAGCCAATGACTCATTGCAAAAACGCTTCGCTGAGCTCTGTCAGAATGCTGCCCGCAGTCTGAGCTTCACGCCACACGACGCGGCCGATGTGCGCGGCTGGCAGCAACGGCTGCGCCATGAGCTCTTGGCGCTGCTTGCCGTTTTTCCGGAAAAGCAGCACCCTGTGGAAGGGAAAATCTTCCATGAACAGGACATAGGCGATTATTGGCGCTGCTATGTGCGCTTTACGAGCCGCGATGGCGTGGAAATCCCGGCTTTTCTGCTCAAACCGAAAACACTGACAGGGCCCACGCCTGCCGTGCTATGTTTGCATGGCCACGGGCCGGGCAAAGTCGTTCCTGTGGATTTTGGCCAGGATGTGAAAGGGAGACCTGTAATAGTGGAAGGCGAACGAGATTTTGCTGTGCAGGCAGTACAGCATGGCTATATCGCTTTAGCCCCTGATTTGCGCGGCTTTGGCGAACTGATGTTGAATGAGGATCTGGCGGCCGATCGTGGCTCTTCATGCCAGCAGCTTTCGCAGCGCGCCTTGATGACGGGCCATACACTGCTGGGAATGCGCGTTTTAGATTGTATGGCGGCTGTAGATTTCTTGCAAAGCCTGCCGGAAGTGAACGCCCAAATGATTGTCTGTACAGGCCAATCTGGCGGGGGCACTGCCACGCTGTTCAGCACGGCCCTGGATACACGCTTCGCTGTGTCCATTCCCAGCTGCTATTTTTGCACCTTTGAGCATTCCATTATGGCGATGAGTCACTGTGATTGCAATTATGTGCCTAGGCTTTTGAATCTGTGCGAAATGTATGACATTGCTGGCCTCGTCGCGCCGCGGCCAATGCTCATTGTGGCAGGGGAGCAAGATAAAATATTCCCAATAGAAGGCGTTCGCATTGCTTACGAGAAGCTCCAAGCCATCTATCGCGCTTGGGGCGCTGAAAATCAATTAGAGTTTTATGTGGGCCCAGAAGGCCATCGTTATTATAAAGCCCGTGTGTGGGATTTTATGAAAGAAAAGCTCGGACGCTGAGGGGGCGCTGGATTATTAAAAATGAAGCCTCCTGGCATGAAAGCCCCTCCATACATCTGTGTAATGTCCTGTCTTTTCTTGTGCAGAGAAGCTACACAATGTTCTCCTGGCATCGGAGGCTATGTGCTCATACGCGTGTGGGCTCGGCCCGTCCCGTAAAGGGAAAAATCTCTTCGCCCATCTGCAATTTCACAACAAAAGCCCAGATTTCATTCTTATAATGAATGTACATCGTCATCGCTGGCGCGCCCTGGCTCAAGCCTAAAATAAGCCGCTGACGCAAAGCTTGCGCTTCGGAAGCATTTTCGGGCTGAAATTCGCCCTCAAACAGTTGCCGTCGTACACGTAATTTGTCCGTATGCGGCACAAAACGAATGGAAGCATTCCCTGAAGCGAGCAATTCTCCTGTTGTGAAATCGTGCACTGTGGCGGGCACATTATGTAATTCATCGGGCAAATCGCGCGGAAATTCCATCTGCCGTTTCTCCTCAAAAAGAATATTTAAAGCACAGTCGCGCCTCACAAAGCAGGATTCTCTGTTTTTACATTGTATTCTTAATTATACGAATTTTCTTTGCCAGGAGCTATAAGATGTCCATCGCAAAAATATCTATTATGATGAATGAGCCCTTAGGCCATATCAGCCGCCATATTTATGGCCATTTTATTGAACATCTCGGACGCTGCATAGAGGAAGGATTATGGGTTGGGGAAAGCTCGGCTATTCCCAATGACAATGGGATACGTCTGGATGTGCTGCAAGCTCTAAAGCATATTCAAGCGCCGATAATTCGCTGGCCTGGCGGCTGTTTTGCGGATGCCTATGATTGGCGCGACGGGATTGGGCCACGCGAACGGCGGCCCCGGCGGATTAATATATGGTGGAACAAAGAAGAGGATAATCAATTCGGCACAGATGAATTCATGCGTGTGTGCGAATATGTAGGCGCGGAGCCATATATCTGCGCCAATGTGGGCTCGGGCTCGCCGCGCGAAATGATGCAATGGCTGGAATATTGTAATTATGCCGGGA
>CAZUOJ010000087.1:0-16356 GCA_964622325.1 uncultured Armatimonadia bacterium
AGAAGATCCGCCAGGCGTGTGGCCGGGCCCAAGGCCAGCACAAGCACGCCTGCGGCCGCCGGATCTAATGTCCCTGTATGGCCTATGCGCCGCATCTTATACAGCCGCCGCACATTTTGCACGACATCATGCGAGCTCATGCCCGGCGGCTTGAGCACATTCAAAAAGCCGCAAACTTGCTCCATTCCCCGCCTATTCATTGATGAGCTGCACAGCTTCCTGTGCAGCAAGCGCTTCCTCTAACGCTGTCAGAATGCGCTGCGAAGCCTCCGCAAGCGATCCAGCCACATCGCAGCCCGCCGCCCGCGCATGCCCGCCGCCGCCCCATTGCCGGGCAATCGCTGCCACATCCACAGTGTGCGAGCGCAGACTCACATGCCACAAATCCTCTCGCTCCGGCGCTTTAAAGAGCGCTACAGCCTGTTGCCCCTCCGCCTGTTTGAACATCTCCACAATGCCTTCTGTATCCGCCGCCGAAGCGCCGGCCTCTTGATAATCCTGGGGAAAAAGCGCTGCCCAGATAATGCGTCCCTGTGCTGCTGTCTGCAGCTTGGCTAAGGCTCGGCCCAACAAACGCAGACGAGAAAGCGGCCAGCCCCCATTCACGGCCGCGGCAATGGCATGTGGCACAGCGCCCGCTCCTGCTAATTCCGCCGCTTCCGCCAAAGCCGAAGCATCTGTGTTCTCAAAACGAAAAAATCCTGTGTCGGTGGCCAGGCCTGTGTACAGGCATGTGGCGATTTGCGGCGTCAGAGGCCATCGCAGCGCTTTCAGGAGCCGATATACGAGCTGTGCTGTAGAAGCAGCCCCAGAATCTGCGTATTGCCAGTGGCCGAACGCTTGTGTGTCCGCATGATGATCCAGGCTAATGAGCGTCGGCGCCTGTAAAAAAACATCCTGAAGCGGCTCTAAACGCTCTGGCCCCTCGCAATCCAGGACAACGCCCACTTCCAGGGGCGCTTCCGGAACAAGCCGAAAATATTGGATGCCCGGCAGCCATCGATAATGCTTCGGCGGCGCTGTCGGCGATACTAGCTCAGCCTGTTTGCCCTGTGCTTCCAGCGCATGAAAAAGGCCCAACGCTGATCCCAGGGCATCGCCGTCGGGCCATTTGTGTACACCTATTGTAAAGCGCGCCCTCTTATGGAAGAGAGCGACAATTTCCGCCGGCGGCTGCGCGCGTGTCATGTTTCGTCTTCCTCATCGGGCCACGGCTCGCAAAAATCCTCGTCTTCGTCGTCAATATCCGCCTCTTCGTCCTCCTCTTCCCAATCCTCTAACCCATAATGATTCTCTTCAGGAGAACACTGTGAAGCAAAATTGCCAAAAGCCTCGCCCGCTGATGTTTCTGCTATTGTGTCTGTCTCGTCGTCTTCTGGCGAATCTATTGGGGACGCGGAGGAAGGGAATAGGGCTGCTTCTTGACGCAGCAGCTCCTCCAGCCGCTGCGCCCGCGCCGCCGTTTCATCATAGACAAAGACAAGCCTGGGCACATAGCGCAATTCCAATCGCTCCGCCAGCAGCGCATTAATATGCTTGCGCGCCCGGCGCACGCCTTTGATGGCATTCCGAATCTGCTGGGCATCTCCCAAAACGCTAAAAAACACTTTCGCCTGCCGCAAATCCGGCGACACTTTCACTTCCGTCAGCGTCACAAAGCCAATGAGCGGATCCCGGATGTCTTTGAGCATTATTTCCGCCAGCTCATCGCGTATAAGCTGGCTCACGCGTTCCAGGCGCGTATCCATTAACATCCCTCCCGGCGGGGGAGGCCGGCTATTCGTATCGCCTGCAGGCGATTTAAAATAATTCTATCTGGCAATCTTGCACTACTGCGCGCGGCTCGGCTTCGATAAATTGCAGCACTGTATCCAGCACACGCGAGACATGTTGCGATTCATTCGCCACTGTCGCAATCGCAATCACAGCCAGCCGATGATTATTGAGCGCATCCACTTCCGCAACGGCCACATTGAATTTGTTGGCCAGACGGGAAAGCAGGCTGCTCACGACGCCGCGCTTATCTTTTAAGGTCATGGCGTCGGAGATATATAGCTCCACTGTCAGCAAGCCGATGATGGGATTCATTGGGCGCTGTTAAACGAGCACTAAGCGGATGAGCGCCGAAATAAAGATCCTGCCGATGTGTCGCAATGACGACATGTTGTTAGCAATAAAAGCAGTTGAAAATGCAGGCGCGGGCGATAATATGACTATGAAGTCGCCTGTAGCTTCCGCTCCACGATAACTTGTGTTGTGGCTTCTATGATGTCGCCGACTTTCCAGCCGCGGAATCCCTCCACGCCCACGCCGCACTCTGTTCCCGCCGGCACTGAAGGCACATCTTGATCAAAGCGCTTCAGCGATGTCAGCTTGCCGCGGAAAACTTCCTCGCCATCCCGCCATACGACAATATCCGCATTAGCCCGCAATTCTCCATCGAGGACGCGCACACCCGCCACAACGCCCACGCGCGCCACGCGGAAGAGCTGCAGCACTTCCGCCTTGCCCAGATAGCGCGTTTCCACAATGGGCTCCAGCATGCCCTGCACGGCGGCGCGGAAATCATCCAGCAACTCATAAATAATCTGATATGTGCGAATTTCCACGCCCTCGCTGGCGGCTGTCTGTGCGGCGGCAGGATCGGCTTCCACTTGAAATCCCACGACAATTGCCGCCGAAGCTTTGCCCAGCAGCACATCGGATTCGCTGATGGCCCCCACGCCGCTGTGGATAATTTGAATGCGCACTTCCGGGAGCTCTTCATTCAGCTCGTGCAGGGTATTTTCGATGGCCTGCACAGAACCGTACGCGTCGGCTTTGATGATGACATTGAGCTCTTTGAGCTCCCCACTTTGCAGCGAATGATACAATTCCCGCAAAGCCGCGCCTTTGGCGCCTGTCAATTGCCGTTGCCGCTGTTCTTCCGCATATTGTTCGGCGATTTCCCGCGCCTGCTTCAAATTTTCCACGCGAATCATCACATCCCCTGGCTCGGGGACGCCTGACAGGCCCATCACTTCGGCCGGATGTCCCGGCTCCACGACTTTCAGGCTTTTGCCCTGCCAGTCCCGCAGGCGGCGAATGCGCCCATATGTCGCTCCGCACACCACTACATCGCCCACGCTCAGGCGGCCATTTCGCACCAGCACTGTTGCCACAGGCCCCTGGCTTTGATCCAGCCGCGCTTCCACAATCACGCCCGCAAAATCTGCCTGTGGATCAGCCCACAGCTCCTGCAACTCGGCTACGAGCAAAATCATCTCTAAGAGCTCATCCAGATTCTCGCCTGTTTTGGCGGAAATCGGCACTACAATCGTATTGCCGCCCCATTCTTCGGGCACAAGCTCATGTTCCAGCAATTGTTGCTTGACGCGCTCCACATTCGCATCGGGCAGATCAATTTTGTTGATGGCTACGATAAGCGGCACATTGGCTGCTTTGGCATGATTGATGGCTTCCACCGTCTGCGGCATCACGCCATCATCAGCCGCCACAATAATCACTGCAATGTCTGTCACTTGGGCCCCCCGGGCGCGCATGGCCGTAAAAGCGGCGTGCCCGGGCGTGTCCAGAAAAACTATGGGCTTGCCCTCAT
This sequence comes from uncultured Armatimonadia bacterium, assembly GCA_964622325.1. Classification (GTDB taxonomy): domain Bacteria; phylum Armatimonadota; class Zipacnadia; order Zipacnadales; family UBA11051; genus JAJFUB01. Next base: position 3,599 of record CAZUOJ010000087.1, read on the forward strand.
GCACGATTTCCGAGGCCCCAATATGTTGCGTAATGCCTCCCGCTTCCCGTGCGGCCACTTGCGTATGCCTTAAGGCGTCCAGAAGCGTTGTCTTGCCATGATCAATGTGTCCCAGCACAGTCACGACGGGCGGCACTTCCACCGCTCCAGGCGGACGCGGGCCTGTGGGGCGCCGCGCAATTTCGGGCAAAGGCTTCACCAGCGGCTTTTCTTCTTCCTCTTCTGCCTGCGCTTCCAGAGCCGCTAAATGCTCCTCCAGCGCCATCAAGCCCTCATGCAAGCGAGGCGGCCCGCCGGGCAATCGGCCTTCCTTGCGTTCCCGTTCTTCGCGTTCATAGGCGCGTCGTTCGGCTTCTGTCGTCGGCGCTACAGGCGCTTCAGGCTGCGGCGGCGCAGGCGCCGCTGTTTCGGCGGCCGCAGTTTGGCGTCGCGGGGCACGAGCAGGAGGAGCAGGCGGAGGCGGCGCAGCCGGGGCTTTTTTAGCCTCAGGAGGCGGCGCTTGAACAGGCGCTGCTTCTACGGCCTCGCTTTCGGCCACTGTGACGCTCGCCGCTTCTGGCGCCTCTGCGACTTCCACGGCCTCTTTTTCGGCGGCAGTTTTTACTTCCTCGGCGGCGCGGGCTTTCGCCAGCTGCTCCTGAATGATCTCACGCACTGCCTGGGCCGTCTCCTCGTCAATCGCCGAAGCCTTCGTGATGTTTTCCACGCCCAGCTTCGTTAGCGCCGCCATGAGCGCTTCTGTTTGCAGGCCTAACTCCTTGGCTAATGAAAACACCCGTATTTTCGCCAAATGTGCCACCTCCGCGGAATATCCGCGTTGCTGCCTAAAACTTTAGCCAAACTTGGCTGAAAACTCTGTCGTAAAGCAAAACCCGTCTGCCTTACAACTCCAGATCTTCTAAGGTTCCCGAGCCACCGCTTAGAAGCTCGCGCAGCATTTGCGCCACTTCCTCGGACACTGTGCTGGCGTGACTTGTTACCTCCACGCCTTCTTCTTGCAAAATTTCCACAAGATCCTTGCTTTCGACTTCCAGTTCCTTCGCCAGCTCATATATCCGATAGCGCCGTTCGGGCTTTTCTGCTGTTTCCGCTGGGGCTTCCGCCTTCGGAGCTTGCGGCGCGGCTGCCGCCACAGGCGCCGCTTCCGGCGCTTCCGCCCATTGACTCTCACTGCGAATGTCAATGCGCCAGCCGATGAGCTGCGCCGCCAGCCGCACATTTTGCCCCCGCCGCCCAATCGCCAGCGATAGCTGATTATCGGGCACAATCACCAGCGCCGAGCGTTCCTGCTCATTGGGCACCACTTCACTTACGCGCGCCGGCGACAGGGCGCTCTTGATATATTCCCGAATATCTTCATTGTAACGCACAATGTCTATTTTCTCGCCGCGCAGTTCATCCACAATCGCCTGCACACGCCCCCCTCGATGTCCCACACAGGCCCCCACCGCATCCACTTGCGGATCGCGCGACCAGACGGCCACTTTCGATCGTGAGCCCGGCTCCCGCGCCACGGATTTGAGCTGCACGATGCCGTCATAAACTTCCGGCACTTCTAATTCAAACAGCCGCGCCACTAGCCCGGGATGCGTGCGCGAGACTATGATTTGCGGCGTTTTCGTCGTCTTGCGCACTTCCAACAAATACACTTTTATCCGATCATTGAAGCGATAGGGCTCGCCCGGGATTTGCTCCGAAGCCGGCAAAATGGCCTCCGCGCGCCCCATTGTCAGATACACATTCCGGGCATCTTTGCGCTGCACTTCGGCCGTAAAGACTTCCCCTGTGCGATGACTGTATTCATCGTAAACAATCTCCCGCTCCGCCTCGCGGATCCGTTGCATCACGACTTGCTTGGCTGTCTGCGCCGCAATGCGGCCGAGCTCCTGGGCGTCCACTTCTCGCTCTTCGTAGTGCAGCAAGCCCTGTCGCTCCAGATTTTCCAGTTCCGCTGGCCCCACTTTGCCCGCCAGATGATCGGGCAAAATGGGCTTGCGCACCACGAATTTCACTGTGCGCGTCTTCGGATCAATGCGCACCCGCACTTCCTCGCTCGTGCCATGATGCTTCCGATACGCCGAAGACATCGCGGCCTCGACCGTCTGGAGCAGCAGCGGCATCGGAATGTCTTTTTCTTTTTGCAACTGTTCGAGAGCTTCCAAGAACTCTCCGTTCATCTATCCTTCAGCTCCTGAGGCACAGAAGTTCACTGACGCTTTTTCATTGTTTTTTGTTGCGTCAATGCCCAAGCGACAGCCTTACGCCCGAAAAATGGGCCTTATGTCCCCTGCTCATTCGGCTTCCTCTTGCTCCTCTTCAGAGGGCCATTCAAAAATCAAACGCGCGCGTTCGATTTCCAAAAGAGGCACGCGGCGCAGCTCCTGCTCCATTTCCAGCAGCACTTCGCCCTCTTCGACGCCGCGCAATTGCCCCTGCCAGCTCACGCGTTTGCCTGTCGCATCGCGAAATGTAATCGCTGCTTTTTTGCCGATAAAGCGCGTAAAATCCTCATCCTTTGTCAACGGCCGATCCAGCCCCGGCGACGAAACAAGCAAATTATACGAAGTTTCAATCGGATCCAGAATATCCAGCAGCACGGACAGGCGCTCCGTCATATACTGGCAATCCTTAGTGGTCACGCCTCCCGGCTTGTCAATATAAATCGCCAGTGTCGGATGGCCCGCCGGCCCGCCGAATTTCATCATCACGAGCTCATAGCCAAAATCGCGTAACGTTTGCTCGATTTCCCCTTCAATCTTTTCGATAACAGGATGTTTAGGCATCGGCTTCATCTTCGCGCGCCTTCTTTTGGCCCTTTTATTTTTATGCTCTGCTTTTTTGCTGGGCTTATAAAACGAAAGAGAGTGGGCGCAACTGTCCCACTCTCAGGAATTGTCCTGAGATTGCTTTATGTTAAGTATAGCAATCTTTTCCCCAAATTGCAAGCCTGATTCCTAAGAACAGGCAATGTAATTTTTAACTTTTGATAAAAGTTTTGCCGGAAAGCTTATCTGCTGACAAATTGCAGAAAATTATTACGCAGCAAATCCTGCACATCCCGTCGTATTTCTGCTTCTGTAACAGGCCAGCCGGCCTGGGCTGTCTGTTCATATTTTTCGGCCAGCACGGAAGCAATTATCTGCCGCGAATGCGCCCACTTGTACACCAGCTGATCTAAGATGCGGCAATCCGAATGCTGGGGAATGAAGCTCGTTCCTAAAAGCTCCAGCCGCAGCCGTGTAATCCATTCCACGAGACTGGGATTGTTCAAAAACCACCAGCAACCAAAAGGCATGAGATTCGGAAATTTACGCGCTGTGACTGCCAGCTCATGTTGATTTTCCCAGGACAGCATTGTCACCAGAAAGCGAATATCCGGATTTTCGGCACACAGCCGCGCCACGCTGGCGACATCTGCGCGCCCCACGCCATCGCCGGCTAAACGCAAAGCGGGATTGATTTGCCGCCGCACGCCAATCATCAGGGCCAGGGGCAATTGCTGCGCCCGGCATACGGGAAGCACGGCCCGGGCCAGCAGCTGACTCGTAACGGACATGTCAGGATAAGAAAAACTGTCCGGCAGGGAGACCGCCAGATATACAGGATGCATTTTCGCGATCCAATCCTCAAGGAAGCGCCGCGCCTGCGCCATATCGCTTTCCTGGAGCGCGGAGCTTATCGGATAGCCCAGAGCCGCCAGCCGTTCTCGATTTTTATCCAGAAACACGAGCAGCCCATCCAGGCGCAGGGCGGCTTTGAAGCGCGGATCCTCCGCCACGCCTTTTTCCCATACGGGCCGCTCCATATCATCCAGAGGATCATTCGTCATCACGACAGCTTCACAACGAGCCGCCGCAAATACGGCTTCGATATGTTCCTGGACGCTTCGCCCCGCCATTTGCTCCCTTATGGCCGAATAATCCCTGGCCGAAATATCCACTCCCAATGCTGTCAAAGTCGTCAGTACGCCCCGCCGCGCCTCCGAAATAGGCCCATGCTCCACGAAGCATTTTTGCCAGATATGGGCGGCCTGCTCCGTTTTGCTCATCCGATAAAAATCCTCCGGCGAGACAGAACGATCCGTCCGCACGACTTCGGCGATAAGATAATGATATGTCAGCAGTTCATCAGGCCCCCATAGCAGCAATTCGCCGAAGGCGGGGCTATAAAGATGTGTATGCATATCCACGACCGGCGTCTCAGAAACGAGGCGCTCCACTGTCGGCCGAATTTGGCTCAAAGGCAAAGCTGACAACATCGCTTTTTGTTCCTCCTTAGAAAACGAGCAAAATATCGCTGCGTATTATTCTGTGCGGCTGCATCCTCTCCTGCCTGCTTTTAAAAAACAAGACAAATAGGGGAAAGCCGCGTGCGTCCTCCCCCACGAGGCCTTTATGTCCGGAATAGTTGCGCCGCCTGCGGGAAATGGGCCTGCACTACGGAGTGCACTTCCTGGGCAAAGCGCCGATACATCGCCAGAGCATCCGTAAGGGAGACACCGTATGATGCGCAATCCACGAGCTCCGGGGAGAGCCGCAGCAATTCGGCATCCGGGCGAGCCAGATATTCAGCGCTGAGTCCCAAAAGATCCACCAGATTCGCATAGGCTTCCGTGCCCCGATAGCGCTGGGGATCCGCAAGCACATCGATTTCATAGGCTTCATCCGGCAAGCCCGCCGCCAGCATTGCCAGCCGCCGAATCAAACACGCGACACAACCCCCACAGGGACGAGAGGCGCGCCCTGCTGCCCAGCAACTTTCCGTTTTTGGGATCACAGAAGGCGACATGCGCGGCCGCAGGATATCTCGTATGATTTCCGCCTTCGTCTGATACATAAACGGATTGAGCAGTTCCGCGCCTGCGCCCATATCTGCCGCCAGCCGATTCATTAGCGCCATCACTTTGGGATGCGTGCTGCGCGTGGACAGGCCCCCAATGCGTGCGCTGGACAGCGGCACAGCCAGTGTCAGGATGCCATTTTCATACATATAGGCCTCAGCGACTCCCAGCCCTGCTGCCGCCGCCAAAGCCAGCGACATAAACAAAAATCCCCGGGCGCGCTGGGACGGCTCGCGCTGGGCTGGCTCCGGAAAATGCCCGCTCCGGCCGCGCACCTGCAAACGGACCGTCGCGGACACAAATTGGCCTGCCGCCAGGCCTTGCAGACTTTGCAGCACATAATGCTGCGCCGCGCGAACTGTAGGATTGCCCGATTGATGACAAACAAACACGGGCCTGCGTCCTGTATGCAAAAGCATGACTGCGCCCGCAAACGAATCCACGCCTCCGGAAAGCAAACAGACGCAATCCGCAGCAAAGCTGGCCTTCTCGCCCCGAACCGCACACGCCTCCTCCTCTTCCTCCCGGGCCACGAACTCAAAAACATAATTATCGCGTGTCAACACATAAAGAAGATAGCCCAGCGCGTCGGCGTGGGCCTGCCAGAAGGCCGGATCGCGCACGGGCAGAAGCATATGGATATGGCGTACCCATTGCTCCTGGCGGCCCCGCGGCAAACCAATATCCGCCGCATAAATGGCGCTCGCGATATCGACAAGATCCGCCAGGGGCGTCGGCAGCTCCCGTTTCTGCCAGCGCTGCAATTCCTGCAAATTGCGACTCAGATTGGCGTGCGGGCCCTCCCAGGACAAAATCAAATCTGCCTCCCGCCATGCCGGCGAGGGGCTTATTCCTCCAGTTGTAACTAACACCCGCACCGCCCTCACTCCCCCCCTGCTGCCAGACGCTGCCAGCCTTCATCCATCAGTTGCCTCATCACATCCTGAATGGAAAAGAGGCCTTCCTCCTCCTCGGCATGTAAGGCTGTGGCGAGTGTCGATTCATAGGCCGTCGCTTCAATTCGGGCAATAACTTCCCGGCAATGACGAGACACCGCATCACGCAGTTGCGAGGCGGCGGATACCGTGGGCAGGCCTGGCCCCCCTACAAAGTCGCTTGCGTCGCGCGTCACGAAATAACGATAGAGATGATCAAAATCCTGGCCCACAAATATCAGCGCCAGGCGATGCAAATTTTGCTGCTCATAGTAAGAACGCAGCTGCGCTTCCGCGTGGGATAAGCTGATGTTAAATAATTCGGCCGCCGGACCCGCTCCAGCCTCAAACACAGAAGTTGCCAGAGCATTTAACGCAATATCGCTAAAGCGCGACGCGAAGCCCCGTTGTGCAATGGCTCGTTCCGCGCTCTGCCGGATATTTTCGGCTGCCAAAACAAGCGGGGGCGCTTGAGGAAGATCAGGCAGGAGAGCCGCCAGCCCTTTTTCGGCCGCTATCCGCGAAGCGCGCAGCAATTCAGCCAGACAACAGGCAACGCCACCCCCTGCCATCTCTTTTCGTGTCGCTTCATCGAGAGCCAAACTAATCCGCGAGGCGACTTCCTTCGGATCCGGATTGGGGCGCCGATAGAGCTCTTTCACGCGCTCCCACTCGGGAGTGGAGGGGGAGCGATGCGATGTCGATGTGCCCATGTCGCTATCCTGTGTGCTCGCGTCACAAACAGCATACCCCGTTACATCCCGATTTTCCTTTGTCTATTGAATTAGCCAAATTGTGTAACGGGGATTTCTCAGTTAAGATAAAATGTGTAAAAAATAAAACAGTAAATATAATAAAACTATATTTTGGCGTTCAGCTTTTTTCGTAATTTTTGCCTTTTTGCCTTTTGTTTTTTTGCTTTTTGCCTAATTGCTTTTCGCCTTATTGTTTCCTTTTTGTTTATTGTTTATTGCCTATTGCTTATTGCCTATTGTTTTCTTGCTTTGTCTGACTGAAATTAATAACTAGATGTTTTGTTCTAATTAAACTTTATAAAATTATTTACCTTTCTTGTTTTGCTCAAAACAGATTTTTTACTTATCCAAATTGAATCATATAGCCATTCGTAATATCAGGCCCCAAAATGGCCATAATAATCCACAAAAGCCCCCCGGCAACGAGATCGCCGACGGCCAGTCCTAAGAAGAAGGGCATGAGCTTGCGATACCATTCCGCACCGCCCAGCCGATCAATAAGCAATTTCAGCAGCCAGGCCACAAAAAAGGGCCCCCAAAGACAATAGCCATAATTCAAAGCAATCGCATAGCCTAAGGGATGAAAGGGGAATCGCAAAAAGGCGCGCCGGGCAACAACTAAAAGAATCGTCACGATTGCGCCCGCCACTGTCCCGCTGACAAGCGACATATTCGGCCCGCTCGGCGCCTTCAGCGCCGCGGCGACGCCGTTCCAGACAGTCATCGCGGCGCGCACATTGTAGCCTCCGCTGCTTGTGCCTCCATGCAACACATTGGCCCCCACATCATAAAAGGATTTTAGCGTCACAAAATAGCCGCCTATCATTCCGACAAAAAGCGCCCCGAGCGTCAGCCACGGCACGGCGCGCAACGGCACGCCTGTTTCCTGCGCTAATTTTTCATTTTCCATCACATAGCCCGCCATTGAGGGGAAATAGCCCCGTGTCATCCAGCTGAACACACTCAATAGCACGAGCTGTGTGGCGTCCGTTCCGCGGAGCAGGCCTTTTTGGCCCACTAGGGCTGTGATGAGCTGCGGATGCTGATCAAAAGGAAAAGCCCACATACTGGCCACGCCCGCCTCGGCCCGTACACGCGCATATACAACTGCCCAGCTTATCAGCAAGCCAAAATAGGCTGCCGCCAGCCACAAGGCCATTTTCATTCCCGCACACCATATCAGAATCAGCCCAAAGCCCAAGATGGCTCCCCAGATGGCCACAGCGGGCGGAAGCGGCTCGCCGGAAAAAAGCGCAGCACGAACGCCTTTCGCCTCGTGTTTCGGCTCCTGCGTTGCTGCCTCTCCTCCCGACTCCCAATCAGCCAAAAAGCCGAAGGCGGCACGCAACAATTCCCCCAGATGATGCCGCGCCACCCATAGCAGTGTGATAAACAATACGATGTAGGCGCCACAGCCCTGTTGAAAGGCATACGGAAAGCTGGCCGACGCCTGATAGCCCAAAACATCCGCCATCATCTGGATAAACATCTGAATGACATAAAAAAACCAGCCCGAAAAAAGCACATCTACCGACACGAAATAAGAAAAGCCAATCAATTCGGGCCGATGAAAGAATGTCAGGCCTCTGAAGGCCGTCCAGGGGCGCTCTGTAAAAATCCGCCCCAGATAATAGCGATCCATCAGCGCCATCACAGCCGGATTATAGGAATGCGCTACATTTAAGGCATGATGGACGAACACAACCGCGATCGCCAGCCATGTGAGCGGATTGCGAAACAGGCCTCGTATTTCCGCATAGCCCCGTATCGGATCGGCGACACTTAGGGGCAACAGCAAAACAGGATAGCGCAGCCGTTCCTTCTCGGACCACTGACGATGAAACAGGCTCAACAGGCATGTCATTGTGAAGAATACAAGCAGCACGAAAGCCAGCCAGCCGCTCAGCGGCGCCAGCCACACTCGCCACGGGATTGCGCCCGTGTCTGAGCCCTCAAACATCATGCGAATGGCTTCTTTGTCATGCGGATACATCCAGGCCGGGAAATAGCGATCCGCGATTTCGTCCAGGCCGTCTTGAGGCGTGCCAAAATAGCTGGGGGATGTAATCCAGGGCAAAAGCATTTCAATGATGCCGAAAGTTGTGGGCGGGATCGCCACCACAAGCATCATATAAATGATCATCAGCTCCCGGGAGCTGAAAGCACGCCAGCGTCTTTTATGGGCTAAAGCGGCCCCGCCCGCGGCCAGCACAAACAAAAAAATGATGGCAGGCACCGGCGGCACACTTAACAAATAAACAGGAGCATACAATTGCCCGGGCGCCTGCACGAGGCTCGCCTGATGGATCCACAAAATCCCCGCCAGTGATAACACTAGGCCCCAGATTAACGCCCGCCCTGTGATTTTCTCTGACACAGCATGCTGTGGCTGTTCTGCTGTTGTGAGAGAGGAAATAGCCATCGTGCACTATCCCCAAAATCATTAATTGCTGCTGCTATTTGTTATCCTCGAAATCCAAGCGACTCCAAAGATCAATATTTTTTTCGCTCTTTCGACTGGCAAATCTTTAATATATATTTCTGCAGGAGAAAAAGCTAAATAAATTGCCTTCAATTTCCAAGCCGAAGACACAGAAGCTTCAGGGCCGCAACGCAGGCGCAGGCGTGCCTTCGCCGAACACAAGCAATCGATAGGCTTTCTCCACTCGCTCCCAGCGTTCCTCTCGATCTAGCGCCCAATGGCGGCCAATCACCGAGACTACGCGTCCCACGCCTGATTGGGCGCAAAATCGTTCAATATCGCGAATATAAGCCGCTCCTGTTTCCGGCCTTTCTCCCCGGCGCCCCAAAAGGCCATGAATGTACACGCGCGCAAGTTTCCGCTGGGCACACATTTTAAGCAGCTCCAGCAGATATTCCACAGATCCGTGGGAAGAATAAAAAGACACAATCCCCAAAAGATGCAGGGCACGGCCCTCCTTTTTAGCGCCTTCCATCGCCCACAAGAAAGCCGGATTCTGCTGAAAACTGCCGTCGCGGATTGCCTGTTCGACGCGCAGTCGATCGGAGGGGATAATCCGCCCCGCGCCCAGATGCAGATGTCCGGCTTCTGAATTCCCCACAGTGCCCTCTGGCAAGCCTACAGCCGGCCCTGACGCTTCCAGAATCGCATACGGCCCCTGTTGCAGCAACTTGTCTAAATGGGGCGTATGGGCTTGGGCGAGCAAGCTTATCTGGGGATCTGTCCCATAGCCCCAGCCATCCACAATTAACAGCAGGACGCGGGCAGCCCCGCTATCTGGCTGCTTTTCCCCTTCCCAAAGCGCTTTCCCTGTCATCGTTTGGGGCGGCGGCAAGCCTAAAAGCTGGAGCACAGTCGGCGCTACATCACATAGCGTTCCCCGGGCACGCATATTCTTTATTTTTATTCCTTTCGCCGGGACAATCACACACGGCACAGGACTGTCTGTATGGCCTGTATCCACTTTTCCGTCAGGATAATACCATTTTTCTACAGTGCCATGATCAGCCGTGACAATAGCTGTCACATCGTGCGCTTGCGCCGCCGAAAGCACGCGCCCCACAGCTTCATCCACGGCTTCAATCGCCTGCAGCACTGCTTTTTTATCTTCAATATGCCCCACGACATCCATATTGGCGAAATTCACAATCACAAGGGCGTAACGCGGATCGGCTATTTTCTCAATGGCCGCCTGCGCCACTTCCGCCACATACATTTGGGGCCGTTCATCAAAATCTTCTACATCCCGCGCAGATTCAATGATGATACATTCCTCTCCGGGAAAAGGCCTTTCGCGTTTGCCGTTCAGAAAATAGCGAATATGAATGCTTTTTTCTGATTCGGCGATTTTGATTTGGCGCAAGCCCGCGCGGCTGACAACTTCACAGAGCGTGTCTGGCAGTTCTTTTTGCGGCGGAAACGCCACACGGGCGCCTAAGGAAGGATGATATTCGATCATTGTCGCCAGCTTGACAGCGATGCCTGCTGTGGGAAATGCGGAAAAGTTCCGTTCCACGAGCGTCCGCGATAGCTCAATTTCGCGCTCGCCGCGGATGTCGTAAAAAATCACATAATCTCCCTCTTGAATCCGTCCCACAGGCCGCCCCTGCGCATCCACACGCACAATCGGGCCCATTGTTTCTTCCTCTTCGCCTCGCTGATAGGCCGCCCGTATCGCTTCGCTCATCACATAATCCGCAGTTTCCCCCATAAACGCCTCCGCTTTTCCGCGCTTCTCCGCTTTTGTACATACCCCAAAACAAAGAGAGAATAACATACAGAAGATAGTGATGCAACACACAGAAAAGGGCTTTGCCCGCGCATAACAGGCCGAGGCTTGTGCCAGAGGGAAAAGAAAAGCGCTTTTGTAAAAGGCTTGTCTTTCGCAGGAAAAAGCCGGGATCCGGCGCAACATTTATCGATACGAGCTGATTATATCGCTTGTCGCGGCATAATATATGGCAAAGGGGATTGCGGCTTTATTCTGCGAATAATCCATAGGGGAGCGAGGCTTGATGAGGCTCCAGAGAATTCCTGGCGGCAATAAATCACAATTAACATCTGCCCAGGAACAATTTTTCTCCCATCGCGGGCTTTTAAGCGTGAAGATATTTTTTGTAGCCTGTTCTACACTCCTGTGGAACAGCGCGGGCTTTGCTTCCGTTTTCTTTTATCCCTTGCAGTTTTCGCCCCAGACGATGGCTCTAACAGCCATTGTGAAGGGCAAACGCCTTCCGCTTCTAGAAGGCATTCGCTATTCCGCCCGCTTTACGGAAAAGGAAGAAGCTTTTTACACAGAAGGCGTTGATGCCGTGGCAGCCGTAGAGGAAGACAAGAGGGCCTGGATATTGCGCTTTCGCCTGGCGGGGCCGGCGGCGAAGGAGGCCCGTGTCATCTGCCAGGCGCGCCTTATGGGCCCCCATTGTCTTCAGCTCCACTGGGAGATTGAATACACGGGCCCGGAGCGTTCGTTTTTTGGCTGGACGGATGGCTTGCGGCTAAATATGCCCCAAAAGCTCATTGCGGCGCGCAGCCGTCCGCTTATTAAATGGATGCAGCCGGAGGGGCGTTATGAGTGGGAAGTGCCGGGCGACACGCCCTATCCGCTGTGTGAGCGCCAATTGCGGGAAATAAAGCTGGCGAGCTGTCGGCTCATCTTATTAACTTCCTGGTACGATCCGGATTGGCTTTATAGCGGCGATTTGAAGCGTGTCAGTTTCCTGCGGCTGGGCTTGCCCGCACGGGCGCCGCAAAAGATAGCTGGCACAATCGAAATCATCGCTGCGTCTGAAAGCGTGTCGGATGAGGATATGCTGGCCGCGGCTGCGGCGGAGCCCCTCAGCGTGGCTGTCAGCACAGGGAAGGGCGCGCCAGTGCGGGCGCCTGGCCAGCCTCTGGGCTTTACAGTGCGCCTCGCTAATGTGGATTCCAGGCCGCAGACAGGCCAGCTGCGCTGGAGCGTGTACGATTATTATGGCCAGTGTGTCGCAGGCGAGAATCTGACAATAGTTCTGGCGCCGGGCAAAAGCCGCGTGATCGTTTTGGCTCCCGGCGTGACGGCGCAGCGGGGCATCTATTTTCTGGCTGGCGAATTGTTGATGGCACAAGGCAAACGACGCCTGTTACGCGCCTTTTTAGCCTGCCTTCCGCCGCGGCCGGTGAACATTGAGCCGGCGTCGCCATTTGGGATGGCGGCACTGGCGTGTCAGCCGGAGCGTTATCCGGATCAGCCTCCTCCGGAAGTCGCCCTCGCCATGATGGCGCGGATTGGCGTGCATTGGCTGCGGGGCGGAGGATTTCGGATGGCGGAAGATATACGCCCTGAAGAAGTGGAAGCCGCCCGCCGCGAAAAGGAACGGCTTAAGAAATGGGGGATAGGGCTCCATGTGCAAGCATTTCATCCTGCGCCCCAGGATGAAGCGGAAGCGACGGCTTTTCGACGGAAGCTAATGGCGGCCCTGACGCATTTTCGCTTTTTGTCTCCGTATGTGGAAGTGGGCAATGAGCTCAATTTTAGCGTCCGGGCCACGCCCTATGTGCAATATATGCTGCGGCCGCAATATGAGGCTATGCGGGCTGTATTTCCGGAGGGGAAAGTGATGAATGCGGGGCTGGGCGGCGTGGAGGCCCAGTGGTGGCGGGAATTTGTGGAAGCGGGAGGGCTGGATTATGTGGATGCGCTGTCGGTGCATCCCGGACATCATCCGCGCGCGCCGGAATTCTGGGAAGGCTGGGACGGCTGGGTT
>CAZUOJ010000088.1:0-4851 GCA_964622325.1 uncultured Armatimonadia bacterium
CCTCGCGTCTATTTGTTATTGTCACATTCCTGGCGATATTGGAATTAGTCCGTCGCCGCCGCATTCGTATTCGCCAGACATTTCCGTTGCGGGATTTCGCTGTGGAGCTTATCACAAGCGCGAAAAATGATCGCGCCCCTTCTGGCATCGCGGACCAGCAAGACAATAGCGAATGAAAATAAACGCCCGAATTACAAGAAATATATTTTTTAATAGATAGCTGGCGCTGTAAAATTTTCCAGGAAACTTTAAAAAAGCGGCCAATTCAACATCATACAAGCTAATTATGTAAGCTTTTGCCTAATGTTGGGGCTGGACAATGAAGAAAATGTTGCCTATTCGTGAACTGTCTGCATCCGAAAACGCCCAGCAGGACGAAGCCCTTGCAGCGGACGTATCCCAAAACTGTGAGAATGGCGCAGATAAGGCGGAGGCTTTGGCGGCGTTTTCCGACAAAAGTTTATTGTGCGCGCTGGAATGCTTGTTATTTGTGGCTGGCGAGCCTGTGCCCGCCGAGCGTCTGGCTTATGTTTTGGGCTGCGAAAGCACAGACATCCCTCGCTTATGTGAGCAGCTCAACGAACATCTTCAAGGCCACGGGCTGCATGTTGTATCGTTAGCCGGTGGCTATACATTAGCAACAAGGCCGGAATTTGCCGATTATGTGCAAAAATTATTGGAGCCAGAGCCGGAAAAACTTTCCATTCAAGCTCTGGAAACGCTGGCCATTATCGCCTATCGCCAGCCGATTACGCGGCCAGAAATTGACGCTTTGCGCGGCGTCAATTCGGCCGCAATTGTCACATCGCTTTTAGAAAAAGGCCTGATCCGGATTAAAGGGCGAAAAGATGCGCCGGGGCGTCCGTTTCTTTTTGAAACAACGCCGCGCTTCTTATCCTGCTTTGGATTGGCCGATTTATCTGAACTGCCACGTGTGGATTTGCCAGATATTGGCGATTCAGCTCCCCAATCCAAATTATTAGGCGAATCCCTGGAAGAGCTTTCTGCAGCTCAGGAGGATGAGGACAAATCTTCTCCTTCCGAATAATTTTTTTAGCAATTGTGGGAATGAGCTTTTTTGAGCTGGGGGCAGACGCGCCCGCGCAAGCTGCCGAAGGGGCGTTTGTGTCTAACGCGACTCATGTTGTTTCTTCCGAGCCTGATTTATCCGCTCAAGCGGCTATTCTTATTGATGCCGAAACAGGAACAGTGCTGTGGGAACGCAATGCCCACAAGCGCATGTTTCCTGCTAGTCTGACGAAAATGATGACGGGCCTGTTAGCCATCGAGTCAGGCCGTCTGGAGGAATATTTCCTTGCCAGCGCTCAAGCGGCTGCCACAGGCGAAAGCACAATTCATTTAAAAGCTGGCGAGCGATTAAAGCTGAGCGAAGCCTTACAAGCGGCCTTGATTAAATCGGCAAATGATGCCACTGTATTTGTGGCTGAAGCCATTGGAGGGTCCGTGCCGGCATTTGTGGAGATGATGAATCGGCGTGCATACGCTATGGGCTTGACGGAGACGCATTTTGTTAATCCGCACGGATTGCATCATATTCAACATTATTCGACAGCGGCGGATCTGGCCGAAATTGCCCGTCAAAGCATGCAAAATCCGATTTTTGCACGCCTTGTGGCGACAAAAGAAGCCATCATTAGCTGGCCCGGAAAGCCCTATGCGCGGAAGCTTATCAATCGTAATCGGCTGCTTTTGCGCTGGAACAAATGTGATGGCATCAAAACAGGCTATACGAAACAAGCAGGCCGATGCCTTGCTGCTTCGGCCACGCAAGGAGATTGGCGTTTAATTGCCGTTGTGCTTAAATGCAAAGATGCTTGGACAGACGCCCGTCGTCTGATAGAATGGGGCTGGGAGAATTATGAACGGCAAGCTGTAGCGCGGACGCAGGAGATTTATTTTGTTCCTGTGAAACGCGGCGCCCGGAATGTTGTGCAGGCGCGGCCTGTCCGCAATGTGTATGTCATTTATCCGAAAGAGCATCCAGAGGCGGCAGCTTTACACATAAACATACAAAGCCAATGTGAAGCGCCCATTCAAATCGGCGATGTAGTCGGAGAATTAAAAGCTTCTAATGGCGCTTCTACAGCTCTTGTGGCTGTGGAAGCTGTGCCGTTATCTTTATGGGCGCGGATAACAGATTTAAAGATTCCTCATGGCGGAGCACTGCTTTTAGTGTTTTGGGCGGCAGGAGTGTTGCTGCATGGAGCGACTACAAAAGCTGCTCGCACGCGCCGGCATCGCATCCCGACGCGAAAGCGAAAAGCTTATCCGCGAGGGACGCGTTACAGTGGACGGCCAGCCCGCGCGTTTAGGGATGAAAGCCGATCCGCAAAAGCAAATTATCGCCGTGGATGGCCAGACTCTTAGCGTTCCCTCCCATCATCATTATTTGGCCGTGCACAAGCCCCGAGGCATGATTTCCACTCGTTCAGATCCTCAGGGGCGTCCTACTGTTATGACGCTTATTCCCGAACCTCTTCGTAAACTAGTCTATCCCGTAGGCCGCCTAGATGCCGATTCTGAGGGCTTGATGTTTCTCTTTGATGATGGGGAACTGGCTTATAGGCTTATGCATCCACGCTTTCACGTGCCCAAAACATATCTTGTTTGGGCCGCTGGGCATGTTTCGCCGTCCACTAGGGCTCAATTAGGCCGCGGGATTGTTTTAGAGGATGGCTTAACAGCGCCCACTGATGTGCAGATTATTGAGCATTTGCCCAACGCCACATTACTCCAAATGACTTTATACGAGGGACGTAAACGACAAATTCGGCGGATGCTGGCTGCTGTGGGACATCCTGTGCAGAGACTAATCCGCGTGGCCATTGGGAATGTAGAGCTGGGCGATTTGCCGGCAGGACAATGGCGAACATTGACGGAGGAAGAAATTGCTCGCTTGTATCAAGCCGTCGATAAGCTATCCCCAGATGAAGGGAAGCCTTGAGAAAACGCTGAAGAGGAAGTTCGTAGGGAGCCACAGCACTTTATGTTAGAAAATCCTGTAGCTGCAATACAGCAGGCGTGGGAGGCGGAATCCGCGCATTTTGCTGTGCAACAGATAGCGGAAGAATGGCGTCGGCCTATATATATTGTCGGCGGCGCCGTGCGTGACTCTTTGTTGGGGCGGCCTGTGCAAGATTGGGATTTTGTGGCGCGCGGCGTGCCACGCCTGGCGGAAAAATTAGCACAACGTGTGCGGGGCCGCCTTGTGCTCTTACACGAAAGGACAATGTGTTATCGGATTGTGCTGGAGCCTCACAATCCTGAACATTGTCTGGATTTAAGCGAGCTGCATCCGGCAGGCATAATCGCTGATTTGGGCCTGCGAGATGTATCCATCAATGCCATAGCCTATGATGTGCGCTCGGCTCAGCTGATAGATCCATGCGGAGGATTGCAGGATTTGAAAAGCGGCCTCTTGCGCACGCCTGCCCGTCAGAATTTGCAAAATGATCCTGTGCGCCTGCTCCGTGTCTATCGTTTTGTATCAGAGCTTGGCTTCCGCATAGAAGCAGAGACGCGCACCTGGCTGAAGCAATTAGCCCCTCTTGTGGCGGAGGCGCCAGCCGAACGCCTGGGACTGGAATTGTGGAAATTGCTCTATCCGGCGCGCACATCAGCCACTTTTCAGCTTATGGATGAGGATGGCGTACTGTGTTATTTGATTCCGGAAATTGCGCCCATGCGAGGAATGGAGCAAGGGGGCTATCATCATCTCGATGTTTGGGGCCACACCTTGCAAACAATTGCTGAACTCGAAAAGCTCCTGCTGCAGCCAGAAGAGGCTTTTCCTCGTACGCAGGAGCCTATTCGGCGCTATTTGCAACAAAAACATATTCAGAAAATTCTCCTGATGGCGGCATTGCTTCATGATTTTGGCAAGCCGCCTACACGCACACAAGAGGAGGGCAAATGGCGCTTTTTGGGCCATGAACGCGTCGGAGCGGAATTAGCGCTCAGCATTGTCCAGCGCTTCCGCTGGCGAAAAAAACATGCGCAAATTATTCGTCTGCTTGTAGCACATCATTTGTGGCCCTTACATTTAGCGAATCTGGCATTGCCTCAGGATGGGCGTCTGCCGCAAGAAATTACCCCTCGCGCCCTGTTACGGATGTTTCAAGCCGTTCAGCCGCACGGGATTGGCCTCCTACTGTTGGCTTTAGCGGATGCTCGTGCCTGTCTGGGGCCGGCCACAACATCTGGCTATCATGAGCGTTTAGCGGCGCTTTTGGATCAATTGCTCGAGCGCTATTTGCAATGGCTGCACAGCGCGCAGGCGCAGCCTTTGCTTTCAGGAACAGATCTTATTGCGGCGGGCTACACGCCCGGGAAGCATTTTAGCGTTGTCCTCAAAGCCGTTCAGGAGGCACAGGCCGAAGGACGTATTCGCACAAAAGAAGAGGCGCTCGCCCTGGCACAGGAAATATTGAGGGAAAAGCCTGCAGACGAAGCTATCTTCCCCACGCCTGAGGAGCCCTGATTGCTTCAGAAGGGGAGAATGTTCGCTTTAATGTGAACACGATACTATAATTTAGCGCATTTTTGTTTTGTTATATCTATAGGCTTCGCAAACAAATAAAAGCCGCTCTTTTAATTCCAGCCAGGCCCTTTGAGCGCTTCTTCATTGTTATCGATCCACAGAAAGATCTCCCGAATGCCTGTTGTCAGAAAACGCAGTTGATCGGGCGGAGCAATTTTTCGTTGCATCGCATCCACGCGGCAATAGAGCCAGCGTTGGCGCATGAGCGCCGGCAAGGCGGCCCATTCTTCCGGCTGCAGCCGAATGTGCTCCTGATATGCTGTCATAAAAATTTTCATCAGCGCCCATTG
>CAZUOJ010000088.1:4951-16266 GCA_964622325.1 uncultured Armatimonadia bacterium
TCGCGAATTTCTTCTGGATGTTCTGGCGTAGCCGCTTCTCCTTCAATGAATTCAAACAATTCATAAATAGAGCCGCGATATTCTGCCCAGCGGCTGCCTGCAGGCGTGCGTACGATTTTGGGCACGGGCAAGCCAGCCTGCCGCATCCCGCGCAGCACGGAATGATCGTACACGAGCTGTTCGGGAGAAGCATAACGCGGATTGCGACGCCGTAAAACATATTGCCCGCGTCGTGTGACAATCACAAGGCTGGCATTTGCAGTCCCACTTGTAGGCCGTGTAAAGAGGGGCTGAATATGCCATATTTCCAGCACAGCCCGGACTTCTTCCTCCAGCATCCGTGTGTTTGTCGGCGTCATCAGCGAAAGCCTCCTTTATGTATCATTCATTGTAATCAGAGCGAAGCGTTTGTTAAAATGTGTGTTTCATGAATGTAATTTGTTTAAAAGGATTTTCCTGCTCCGAATTCAAATCCCAAAATAAGAGAAAGCGCCAAGGCAAGCCAATCATTATTGACAAGAAAATTAAAAGTAGCATATACTCGCATTATAGAAAATAGCTTGCAAGCATACAGCACGCTATTTTCAAGAGCCAAATACAAAGGAGCCGACGAGCCATGGCGAACAATGAGGGAGCAGAAACAGCTGCCGTGGCGACAAATGTGACATATTGTGGGCAATGTGGGCAGGAAAATCCGGCCCGACGAGGGGCGTGCTTAATGTGTTTTACGCCGCTACGGCAAGAGGGGACAGGCCAAAACTGCGCGCATTGTGGCACTGAAAATCCCAGAGAATTGCGCTTTTGCCAGCATTGTGGAAATCCTTTTGATCCTGCCGCCACGCGTCCCCCGACGGCTCTGGAGCTTGCCCTTAATGTGCTGCAAGGCGGCGTAGCCGCCCTAACGGCAGGGGAGGAGCCCGAGGCTTATTATGAGGAAGAGGAGTCGGGATTTTTAGGAGGCGCGCCTGCCGAGGCTTTGGCAGAAATGGAAGAGCCCCTGGCGCCTCCGCCCTCAGCAGCTCCTGTGACGGCAACGCCTGCTTACGCTGAGCCTGCAGTGCCGCCCAGCGCTTTGTCGTTGCAAGAAGAGGCCCTGGAAATGGCGCCGCCTCCCCCGCCGGCTGCTGCGCCGCCGGCTGAATTGGCGGAAGAAGAATTTGCGCCCCCCCCGCCTCCGCCGGGACTTGTGGAGGAGGCGGAAGAAGAGTTTGCGCCGCCGCCTCCGCCGCCTGGGCTGGAAGAGGAAGCCGCGCCGCCCCCGCCTCCGCCCGCGCCCTCAGTGGAGCCTGTGGCAGCCATCCCGGGAGGCATTGTCGATCCTTTGGCGCAGGCCAGCGCCGAGGCTGAGGATGAGGATTTCGGCGATTGGACATTGGAAATCGAAGAGAATGATAAAGATAAATCTTGAGGCGCTGCGGCCGCAGGGAGCTGGAAATGTCGGATGTTGTTGTGAATTTGCAGCGTGTCCGGGAGCGGATTGCTAGCGCGGCAGCTCGTGTAGGGCGTGATCCTCAAGAAATTACATTAGTCGCAGTCAGCAAGACGCGCAGCATAGAGGAGATCGCGGCTGCAGCCGAAGCAGGCGTCATGCATTTTGGCGAAAATTATGTGCAGGAATTGCTTCCCAAATACGAAGCCTTAGCCCAGCGTTTCCCAGATTTGCAATGGCATTTTATCGGGCATCTGCAGCGAAATAAAGCGCGCTATTTGACGCCTTTTTGTGCGCTCATAGAAGTTATTGACAGTGTGCGGCTGGCGGAAGAAGTGGATCGGCGTGCGCGTGCAGGGAGCCGCAGACAGCCTGTGCTGATGCAAGTGGATTTGGCAGGCGAGGAAACGAAATTTGGCTGTCCGTTAGAGGAAGTGCCGAAGCTAGCAGAATATCTAGCGCAATTGCCTGGCCTGGATTGGCAGGGGCTGATGATAATTCCGCCGTTAGCCGAGGATCCGGAGCAAACGCGTCCATATTTTCGGAGGCTGCGGGAATTGCGCGAGCAATTAGCAGCACAATATCCCCAACAGGATTTGCGCCACTTGTCTATGGGGATGTCGCATGATTTTGAAGTGGCTATTGAAGAGGGCGCGACTATTGTGCGCATTGGCACAGCTATATTTGGGCCGCGAAACAAATAAACAGGCTTGAAAGGACATCATCGCCGCATTTTTCATAACAAGCACAAAAGAGCGCAAAAGACACACAAGGAAGCGACATCATCAAGCCACACGCTATAGCATACAATACAGCAACGGGAGGAGTCCGATGTCCATCTTTAAGCAAGCCTTAAAACTGTTTAATGATTGGCGCATGCCTGAGGGGGAACTGACAAGCGAGGAGTTAGAAGCGGAAGGATACGATTACGAATACGAGGAGGCGCCGGATCCTGCCCCCGCTCCTTACGGAGGCAAGCATTCTTCGCCGCGACGCCCGGAACGCGCGGAATATGCGGGCCTCTGTATTGTTCGTGCTGATCCCAAAAATATGGAACAGGCGACGAAAGTGGCCGACGAAATCAAGCGACGTCGGCCTGTTTTATTGAATTTGCAAGCAGCGGCTGAGCCCGAAGCCAAAAGGATACGGGATTTTCTGGCAGGGGTAACATATGGCCTGAATGGCTATATGCGGCGTATTGCCGACTGGGTTTTCGTTTGCGCCCCCTTCGACATGCCTGTAGAAAAATTAGCGCTGGAGGGGCCGCATACAGGCGAGCCGCGCTACGAGGAAACGGATCATCGCTCCATTCAAGAATTATAAATTGTAACGCAAATAGTGGGACAATTGTTACATGTATGAATTGGGGATCATTGGCGCCGGCGCGATGGGCAGCCATTTAGCACTGGGCTTTGTCCAGCGTGGCGCATTGGCGGCAGAGCAAATTATTGTCAGCGATGTGCGCGCCGAGCCGTTAGCCAGGCTTCGCGAACAAGGCCTTTTTACGACGGAAGACAATCAAGAGCTTGTCAGCGCCTCAAAGGCTGTCTTGTTAGCAGTGAAGCCGCAAAATCTGGCTGAAGTTGTCAGTGCTTTGCGTTTTTTGCCTGAACAGCTTGTGATATCTATTGCTGCAGGCATTACATTGGGACGGTTGGAGGAGCTGCTTGGCGCTCGGCCGCTCATTCGTGTGATGCCCAATATCCTTGTCACAGTAGGCGAAGCGGCCAGTGCGTATGCGGCGAACGCTTGGGCGCGCCCGGAACATCTGGGCTTTGTCCACAGGCTCTTTACTGCTGTGGGCACAGCCGTATCTGTAGAAGAAAAAGTAATGGATGCTGTCACAGGGTTATCGGGCTCGGGGCCAGCATTTGTGGCTGCATTGGCGGAAGCCATGATTGATGGGGGCGTAGCTGCTGGCCTGCCGCGCCCTCAGGCTATAGCTTTAGCCGCTCAAACCCTTAAAGGCGTCGGCGAATGGCTGCTTTCACAAGGCGAAAGCCCAGCGCAATTAAAGGATCTCGTCACATCGCCAGGCGGGACGACAATGGCGGGATTGCGCATGCTGGAGCGGGGAGGCTTACGCAGCGCCATTATAGAAGCTATTATCGCCGCCACAGAACGCGCCGCGGAATTAGGCAAGAAACTAGATAAATGATATCCAATGCAGATTAGCGGGCTTGTAGCGCTTGCCTTTCAAATATATTATCTTATCCTGTTCGCACGCGTGATTTTGAGCTGGATTCGCGTGCCCTCTTATGGCTTTTTGGGGGAATATGTGGCTCCTTTAGTGTATAGACTAACGGAGCCCCTGTTACGGCCTCTGCGTCAGGCGTTGCAAAGATATCAGGGGGGCGTCCCTTTAGATTTTTCGCCCATGCTGCTTTTTTTGCTGCTTATGCTGGCAGAAAAAATCATTCTCTCGGCGTTGCACACAGCCGGCCTGTAGTCTAAGGATAAAGCAAAGTGCTTCAGAGTCTGAGCCTCGCTCATAATCCCCGTGCTATTGTGCGCATAGCGATTGTGTTGTTGCTATTTTCAATAGCAGCTGGCTTGATGGCTGTCCGCGAGCAAGAGAAACGGAAGCTGGCGGGAGAGAAATACGAGATCTCATGGCCTCTTCTGTTGCAAGCCGATTTGATGTATCGGATGGGGGCGTATCTTGAGCTTGTCCGTCCGGGGCATTCCTGGCCTATAGTGCGGGAAGCGCGCCTTCTGCAAGAGCGCGCTATCGCAGAATACGAACGCGCCGCTCTGGGGGATTTGCCTAATCCCGCGGCCTGGCATCGTCTGGGCTTGATTTACGGCGAACGCGGCTTTCTGAAACAAGCCCAGGAGGCTTTCATGCGTGCAGCCGCCTTAGATGAGCAACACGCGTCCTTTTTTTGGGGCCTGGCCCAGCTTTATGCGCCGGAAAACGGAAGCCCGCGCTTGACACAGGAGGATTGGCAGCGATGGCAAAGCCAGAGCCCATGGCTGACGGCAATGGCGTTAATTCGTTATTATGAACGCCTAGGGGACGAAGCGCGGGCCTCAGAGGCGCGGCAATGGGCTAACATGCTGATATATCAATTTGGCCGCAAAGCGCTTATTTTAGCCAGCATTTATGGGGGGCTGGCCCTAGCAGGCTTTCTGCTTGTGCTCCTAGCTTTCATCCGCTGGGCTTTTTTTGTCCCCAAGCCTCGCCCGCCGCGGCCAAAAATAATTGTGCCCTGGGAGCCTATAGATGCTTTAGAAATTGTGGCTTTTTTGTATTTTTTTATGATTGCCTTGAGCTTTGTCATCGGCTTATCTTTGCCGCGCGGCGCTGCGGAGGCCTCCGATGTTCAGCGTGTGTGTCTTGTGACACTCCAATATGTGCTCGCCATAGGAGCAGCTTTGTGGCTAATCCGTCGGCGGCTTTCGGGCATTTCTATGCGCTCATTCTCCTCCTGGAGGCGAATGCTGGGCCTGCGCGGCCGCCATCCTTTATCGCAGATCATGCAGGGGATTGGCGGCTATGCCGTGTTAATTATTCTGTTAATTGGTCTGGCCTATTTCCTGCCAGGCCAGAGGCCTTTTCTCAGCGGACAGAGTTGGGAAATCGCTCAGACAGGCCAACAGATTATTTTGCAGACGCGCGCTCTGCCCGCGCAAATCATCTTATTTGTTGTCGTCTGTGTGCTGGCGCCCGTGCTGGAAGAAATGATTTTTCGCGGCTTTGTATACGCCGGATTGCGGCGGCGTTTGCAAGCGCCCGCGGCTGTGTTCAGCAGCGCCCTGTTATTCGGCCTCATGCACAATAATTTAGCGATCCTGGCGCCTGTAACGCTCATCGGCATTGTATTGGCTGTGTTGTATGAGCGCACTCTTTCGCTTTGGCCCTCCATTGTCTGTCATGCTCTGAACAACACGCTCGTGTTTTTTTTGCTGTTATTGGCTATGTAAGGCGGCTATATCAGGGCTCCCAAGAAGGGGAACTTACGCGCGACTCATTATGGGATTTTTTTAGATTTTGGGGCTATCATCTATTAATGAAGCAATGCTGCTTATCTATTCGCTTGACGCCTCGCGCCCGGCGCAATGAAATCGGTCCTCTCCGGGAGGGCGTGCTCTATGTGAAAGTGACGGCGCCGCCTGTGGAAGGAGCGGCCAATCGGGCCTTGCTCTCCCTGCTGAGCCAAAAGCTCAATGTGCCCCTATCCGCTCTTCGACTCATCAGCGGCGAGACAAGCCGCCATAAGCGAATCATAGTGGAAGGGCTGGATGAAGAAACATTGTGGGCGCGTTTGGGGCAAAAAGAGGATCTATGAAATCCTCCTTACAGGCCATTTATCTTTATGATGATCCCGACAGCGCGGGCCTGGATATAGATTATTTGGCGCACTGGCTGGGAGCCTGTTTGCCGGCCACGCAGATTTTGCCACGCTCGGATTTTTTTACACATCATCTGGCGCGCTTTTCCGAAAAGCAGCGGGATAAATTAGTTTCCACACTGGCTCAGCAGCTCGCCCGAATCCAGATTGATAATCTCGTCAAGCCTTCTGAGCGAAAATATCTGCCGCCCCTGGCTCCAGCAGAAAAGGGCTATGAAATCATATATGACGCCTATGCTTTGCAAAGCTTATTGCGCCTTTTGCTGCCAGCTGCCGAAACGCGTCTTTCCCATATCCATATCATATTCACAGCCCACTATTTCGGCGTATGGCAGGAAAGCGCCACGTATTTACAATTGCGAAAGGCGATATTAGGCCTTCCCACGATCATTTCGACAAGCGGGCTAATAGAGCTACGCGTATTGCCCAAGCGATATCATTTTATACGGCAACAAATGGCAATATTTGGCCTGGAGGAAGAGGAAGAGGAGGAGCAGCTTCTGGGGACGACGCCCTTCGGCTTTGGGGATCGGTGTGTGAATGAAATTAGCAAAAGCTATCTTTTACAGGCTCTTTTTTATCATTGGACAGGAGAGATAGGCTGTGAGGAGCCATCTTGTCTCCTCGCCTTAGGACATACAACAATCGAGGAACTGATGCGCAGGATGCGACGGCAGCGTCTTGCTTTGTGCGAACAGCATCAAAAAATTCTTACACAATATGGAGGGCGGACAGCGTAAACATTTTCTTAACATTTTCTTAGGCGAAGAGGAGCCTCTGTACAGGCGGAATGATGTCTTTACGCGGCTTCTTCTCGGGCAATTTCTGTTAGTTTTTCTTTCAGCTGCCAGGCTGTGCGCACACAGTTACGTCCCGCTCGTTTTGCCGCATAAAGGGCGGCATCAGCAGCGCGCAAGAAGGCCTGGATGTCTCCATATTCGTTATTATCCCATACAGCCACGCCTGCGCTCATTGTAAGCTGGACGGACTGGCCATCCAGTTCCACAGGCGTGCTGGCAATTTGCTGCCGCAGGCGTTCTACAATGCCTGCCGCATGTCGGGGGCTACAGCCAGCAAGGATTAGAATAAATTCTTCTCCGCCATAGCGTCCCAACACATCATAGGGGCGCAGTGAATGTTTGAGACGCGTCGCCACAATGCGCAAAGCTTCGTCTCCGGCAAGATGTCCATATGTATCATTGATATTTTTGAAATAATCCAGATCAAATAGCGCCACGCACACTTGCCAGCCTTCGCGTACGCTGCGCGCCACTTCGCGCTCAAGGATATTTAAAGCTTCCAATCGATTCCAAGTGTCTGTTAACGGATCATGCGTCGCCTTATATTCCAGCGCTTGACGCGCTGCGAGGCAATCTTCTTGCAGGGCAATAATGTGTTCAGCGGCATGGAGACGAAGGCATAAAAACTCTAAATCCAGGGGCCAGGGAAGATAATCATCTGCGCCAGCCGTCCAGATATCCTGCGGCTCAATGTGAAGAGCTTCGCGGCCTAAAATAATGACATAGACATAAGGGGCCTGATGCCGACTGCGTAGCCGCTGACATAGCTGGGGCGCATCCATGCCCGGCAATTCCCATTGGATTAAGGCTAAACGGGGAGGATTTTTTGTCTGCAAAATGCGCCAGGCTTCCATCCCCTCACTGGCTGGCCACACCTTATGGCCCCGTTCTTGTAAAATTTTTATCAAGGCATGGCGCAAAACGGAGTCCTGTGAAGCAACAAGAACTTGCAATGCCTCAATCCTCCCGATAACTGATTTCCGCCGCTTTGTCAACGATAATATCGGGAAAACATCTCCCAACTTAAGATTAAGAATAGGCTGTTGATAAAAAATAAAAATCCGCTTGCCTCCAAAATGGAGTCAGCGGATATTGTTCACAGGATGCTTCTTATTGGACGGCTAAACTGTGTTTGGAAATCGATTAATTTTCCTCCCGCATTTCGTCTACTTCTTCAGCGCCTTCCTTCAAAAATTCTTCCTCCTCCGGCGCCAAAATGTTTAGCAGCCGCTGAAATTCTCCCGCATGGACTTTTTCCTCATTGGCGATGTCCCGCAGCACTTTTGCCGCCAAAGGATCCTCACAGGCATCTGCCAGTGCTTCATACAAATGAATCGCTTCGTGTTCAGCGGCAATCGAAAGCCGTATGGCGCGCGTCAGTTCCCCCAATGTCAGCTTCCGTTCGGGCGTCATTCCAGAAAATGGATTCATAAAATCTGGCATTGTTCTTCCTCCTTTTTCTTTCTAGTGCTGAAGAGATTTTTTCAGCTTATTTAATTTACAATTTACAATCATCCCGTCTGTGTTCCCTTACCAACAGAAAAGCTATTGGCTTTTGCGGAAACATATAACTTTTTCAGACAAAAAACAAGCCAATTGCCCATATTAATTTCTCAGAACAAAAGGAAACAACTTTCAGTTTGAAGAAAAATAGCACAAAACAAGAATAAGAAAAAGAGGCTATCATCATGAAAACGCTTTGGAGCACATTTTGTCTATTTGCGATGATGTCTGTGGGGACTTGTTTGTACGCCCAAACAACGCCTCCTGCGGCGCCGGCGCATTGGACCCTGCGTTTTACGGATGATTTTACGCGGACGCAGATTGGCGGCGATTGGGGCGGCGGAAAAATGACGCTGGAAAACGGGGCTTTGAAAATTGGCCAGGAAAATGAGCTCGGCAGCAATTTTGTTGTGTGTTTGCGCTCTTTTGCCGGCGCGCAGCGTCTGGAATACGATGCGATGGCGCCCACGGATCGCCCCTGTGATTTGAGCGCCGTGCTCAATGGCACGGACGCCGGCTACGCCAGCGGCTTTTTGTTTGGCTTTGGCTCCCAAATGAACACATTCAGCCAGCTCATGTTCAAAGGGCAAATAGTCAAGCAATATGAAAGGAAAATTGTCCCCCACAAATGGCATCATATCGTTTGTCAACGAGAAAGATCCCGCTTTATCCACATTATTGATGGCCAGACAGTTCTGGATTATACGCATCCGGGGCCTTTGCCCGGCCCCCTTGGGGAACAGATTGGCTTTTATGTATGGCATGTGGCTTTAATTGACAATGTCAAAGTGTACACAAAGCCGGAGCAAGTGCGTGTCACGCCTGCCGCAGCTGCCAATGTCGCTACAGGACAGATGGCGATCAAGGCACGAGCTTATCCTGATCCCGGCAAAATTGTTGTTTCTGTGGATATTCCCTCCTGGGCTGCAATTCCTAATGAGACGCCGTTGC
Organism: uncultured Armatimonadia bacterium; assembly: GCA_964622325.1. Lineage (GTDB taxonomy): Bacteria > Armatimonadota > Zipacnadia > Zipacnadales > UBA11051 > JAJFUB01. Next base: position 13,990 of record CAZUOJ010000088.1, read on the forward strand.
AATTGCAGGCGATTTTGCAGCGAGGCGGCCAGATTGTCCGCAAGGCGAAATTGACGACAGAGCCGCAAATGCGGGAAGAAATTGTCTGGGATGCGGGCCAATTGCCTCGGGGAGATTATATGGCTAAGCTCACATTGAGGGCGCCCGAACGCCTATTGGATCAACAGAGCCTGCGGCTTGTTTGGCCCGGGCGTTCGCCCGAATTCCGGAAAATTAAAATTCTCAACAATTTTGTATGGGAATTATTCAATCGTTCTGTTCAGCTTAAGAACAATAAAGCCGTCGAATTCTCTGTCCATATGCCCTGTGATCGCTGGCTGCTTGTGCGTTCTGCTTTGCGCCCCGGCGTGCAAGGCCAGGCGCTCGTGCGCCTGAATGGCGCAAAGCTTTTTGAATTGGGGCCGCAAAAATCTTCCCAGCAGGCTATGCGTTATGTGAAAGCGGGGGCCTATCAGATCCGCCTGGAGCCTGTAGGCTCTGCTGCTGTAACAATGAATTTGCTTGTGCGCGCCGTGCCTGAAATTCAGCACAGCCGTTATCCTACGAGCGTGGCCATCAATCAGGGCGTGTTATACGATTGGGAATTTCTGAGCCGCCATATTTTGCCTTATGTGAACACAATTATCACTTCTGGCGAGCCTGATGAAACTGTCTGGAGCCATTTGCGCGCCTGGAAAGAACAAGGCGGCAAGATTATTCAATATGGCGGCCGGCCGGGCTTCAGCGACAAAGCGTTAGAGGCTTCAGGCGAGATTGTAGCGAATTCGTATGCCTCCCGTCTGGGCTATACGCATCCCCTGCTGGACGGCATTCTTGTGGATGAATTCTATCATAAGAATGATCCTTCCTATCCTGCGCTGGCAGAGGGCGTGCGTTTGCTCAATAAGCGTTTTCCAGGCAAGGCCTTTTATCCGTATGCGGCGGGCAGCTTCGGCAAAGATGAAGGCAGCCTGCCGTTCGCCCAGACCTGTTTGGAAGGCGGGGGCTATGTGTGTTGGGAAGCTTATCTGGCGGAATGGCCAACTTTGAAATTGGCTCTTACGGCTATGCGACGTTATTTAGACTCTGCGATAATCCCCATGGAAGAAAATTTGCCCGGAATTCTGCGCAAAACGATATGGGTTTTCGGCGTCTTTTCCTTCCCCTGGCCTTACGCCGACGGCTATGCCCATACGAATTACAATGCCTATCTGGATATGCAATTCCAGATGATCGCCACACATCCGGCCCTATTTGGCCTCGGCGGTGTGCACATCTGGCGGGCGGGATATTGTGAGGAGGAACGGCTGCGGCTGTTTGGACAGATGTTCCGCCATTATTGTATTGAGGGACAAACGAGCCGCCTGTATCCCTATCCATATATCCTCACACATATTGAAAATCCGGATTTTGCCGAGGGGACAAAGGGCTGGACGCTGGATCCTGCAGCGCCCGACAGCCTCCAGGCTCTTTCACGGCCAGGATTGGGCAAATTCATCGGGCGCTATTATCGTGGCCCGGATACATTTCTTGTTTCGCGGCGAGAAGCAGGCAAAGCCAATGTCTTCAGCCAGCAAATCCGCCATCTGGAGAAAGGCCGCACATATTCTGTAAAGATGCTCACGGGAAATTATGCCGATTTGGAGGCGGGCAAATCCGCACGGCAGATTCATCCTGTTTCTATAGAAATCCAGGGCGCAGAAATATTGTCTGGCTCCAGATATAATTATCAGGAGCCCTTCCCCACCAAAGAACGTTACGGAAGCTTTACAGTGGGCCAGCCCTTCTGGCTGAATTATCATTGGCGCGTTTTTCGCGCCACAGACTCCACGGCGATGCTGCGCATCTCGGATGCGCCTGCCGCGCCGGGCCAGCAGATACTTTATACATACATTGAAATCAAGCCGTATATTATGGAGGGAGAAGAAGACGCTTTAAGACAACAGGAGAAGAAAACACAAAAATGACAGCCGCAGAAGCAAGCATAACATGGACATAAAAAGTCAAAAAATCGCTAAATCGCTACTTATGATTGATATAAATCAAATTAAATCAAAACAAATCAAATCACAAAATTCATAAAATCAATAATGTCTTCGTGTGGAAAAAGCTTAACACTAATCATATGAAAATACGAAAATCATATGAAAATACGAAAATCATATGAAAATACGAACAGGGGAAAGAGGAGAGTTTAAAGAGATATTGGTGCCGGAGGCCGGACTCGAACCGGCACGGGGTGTGAGCCCCGCGGGATTTTGAGTCCCGTGCGTCTACCAATTCCACCACTCCGGCACC